>NZ_JADEWY010000059.1 GCF_015207375.1 Coleofasciculus sp. LEGE 07092 | reverse complement strand
CTGTTGATTCATTGAGTCAAATCTTGGCTCCGTTAATTAACTAAGTATTTTTACTCAGCCAATACCTCGTTTTAGCGAGCGCCCTTCATACTTCAGTTATACTACATTTTGAAGTGCGGAATGTGGGATGTTCATCTCAATATCCTCAGTTGAGTTTAGATTTCAGATACTTATCGCGCACCTGACACTTTGCCATTTCCTTAGCTTGCCGCTTCGTCCACAAAGGAGACGGGGCAAGTTGTAGAACGTTTTCCAGCCTCTTATAGAACGCCTCAATTCCCGTGAGCTTTTTAAGGACTGTAGCGCGTTGCGAAAGTCCCTCCCGTTGTAGCGACTGCCGTGTTGACTCGTAACCACAGGCTTCGTCGAAGTGTGTCCACTGAGCCTTGCCGAAGTGCGAAAATCTGCTAATACTTTAGGAATCAAGACTAAAGGGTAGCTCGACATCGTTAGAATCTCTCCTCTGGAGGTTTGGTGTACAGAAGACAAAATCCACGTTTCGCCTCTTGTGTCCCCATCTTCAACTTCACTGGGATATTTACGATGTCTCGCTCACACACTTTTAAGTAATCCGCATTCCACTCCAGCAACTGCCTTGCATAAAACCCATCGTTCGACTTTGCCCATCGCAGCACCTCTACATCCTCAGCCGTCAAACGCTCCCCTGCCACATACCCTCCCTGCATCACTGGGGGAACGGTTATCCCAGCGACAAACCCCACCACCACCAGAACAGAAGATGCGATCGCACCTGGTAAAATTGACTTGAAAAATCGACTCGCTTCCTGACGTTCAGCCTTTTTGATTAAGTCGCCAGCCGCCTCCGCAATGGCAGTTTTCTGACGTTCGACAATTTCTTGCTCAACTAAATCCAGGGACTTAGTGACTGAACCAAACCAACGGTCAAACATCTGCTCAAGTTCGGCAGGCTTGTCGTTGAGCAAGGTTTGCAATGTGCCGGTGACGATAAGAATGACAAACAACGGGTCATTCTCTGAGTAGCCCGTCTGACTAACCAGATGAAGGACTTTACGCTTAAACACTTCATCCCGCCCATCGAGGAGCTTGTCTAGCAGGGAAGGTTTCATGCCGCTGGCTTCTTGGCTTTTGCCGAGTGAGTCTTAAAGGCTTCTGGGGTGAAAATACCAAGCTGGTCTAGGTTGTGGGAGAGCGATCGCAAAAACGTTACCACCCGCTGCTTGGACAAAGCACCGATTTGCGTATTCTCTCGGTCAACCGTCCGCTCAAATGTCCACTGATTTTGGTCGATTAGGTTCTTATCCGTGGTTCCCAGCCGGGGGAAGGCTAAAGTGGGGATATTATGTGCTTTGATGACTTCTTCCAGCTTGGGATACTCCCGGTAAATCATCTCCCAGTCATCTTCATCGGCTGAGAAGTAGTTCTGGACGAGAACGTGCTTAATTTTTGAGGCAAATTTTTCACAGGACTCGATAAACAGGGTAATCGAGTCATGCCCCCCGGTGCAGACAAACCACTTATAGATTTCCAGCTTGTATTCCTTGCCCAGTTCATCAGTCAAACCGTTACGTGCTATCCAACCAGAGACTATGACCTCGATTTGGCTGGGAAGATTTACGATACAGGGCATTTCCAGAGACAGCTCGAAGATTCTGTCTGCATCGTTACTTTTCTTTTCGACCTCACTAAAGAAGATGGTTTGAGAGATATCCGGGTAGCGCTTATGAACATCAGGGTTCGAGCGATCGCTGTCTATCAAGTGGAAATTTAACTTCCGGGCTAGACAGTGATAAACAAGCGCCCTGGTAAAAAACGATTTACCAACTCCCCCCTTTTCGCCGTCAACGAAATGTATTTGGCTCATAAATTCTCCAAAGTTAAGACGCTATACTGCATTTCACCATCGCTTTCCTGTAACCATCGAACTAGGCAAATTGAACGTGGTTCGGAGATAATTAGCATGGTCTTCCAGGACAAACACCATATTGGCAGCTAACAATTTCAAGTCCTGTTCCTGCTTTTCTCCGCAATCCTGGTAAGCAAAAGGCATCCAGAATGCTCGAATCGCCCTAAGCACCAAATCATTTGACGCTTTTCCTTGTGATTTAATGTAGGAAAGCAAAACTGTATCAGGACTAGACTTCAAAGGTTGCAATCGAAACCGAAAATCATGCTGCACGAGTGCCTCCAGGCATTGTTAAAAATCCTTGATTACAATCCCCCTGTATCTAATGGAGGGACAGAACCCCAAGCTAGACTTTCTTCTTCTACCGGATGGACTTTATCTAGTTCTTGCGTTGGTTCTTGTAGTGGCGCTTGTACAGCATTAATTGGGGGAGTGGCGTAAATCGGGAATGGAATTTGCTGACACGAAGGTCGTTCGAGATTAAACATAGCCCGAAGGTAAGCCGCCTGATCTTCCAGTACCAAAATCATGTTTTGTGCCAGCTTTTTTAACTCAGCCCCTTGCTTTACTCCACAATTTTGATAAGCTTCTGCAAGCCAAAAGGCGCGTGCAGCCCTTAATACCATCTCTTTGGAAAAACCAGTGTCCTTTTGTTTCTTGAGAAACTTCAACAAAATACCATCCGGTGTTTTGGACAAGGCTCGAAACCGAAAATAGATATCGACTTGCCCTTGACCATTCTGAGACTTCTCCATCACCCAGACGCCGCCACAACAGAAGGTGAATCTAAACGAAGAGCATTGGCAATCACACCCTTGAAATAAAGGTGAGTACCATAAGCGTCACAAAGTCGATTTCCCAAATCTTCCGTTTGCAGATGGTCTGGGAGCTGGATATCAGCATTCCAGCTCACCTCCGTATAATCGAATACTTGCTCCAGTTCCGGCTTCATGTATTCCGCCGTTCCTCCACACAGTACCACCAAATCTAAATCGGTCTGACGCGGCAAGACTTCTCTGAGCCAACTGCGTAAAGCCAAGGCATATTCATCCCGACAGGATTTAACCACCATCACCAGTCGGTCTACTTCCTCGGTGCGAGTCTGAGGAGTACTCGACATTGACAACGGTTCTAAATACCGAGACTCGACATGAACTCCCGCCAAGGCGATCGCACGAGCCAGTTGTGATGTTGAAGGCAAACCAGTGATTCGCCCCTCCACTTGCTCAACCATTTTGATAAAGCCCAGGTTAGAGGTCTTGCGCTGGGTGACTTGTCCCCGCTCGGAAAGTAAAACCGAAGCATTCCGATAACCCACCATCACAACGGCTATCGTCTTTCGTTTAGCCTCATCGCCCATTTTCTGGCGACTCATCATATAAATGCCGCCCCCTTCTGGTTTGCAATCAAAATGAGTTAGATTGGCATTAATTTTTCCGGTAGGCGTATCAAAATTTTTCAAACCATCCCAGAGCATCTGATACAACTGCTTACCCGACTCATATTCCGCCGAGGGCATCAAGATAGCTAACGCCACGGTAAACTTCCGTTTAAGCTTTAGCACTCTAGACGCAACCCACACAGCGGCTAATGCTTTAGGAAACGCTCGTTCGTATTTGAGCGATGATAACCCAGGATTCCCGTGAAACTTAGATTGAGCCAGATACCCCACCACGTAAGAGTGATCTTCAATCGAAATCCAAGCCGCATCCGCTAGGTCGGGGCTACCTAGCTTGGTTTCTTCGTATGCGGCGATCGCCGCAGCCGGAACAGAAATAACTTCCGGTTCCATCACCAAAAGATATTCATTCAGAAACGCATCAGCAAAAATAGCCTTGGTTAGCGACCCGCCAAAGTCAATGGTCATTGTTAAATTTGGCGGTCTCGTACTTTTCCCCATGGCAAAATTCCTTTAACCTTCCTTATTTGTAGGCTAAGGATAAATCAGGGGAAAACCAGGGAAACTTAGGTAACTATTAGGGAAATTCTGAAAAACACTCATGCACAGAATTTAACCTAAACCCAAAGTTTTCAGCTTATTGATTACTACTCTCAATAAACAGGGCAAAACAGACAATTTTTCATAGCCATTTTGACTCCCCTTGATGTTTTTCCCTGTCCTCCATCTACCTATTTCCTCCTTAATACTGCAATGGAGTACTTAAAAAATCTATGCACCAAGAGATAGATGTAACCCGTAACGCAACCTACAACGCTTACCTGGCAGGTTTTATAGGGCTACATCTGCCGCTAGATAGATTTCGGACTGAGGCTGTTTCAGCTTAACGACATCCATCCCTCGGTATATTTCCTCAAAACTTGTTGGCTTCCCCAGAGACGGGCAGTACTATCGATATAGTCTCTCAACAGCATAGCTTCCCCCAAAGGAGCAAGCCAAGCCCACATCCGTACCGGATGACCCCCTTCCTGGACGGAACGGGGTGGGCAGCTTGCTCTGCGAGGCAAAATACCATCACACACACATCATGTCCCGTCCAAAAACTTACACAGCCAGATACGAACTCAGGCTAACCCCAGCCGAAAAAATTGCGTGGAACAACAAAGCCGCATCAGTAGGGATGGATTTGAGTAATTTCATCCGACGTTGTGTAGAACGCCGACAAATTCCACGCCCTCAACCCCAAATCAATTTGGATACTGCCAAGGAGTTGGGAAAAATCGGAGTAAATCTGAACCAACAAATTCGGGCGATGAATACTGCTCTAGCATCCGGTCAGTTCATCCCAAACGTAGAGGAAGCAATCACGGTGGTAGAGGAAGTTTCCAGTCTGGTCAAACAAGTTCAACTGGAGCTGCTACTCAATGATAGGCAAAACGGTTAAAGGAAATGGCTTCTCTGGTGTTCTAGCCTATGTCTTTGAAAAGCCCGATGCCCAGTACTTAGGTGGGAATATGGCAGGGAAAACACCAGGGTTGCTAGCCAGAGAATTCCGTGCAATCACCCAGTTCAACGCCAAGGTGAAGCAACCTGTCGCCCATATCAGTCTAAGCCCAAGCACTGAAGATGATGTGTCTGACCAAAAGGCGTTAGAACTCATCAACCAATACCTGGATAAAATTGGCTTTGGAGACTGCCAGTGGGTAGCCGTAAAGCATATCGACACCGAATTTGAAGACAAGCCACGTCCGCATTACCACATTGTCGCCAACCGAGTTCGACAAACCGACCATAGGGTAGTCTCAGCATGGCGAGACTGGAGACGCTCTGAGATTGCCATTCGGGAATTAGAGCAAGAATTCAACCTGACCGAAGTTACAGCCAGTTGGGATTACGAGAAAAGAAACCTCACCAACGGGCAGTGGCAAAAGCTCCAGCGAGAACAATCAAAAGAAGTACCTGTGCAAATTCGACTTCTTAAGCTAATCGACCACTGTGCCGAAGGGAATCCCACAATGCCCGAATTTATTAAGCGCCTAAAAGAGTCGGACGTGAAAGCTAAAGTCCATTTCCAGTCAACGGGTCGAGTGCAGGGGTTGACCTACGAACTGGAAGGAACTGTTCTCTCTGGGACAAAACTGGGCAAAGCTTACACCTTTAACGGTGTCCAAAAATTTAAAGGGGTGCTTTATGAGAGCGGTCACGATAATCCCTTCCTGAAGGAAGAGCAACCACCACAAACACCCCAGAATACCCAAGTAAAACACAAAAACAACGAGCCAGAACTTTAGCCCTGAGCGTAGCCGAAGGGCTAAAACTCAGTGTACAGGCTATCAGGCTCCTCAGCCAGCTTCTCTTCATCGGTCAACACCTCGACTTCGCTCGGTGTTGAAGCTGAGCGTAGTCGAAGCTTCAACCCTGAACGAACCGGGAGGTCATCCATATCAATAACATCTTCCGACAGGGCATCGTAAATATCCAACCCTTCCAGACGGTCAGGGACAGCAATGGAGTCTGGAGGAACTTCCCAAATTTGACGTATAGACATAAAAAGTAAGGACTAAAGTAGTGTCAATTATAGCTGCTCACATAGACCCAAAACTCAAGACCAGAAAAGGCACATACCAAGAGATCAATAATTCACTGGCTGAATATTTTTTCCCAGACACTCAATTTGCGATCGCTGAAATTGAAGAAAATGTAACGACCCCAAATGACTTAAAACTTCCCAACATGACACCGGAGTTTTCAAGCGGCAAAAAAGTCTATTTTGCGAGTGAGGAAGTCAGGGATAAAATTTATCCAGTCATGAGCGACGGAGCTGCATACGGTTCCTTAGTATTTACACCTTGCAAAGACTTCAAGGAGCTTAAAGATGTCCGCATTTTAGTGGTCGATGATGAGACTGGAGAAAACGGCGGTGTCATGCCAAATGAGGAAGCCAAGCGAATGACGGGCGACTGCTATGGACGCATGACCCCAGACATGGCAGAGAAACTCACCGGGAGGACAAATACACCATTCCAATTCCGCATGGGCATTTCTCCCCAGGAGGGGAATGACGTTTACCGCATTGCGAAAGGAACATTGGCTCCTTCTAACAAGTTGGAGTCACTAGGAGAACCTCGAATTACCAAGAATCCAGACGGTTCAACCAAGGTAAAAACAGGTTATGACCTTGTTATCGCGACAAGTTCTTTCAAGGGTAGAAAGGACGAAACCAAAATCAAGCCGGGGGAATACAACCTTACAGTAGGGATTGGAGTCAAAACCCTAGCGAAACGCTCCAAACACAGCCTTGGAACTCAAATCCTGGTCAACTACCCCAAAGGCGTGCAAGCAGACATTCTCCCCATTGTCAAAAGCCAAGCCCAAAAACTGGCTTCCATACAATCCGACCCTCGTAAAATTAGTCAGTATATCGTTGAGAAGAACGAGAAACGGGCGCAAATGTCCGCCGAGAAAGATGAAGCGTTAGGTGGGTTTGATGAAGTATTTGGAACAAATGAAGAAGCCAGGGAGAATAAATTTAATAATCTCCTAAAAGCCTCCCTTGAAGGGAATCCCCAGCTTCTGGAGCATCCCTATATCGTCAATCGACTGACTCCCCTGATTAGAAACGAATGGCTGGATATTGCCACCGGACGTAGCATTGAGTTCCAATCTGCTCTAGCACAACCCAGTTTAGATCTCAAGGAAGACGAGGTATGTGTTCCCAATATCCCAGAGGGAGAAAAACTCATTGTCACCCGCAGCCCTCTAATCAACTCCAATGGCGTCATCACCCTCACCAACAAACACTTACCAGAGTTTGCCTCCGAAAAAGGTACAATCCACATCCACCCCAAGACAGCCGCCGCTTACTTACAAGCAGATTTCGATGGCGATCGCTTGGCTTACGAACTCTCATCAAAATATCCCACCCTTGCGGCTGAAATTGAAGTTGGTCAGCGCCCGGAGAATCGCCATGCCGACGTTATCAAGGCAACCAAAATCCCCTACCAAGCCAATAGCTTCGCGGAGGTGGCTATCTCTGCCAGCCAGAATGATATTGGCACAATTGCTAATCAGATCCAAAAAGCCGTAGCCATCTACAACGAAATCGACAACCTGCCACCTGAGAAAGTAGCTGGCTTTACCAAGAAGCTAACCGCCAAGGCGCGTCTCATCGCCAACCAAGATATCAGCAAAATTCCTGATGAGAAGAAGCAGCAAGCCGAATCGCTAAAGTCTTCAGCCATAGGGATTGTTGAGAATGCCGACAACCCCCAGGAGGTACTCAAGCTGGGGAAAAATTTACTTTTTGAGACGGTAAACTTACTCAGCAACGAATTACAGACAGCAGCCGATGGACCTAAAAGTGCAGCCCGACCGAATGAAAGCATCCTAGAGTTTGCGGATACAGCCCTAAAAGCCAGAGACGTGGCATGGATTAGTGCCAAGAAAAATCCCAACACCTTTCTGAACGAGCCATTAAAGAGTGAAAATTTCAGCCCGATTGATGCTCTAGCGCAAGCCGTAAACCAGCAGTGGCAAGAAAACCATCTAGAAATGATGCCCACTGACCAGTTTAGAAACCTTTTCCCCAAGGAGTTCAGCCCAGAAATCTTAGAAGAAGCTCAAGAAATCATCAAAACTTACAAAGCACTTTACCGAGAAGCCGTAGAGCTAGAGGAACGCTCCAAAACTGAATCAAATTACCACCTGAGCGTAACCTCTAGCACCTCTGGAAAATCAATCACCTTAACCGACATCAGCAAATTTAACCACCCCGAAGTCTGGACTAGGGAAACCCTAGACATTCGATTAATGCGGAATGAGGGAAAATTGGTGGGAGCCGCACAAACACAAGAAGGCAAATGGGAAACGGTTGGTACAGTCGCTCCGGAGTCCATTAAGGAACATGGGCTAAAAGAACGAATGACCCTTTTCAATGCCAAGACTGAGCTGAAGCCAGGAATTACCCAATCTGAGATTGACGCCAAATTCGCCAGAGCCAATGATTTTGCTGACCAAATCAGAAACCAAAATCCTGACGGCAGTCGCTACAACGGGGGGAACCCCCGCAACGCGCTGCCTCAGAAAGCCAAGGCACTCCAATCCGCCATTTGGGATGCAGCTCATGCCTCAAGGCAGAAGGGCTACCAAAATTACAGCAGAGCCAGTACCGCGTTCAATATTTTTTCAGAACAAGTAGCAGAACGTGTTAAGGAATTCCAATTCAAGGAATTAACTCTTGCAGGCGTTCACCATCCCACCAATGAATGGGGAGATAAGTTAAATAATAAAACGGTTAACCCTGAGCGGAGTCGAAGGGTTAACTTCGAGATAGCCCTAGAAACCAGGAAAGGTCATCCTAATATTAATAAACGAGTGGTAATAGTTGAAGGAAAACAAGTTGCCCCCATATCAGAATTTGATTACCATCCCCCCATCGGAACTACAGGAAAAGCCACTATCACCCCGGCACCTAGCACTTCCTGTTCAGCAACAACAGCTAAGGGAAATACTTTAAAAATCACCCAGTTGCGCAAGCATGATTTTGGGGGAATTGAGTTTTCCAGCTCTCCGGCAACGCTAACAATAGCATTTGAAACTTCGACTTCGCTCAGTTTCAACGGAAAGAAACCAGTGGCAAAAATTGGGGAGAAAACCCTAGGGGTTATCGACAAGGAAAGTTGTGAAAAGTTACAAAAAGCAGGAATCTATAAGTCGGGGACTGAACTCCAGGTAACGCTGCAAAATAATTTAGCATCTACCGCAACTTTACACATTGATAAAGATAGTCTAAAATTCCCCGAAACTTGGAATAAAGAAGCTCCGGCATTACCCTCCGACCGTCAGGCTACCGATGGGCTTGCCCTGAGCGGTGCCGAAGGGCTTAACAAGGAAAACTTAGAAGCCAAGCCTTACGAGCGCCCGGAGTGGGAAACCAAGTTAACCAAATCTGCGTTAAGAGAGCTTAACGATATTCCACCTAGTTCTTTAGGAAACCGAATCACTGTATTACTTGGGGAATACATAGCTGTTTACAATGACAAAGAAAAATGCCTAAAAATACACGATGTTGAACGCGATCGCGGTGTAATTTATCAAGCTACGCGAGGGAAACCTCCTGAAGTCGAGAAGTTTACACTCCAAGAAAAGCTTCAATTTCAGAATCTTGAATTGAAGCTTCGGCTTCGCTCAGCTTCAACGAACAATGAGTTAGCCTAATCGTACTGGGATAGGAGCGCCATTATGATACAGTACAACCCGTTGCAATATCTTCCCACTGCTGAAGAACTACCCGACTCCGACGACACCCCTGTGGATAATGAACTGCAAATCCTGATTCCCAATCTTTTACGAGCAATTCTGGCTTGGCTATGGGTAGAGCGCATGGACTGGTTTTTGGGAATTAACATGGGGGTCTACTACTCTCCAGGTGTAGACGCGATTGTACCAGATGGCTTTCTCAGTTTAGGAGTCGAGCGGTTCAAAACAGGTGGCAAGCTCCGACTGAGTTACGTCCTTTGGCAAGAGAACGACATTGTACCGCAGTGGGTGTTAGAGGTCGTCTCTCGAACGCCTGGTGGTGAGTACGACGGGAAAATGACCAAGTATGCCGAGATGGGTGTGCTTTACTACACCATCTACAATCCTGACTACTGGAAACGAGATCAGCATGACCCATTTGAGGTTTATCGCCTTGTGAATGGGGTCTATGTGCGTCAAGAGGGGATGAGAGTGTGGATGCCTGAAATAGAGCTAGGGATTGGTTGTGAAAGGGGTACTCATGAAGGATGCACTAGGGAGTGGCTCTACTGGTATGACCAGCTGGGGAACCGCTTGCCCACTCCCGCGAATGTCATTGAACAAGAACGGCAGCGAGCTGAACAAGAACAACAGCGAGCTGAACAAGAACGGCAGCGAGCTGAACAAGAACAACAGCGAGCTAACCAACTAGAGCAGCAACTTGAAGACTTGCGTGCCAAGCTGCTCAAGCAGGGAATTGAGCCAGACAGCCTGTAAGGACTTACACAAAACTTTCATCAATTGGCTGCGATTTTAATTTTTCCAGAGTGACAGAAGAGCGATACATTCTGTCCTGAAACGAAATGGCTCAGACTTCATCTTTAAAAGCTCCCTGTGGGCATCAGCCAGTTGCCTGCGGTGATGTAAATTCGGTTGTCGGGGACAGAGCAATTCTGGACTCAGACTAGTACTCATTGTCACAATCTGGCGATGGGGAATGGAAGTAAATGCCAAATTCACCCCCATGGAAACAAAATTGCAACTCCTGAACCAAGATCAAACTTGGCTCAAATGAGGTTGAATATTTATTGCACCTACATTGCTGCAATTTTCTATAGTCTAGTTAGACTAGACAAAGATATCATAAGATTGCAGCAATGTTGTGACACTTTTATGGAACCAATGGAAGCAACTCTACCAATGGCGAAGTTTACGACGAGAATCACAAGTGCCGAGTTCGGGGATTGGCACTATGTTCAACTGCTTTGTTGGGCATTTACTGATAAAAAGCAAAGCAAGGGAACTTTAATCAGAGATATTGCTGCTGCTCGTGTGGAAGATGGGAGCAACCGAGCTGTTCTCAACGACAAACTACAGGAATTTGTAAAAATGTACTGTCTGGGGTCAGTGGAAGAATTAAGAGAGCGAGTCCTACAAGCTGACAAAGACGGCGTGACGATCAAAGAACTCCATCGACAACTAGCTAACGCGGCTGGCGTCGAAACGGATGAAGCAACGGAAGAGTAAAACAATGCAGTCCTCTGCTGCCAAGGACAGGTACTTCAAACCTTTTATGAATCCCCGAACCTACCAACTCAACGTACTGATATTTTTGAAAGACTTCAACGGACAACATCAAAACTTGCTCAATCAGTTACCAGGGCTTTTTTCTTGGCTGGCAACACGCTTGTGCTTCAGTTCCGGCTCTAGGATTCAGACCACTGGGAAAAAACTCAACGAAGGAAAACAACTTCCCTCGTACAAAAATATTCGACAACATTTTTCTCTTGCCGAGTTTATAGTATCTTTAAACTTATCCTTTACCAAGAAAATCGGGCAGATTGCTCTGCCCGGATTGTACTCAAATCATGGAGGTGATGTGTTTTCCCCCTTAGCGAACTAAGTACATAAGTGAGCGGCTTAATGCCGCCTACCAAACAACACGGAGGTTTCAACTCTGGACGGTTCCACGATTCTTAGCAGGATTAGAAAAACCGTTTTGAGCAATGAATTTCCGAGGTTTTATGCTGTCATCTTATTAGTTTAGATGCCTTGGCACTAAACAACAAGAGTTCCTAGGACAATTTTTTAGATTTTTTTTAACAGCAGGCACCTCGGCAGTTTCAAGCATCTGGCACTTTATCAAGAAGGAATTAACAGGGAACGGACAACCGGAAACAGGAAGGCAAGAAATAGGGACGGGTTCAGTAAATCTCTCGCCTTTACCAAGTCCCCCCTACCACGTCACTCTCGACCCATTAACTTCCAGCACACAAAGTCCTAGCTTGGTGGAAACCTCCACGGCACACCCTCGAAAACAAGCCGCAGGAGTTATTAACAATGTTTACTCGCAACTCAAACCCATCCATAGACCAAGAGCAAGCCAAAAGACAACCTACGAAAACTTTATCAGCCCTCCAACAGCGACTCATTAAGGGACTAGACCTACTGCCTGATGATATCCCCCTATGTCTGCTCAACGGGAAAAAGGCACCCCAAGGAAGAGACTGGCAAAATAGACCTTACACTAAAGCAGAAGTTGAACACGCGATCGCACACGGCATTGAGTTAGAGAATTCTTCTGGGAAAAAGTACCACTTCTATCCTCAAGGATACGGACTGATGCCAGGACGCCCAATTACTGTTAATGGGGAAAAGCGGTATCTGCTCATCGTTGACCAAGACGGGACATCTGCCAAGCGGAAAATTGAGGAGCTGTCCGGGGGCGATATTCCTGAAACAGTCAAAACCACATCAGGACGCCCTGACCGCTGCCACCTAATTTTCTACGTTACCTCCGAATACGCTCCATACCTAAGAACCAAGAAAATCCCCACCGGGGAACTGGGAGAAGACGGAAAGCCGGAACACGTTGAGCTGCTTTGGCTAGGAAGACAAGCCGTTCTGCCTCCATCCGTTCATCCGCTGACAGGAAGCTACCAGTACTTCGACTGTGAATTTTTTGATATCACTAAAATTGCCTACGCGCCCGATTGGGTTATTGAGCAGATGCTGTTCGATCCGGAGCCAGAACCAATCAGCATACCTGCACCGACTTACACCCCTATATCCCGAACGAATGAACAGTGGACGGCTATTGATTGGGCATTAAGCTACCTTAATGCCCTTAACTCCTACCGTGCCGATGATTACGATGATTGGCTTGCCGTGGGCATGGCATTGCATAGCATTGATGACAGCCTACTTACCGAGTGGGATGCTTGGTCACGCTCCTCACCCAAGTATAAGCCAGGTGAGTGTGAGAAGAAATGGAAATCATTTAGCAGCTCTGGAAATAGCAGCTTTGGAAAGATAACAATCGGGACGTTGGGACAGATGGCAAAGCAGGATGGATGGCGGAGTCCGTTTGAGAAGTCAGCTAGTTTTTCTGATAAAAAGAAACAGAGCGATCGCGTCATCCAGAATGGAGCTGTCATGGGTGACAGTCGGATTAACATTGACGACCACAACCTAGACATCATAGGCATTGCAGCTACTGTCGCTACTGTCACCGAAATCCTGAAAACCGGGTTTCCCGACTGGATGGAAATTCACAAACTTGAGACTCTCAGGGTAAAATCTGAGTTGAACAACAAGCAAGCCTTCTATGCCTTGGTGAATGGAATTAAGACCCAACTTGATGAAGTGCAGCCGGAAGATGAAATCAGGCTACGGGCGCTAATTGACTGGCACAACGCAGAACTCAACTTCCATAAGGCACTGCCCTCAATGGCAGATGACATTTTGCACGATGCCTCCATTCTTAATATCGACCCCATCGGCATCTGGCAGTATCTTTTCCCGGCGGTACTTTCACTCGCAGGCAAACGGGTAAACCTGGATGTCGGCAGCCACTTCATTCCCGCGATCGCCTGGACTGCCCTCGTTGCCGAATCCGGTGCAGGAAAGACAAGGGCTGAGAATCTAGTCACCAGCCCTATGAAACAGCTACAACAAAGCGCCAGGGAGCGATTCCAGGCGGAGTTGGAAGAATGGGAAGAAACGATTGCGAACCAGGAGAAAGGGAAAGGCAAGAAGCCTCCCAAGCCCGTTGAGCGGAAATATTTGTTTGATATCGCCACCATTCAGGCTGTCATGAAACGGCAGTCGGAGCAAGGGCTAAACGGCTCGTTATGGGCAAGGGATGAGCTGGTGGGGATGTTTCAGTCCTTTAATCAGTTCAACAAGGGAGAAAGCGAAGCTATTAGCTGCCTCTTGGCATCCTGGGATGGGGGTAGCAACCAAGTTGACCGCGTTAATCAAGACGACAGCTATTTTACGAATACGACTCGCCTAAGTATAGCGGGTGGACTCCAGCCGGGAATTTTCCAAAAAGCCTTCAAAGACCCAAATGACCCCCAAGGGTTGCAGGCTCGGTTCCTGTTTGCTACGATGAAGCCCCAAAAGCCGAAACGGGTAAAAGGGTTCTGCCTTTTAAGTGAGAAACTGCCTTTCCTTTACGAGTGGCTGGATACTCTGCCTGAAGGCAAAATCAAGTTATCCATTGAGGCAGATCAATACTACGACAAGCTTTATGAGGTGATTGGTGAGCAAGCTTTCAATACCTCCATGCCTGCTATCCGGGCTTGGATGTTTAAATTACCGGCTCAACTCCTCAGAATCGCTTTAGGACTTCATCTGATTGAATGCTACCACGATCGCACTCGTCCCCTGTGGACGCTGCAAAAGGACACCCTAGAGAGGGCTGTACTGTTTGCCCAATACTATCGCTCAACATTCCACATCGTACAGACGACAGCCGCTGACACAGACGACATCAGCGCTATTCTGCTGCAAATCTGGGATAAAGCCATCACACGGCATCCAGAGGGCATTAGCACCCGTGATGCTTACCGTGAGATAAAAGCTATCCAATACCGTGCCAAGGATTCCCGGCGTCCGGTTGGTGCCTATACTGCCGATTTGTTTACCAGGTTGGAACAGATGGGTAAGGGGACTGTAATCCGAAAAGGTCGTCAGATCAAATTCGTAGCGACTCTAGCCCTACCGCCTTTAACTCCCGATGGTTCGGCTTGCGGGAGTGCTGAAACTGAGCGAAGCCGAAGTTTCAAGCCAGAATCGACACATCTCAGTGACAGAGTGACGGACTCCGAAATGGTGGTAAAACCAACGGTTTCAATCGTCGCTGACAATAAACTGTCACCCGTGACCGTTGAGGAAAATACCAACTCTATCACTCAAGCATTAAGCAGCTCTGAAGAGGCGATAGCGATCTCCGAAGTGGCACACTCTGAATCAGCAGCGGAGGAAGAAGTGGCACAGGTAGGGGCAGAAAAAGTAATCGCACCATCACCCAAACCTATCCACACCTACGAATCCATCACAGAGGAAATCGATATAGAGATGCGGCGACTGGGATGGGACAAATCTACGGGACGGGATTATCTGGAGCAAACCTACGGTAAGCGATCGCGTCAACTACTGACCGATGAGGAGATGAGTGACTTTCTGAATCACCTGAAATCACTCCCTACCCCCGAACTTGAAACACAGCAGAACGTGGATAACCTTGTGGTGGGGCGTTCCTACTTGATCCAGCGAATCGTAGGAGCACACCTAGATCTGCGTGTTGAATGGCTGGAAGCGATACTTGAATCAGTTCCCAACCCACCTCAACAAAACTTCTGGCTGTTTCGCGTCGAGAACGGGCAAAACGTCCCTATTCACGGTATTGAAGAGGTGCGATCGCTTCCTCATCTTCCGTGAAGGTAAAGCGACCGTCGTTTTAACGGCATAGGGCAGTTTATCAACGGTTGAGGTCAACAATGAACCCAGAATGGCTTTACTGATTTGGATGTTGTGCCACTAACTTTTTGAGGAGGGGATGACACTGATGTTTTGATGCCAATAGCCTCTAACCGATGTTTCTTTACATCGTGTCCTATTGTGTGCGTATTCCGGCTTTACGCTACACCGGGATTTTGGAGGTACTTAACGGCTACTTTGCTATCAAACTAGCAAGCTATTTATATAGCAATAGTTCCAGTAGCTTTGTAAAACTATGGTTTTTTAGTCAGAACCGAGCTAGAATAGCATTCATAGTTTGCTATCAAACTAGCAAGGTAGCAAACTAGTAAGGTAGCAAATGAAAGTCATTAGCCTGTTATCCCGTAAGGGAGGCTCCGGCAAATCAACCCTCACCGTTCACTGGGGTGTTGAAGCTCAGAAAACCAAGGGCAACCGGGTTGTCCTCATTGATACCGACCCGCAGGGGTCTTGCTCATCCTGGTACAACAAGCGAGAAGCAGAAACACCGCTGCTGATTCAATCCAACACGAAAACGATCAAAGACCACATTGAAGCCTGTCGTGCAGACGGGATAAACTTCGTCATCGTTGACACAGTACCCGACATTAATAATCTCGCCGTTCATGCTGCACGGGTTTCTGATTTGGTGGTTATCCCAGTTCGACCTTCTGTGCTGGACTTAGAATCTATTAGCGCCAGTATTGAACTGGCAGAAGGGATTGGATTGCCTGCGGTCATCGTTCTCAACCAAGCACCTCCCAGCTCGACTATCACAGATGAAGCTAAGACAGCTCTAACCAACTACAGTCTACCTATCTGTCCGGTGCCTATTTTCAATCGGCTCATTTTTTGTCGAGCCATGATTGATGGTCGTGTCGCTGGTGAAATCGAGCGTAAGGGAAAAGCCGCGACCGAAATTCGCAAAAGCTGGCAGTGGATCTCATCTCAACTTACAGGAGTAGAAAGCTAAACATGGCGAAGAAAGCACCCAGTCTGGCAAATGTCACCCTCAAGAAAGGCAGTACACCCACCGCTGCCGTGCCGTCGGCATCCGCTAATGAGGATAAATCTACTGAGCAACGAAAAGGTCAGACGTTGCGCCTCTCTATCGGCGCTTGGAAACAGCTCAAACATTTAGCGGCAGACCTGGGTAAACCTGTTCACGACCTTTTGATTGAGGCGGTCAACGACCTGTTCTCCAAGTACGGTAAGCCTCCAGTAGCTTGATAGTTTGCTATCAAGGTAGCAATGGGGTGGGGAGAGATTAAATAGGCTGTAAGTCTTACTCCTTAAGGATTTTAGGAAAAATAAGTGAGTGGATAATCAAATAAAATTGATAGCAGTTTTCCATGATGTTGCGCGACCAGATGCGGTTATTGCAGCAAAGATTAATCAAGCTTTGTTTGATTTTATATTTGGGATTTTATGAGCTATTGTCTGAGCGTAAGAGTTGGACAATAGAAGCAGAGTATAGTTTGTAATCATGAGTACAACCCTAGCCGTTACTGAAGTAATCACTTCCATTAATGAAGCCCAATCCCAGTTCAATTTGAGCCGGACGCCTGACCTCCAGTTTTTCTCGGAGTGGCAGGAAACTCTGCCGGAAGTTTCTCAAGGGGAACGGGAAACGTTAGACCGGGTTAAGAATAGCTACCTGTACAACAGTGCGGATGGAGCCATGACAGAGGCTACGGTCAATTTGCTGTTAGTTTCCCCACTATTATATTTAGCAGGTTTCTGCGACCCTCCTTATAAGCTGCGGGGTGAAAAGTCGGTTGAGATTGCGGTTGAAGAACGAGAGGAAATCTACAGAGGATGGATTGATGCGCTCGTTTTACAAAATCAGTTTTGGTTAGCATTGGTTGAATCTAAACAAACCAAATTTTCTTTCTCAGTTGCTATTCCCCAAGCTCTAGCTTACATGATGGCAAATCCTTATCCAGAGCGACCGACTTTTGGCTTAGTGACGAATGGCGACAGTTTTATGTTTATTAAGTTAGTTAAGGAACCTGTTGCTCAGTACGACTTGTCAACGGATTTTTCTATCTTTGCCCGTCCTCAAAATGAGTTGTATGAAGTCCTGCGGGTGATGAAACGAATTGGCGCACTCATTCAGCATTTCTAGAGCGCCCGTCTAGTCAAAATAATTGACAAAAGAATAAATTGTGTATTCAAGCTTCATCAGTGTAGATGTGCTTAACTTGATGTCAGGACTAGCGGTTGGCTGTTAAAGTTTGTAGGGTTGAGGTGAAGCGATCGCACTCTCAGAATCTGAACGGTCAGTTTTTCAGAGAAACAGGAGCGTGCGCCCTCATCCCGGTAAGTACAGGCTGGAACTATCTTCCGGACGGGCATGGAGATAGCGGCTGGTAATGGCGACGCTGGAATGCCCCAAAGTTTCAGCAACGAGATGGATTTTTGCTCCCCGTTCCAGAGCATGAGTTGCATGGGCATGGCGCAACCAGTGGGGTGAAACGTTGCCCTTGATTCCAGGTCGTTTACCTGCGGCTTTGACAATCTGATGCACCCGTTCCCGCGTCAAGTGACCGGAGTGGCTGCCCTTGCGAGAGCGGAACACGGGTTCATTAGGAGTCGCATCTCCTCTAAGTTGCATGAGTTCTACCCACAAGGACGCGGGAAGCAAAATACTGCGAGTCTTGGAACCTTTACCCAGGACGGTGACTTGTCCGCTATTGCCCCGAAGCTGTAAATTGTTCCACGTCAACTGACACAGTTCAGAAGCGCGTAATCCGCCTAGGTACAATAGCCTCAAGATTGCTCGATTTCTCGGGTTCGTCTCCAGGGCAATCATCGTTTGAACTTCTAACTCCGTTAACAGCCGTTCGTTGAGGGTATCTGGTGCTTCAGGAAGTTCGACTAACGCTCCAACATTTCGGGGTAATACCTCGCTTTTGTTGCCAAAGGAAATCAGGGAGCGGACAGCCGCCATAATGGTACGCTGAGTACTTTTAGCAAGACCCTGCTCTTCTAAAGAAGCCGCAAATCCCTGGACTTCTGCCAGCGTTACCAAGTGCAGGGGCTTTCCCACAAAGGAGATAAAGCGCATGGCATAGAGGCGGTAATACTCAGAAGTGCGGACACTTTTGCCGTGCAGCCACAAAGAAACTAATTGCTCAGTAGCTGAAAAGGCTGTTTGTGTTGCAAGCTTGTTCATCTCCACCCCCCGCACGCTTATCATACTCTGCTCAAGTACTCCAAGCGATAACACTCTTGGGAAATATTTCACTTTAGTAACTTATTGTGAAATTGGGGTGTGAAGGCGTTCCTCACGGTTCGCTCATTTGTGGGTTCGCTTGTCCTTTGTGAAATTTGTGCGGGTCATCAACTGAGTCGTGACTTCAGCCACATCGGGCAAACAGATTACCCTGACCAACCTGCTCAAACCAAGGCGTGGGTTGAGCCTCTACTTAATCGGCAAGACGAACTACACTCTGACAAATTTAGTTGAGCATCTGCAACTTTTTAGTCACGACACAATCAATCGCTATCTCAGAGGAGAAAAACTAACTCCTTGACTACTAGGGGATAACGTTGAACATCTTATTCAACTAGATATGGATAGTTGGTATGCAGCTCAGACCCTGATGGCTTTAATCGAGAAGCTTGGCAAAATTTATTACTGTCCTTTGAAACGGAATCGCTTAGTAGATGATAGCGGAGGAGTAGAAAAATACAAGAAGATTGAAAACCACTCGTTGGTCAAGAGAAGAACGACAGAAAGGGAATTTGACTCTACGCTATATCTGGTGTATTTGCGTAAGTCTTAAGATTTGTAGCAGCTCTATCACCTGCCAATCAATTTACTGTATCTTCAAGCAAGGTAATTGTTAGCCATCGCTGGACTCAGACAAGACACTGGGGTTGCTCCTACGGTTTGTTTTATTTTTTGAATTTCCTCCGGAATATACATTGAACTAGTGTAGGGATTGGAGAATCTTGCATGGCTCTTCTTTATAACTGAATAGTTCCGGTCAGCGCCCCCCTAAACTTCACACGGTTTGCCCTCAGCAAGTGCGCCTTATGAACGAACAATCCTCTCCTGTAGATCAGCATTCTTCCAGCTTGGGACGGAGTAACAGTAACGGAACAGCAGCAGGCAATAGCTACTTTTCACCGCCACCTGCTCTGTCACTGCCCAAGGGGGGAGGCGCAATCAAAGGTATGGGTGAGAAGTTTGCAGCTAACCCCGTGACTGGAACTGGCGCTATGAGTGTACCCATTGCCACCAGCCCCGGTCGATCTGGGTTTGCTCCACAACTTTCTCTTTCCTATGACTCTGGGGCAGGCAACGAGATATTTGGTTTGGGTTGGAGTCTGTCACTGCCTTCCATCACACGCAAAACGGATAAAGGCTTGCCCCGATACGGCGATGCTGAGGAGTCCGATAGCGAAGCGTTAGCGAGTCTTCGAGCGTCTGTCTTCATTCTCTCTGGGGCAGAAGACCTGGTGCCACTGCTGAAATCAGATGGTACGGTTGATGAAACGCTGCGGGATGGATACCGCATTCGCAAATACCGTCCCCGGATTGAAGGATTGTTTGCCCGAATTGAACGCTGGACAAAACTGGATTCGGGAGAGACTCACTGGCGTTCCATTTCTAAAGACAATATCACGACACTTTACGGCAAAACCGCCGAAAGCCGTATTGCTAATCCAGATGATCCGACGCAAATCTTTAGCTGGCTGATCTGCGAGAGTTACGACGATAAAGGCAATGCCATCCACTACGAATACAAGGCAGAAAATTCGGAGGGTGTGGATACAGCGCAGGCACACGAGCGCAACCGTACCCCAGAAAGCCGTGCAGTCAACCGCTACCTGAAGCGAATCAAATACGGGAATCGGGTTTCCCGGCTAGTGCAGCCTGACCTGATGCAGGCGGATTGGTTGTTTGAAGTGGTGTTGGACTACGGGGAACACGATTCAACTGACCCCAAACCGGATGACTCCGGAGTGTGGTCGGTTCGCAATGACCCCTTTTCCTCCTACCGAGCTGGCTTTGAAGTTCGTACCTATCGCCTCTGCCAACGGGTGCTGATGTTTCATCACTTCCCGGAAGAAGCAGGTGTGGGGGAGGATTGTTTAGTGCGATCGCTAGACTTTACCTATTCCTACGAACAAAACCCCAGCAATTTCCGCAATCCTATTTACTCATTATTACTTTCAGTAAAGCAGACGGGCTACAAGCGAAATCCTGAAGGCGGCTATATACAGAAATCTTTGCCCCCTCTGGAATTTAGTTACAGTGAAGCTAATATTGATGAGACAGTACGTGAAGTTGAGCCTGCCAGTTTAGAAAATCTGCCCCAAGGTTTGGATGGAACTCGGTATCAGTGGGTGGATTTGGATGGCGAAGGGTTGTCAGGAATTTTGACGGAACAGGGGAATGGGTGGTTTTATAAGCGCAATCTCAGCCCGATTAACACTGTTAAAACCAATGGCTCTGAACATATAGAGGCGCGTTTTGCTCCGGTTGAATTGGTTGCCAGCAAACCTGCGATCGCTCTGAGTAATGGCGCACAGTTTCTTGACCTAGCTGGTGATGGTCAACTTGATGTGGTAGCTTTACGTAGTCCAACTCCTGGTTTTTATGAACGTACTCACGACGAAAATTGGGAATCATTTATTGCCTTTAAGTCTTTGCCCAACCTGGATTGGGATAATCCGAACCTAAAGTTTATTGACTTAGATGGGGATGGACATAGCGACATTTTGATTACGGAAGATGATTGTTTTGTTTGGTATCCATCTCTAGCTGAAGATGGGTTTGGGGCAGCAAAACGGGTACATCAACCTTGGGATGAAGAGCAGGGGCCTCGTGTTGTGTTTGCCGACAGTACCCAGTCAATTCACTTGGCGGATATGTCGGGGGATGGACTGACGGATATTGTACGGATTCGTAATGGGGAAGTGTGTTACTGGCCTAATCTGGGCTATGGGCGCTTTGGGGCGAAGGTGACGATGGATAATGCCCCTTGGTTTGATGCACCGGATATCTTTAATCAACGCCGAATTGTCTTGGCAGATATTGATGGCTCTGGGACAACAGATATTTTGTACCTAAGTGGAAAAGGCGTTCAGGTTTATTTCAATCAGTCAGGTAATGGTTGGGCAGTGAAGCGCACATTGAGACATTTCCCAGCGATTGACAATGTGGCTTCAGTGACGATAATCGATTTATTGGGGAATGGGACTGCCTGCTTGGTATGGTCTTCTCCTCTACTTGGTAATGCTCAACGTGTGATGCGATATATCGACCTGATGGGCGGGCAAAAGCCGCATTTGCTGATTAAGACAGTGAATAACCTGGGTGCAGAAACGGTTGTGCAGTATGCGCCTTCCACGAAGTTTTATTTGCAAGATAAGTTTGCAGGTAAACCCTGGATTACAAAGTTACCGTTCCCAGTTCACGTAGTAGAGCGAGTGGAGACCTATGACCAGATTACGGGCAATCGATTTGTCACGCTGTACCGCTATCACCACGGCTATTACGACGGTAAGGAACGAGAGTTTCGGGGCTTTGGTTTTGTAGAGCAGTGGGATACGGAGTCCTATTCAGCCTTCAGCGCCGGAGGAGGGACGAATGCTTTGGAGGAAGCCCTTCATATGCCGCCTGTTTATACCAAGACCTGGTTTCACACCGGAGTGTATGTAGACCGCGATTCTCCTTCGGAGACATTGCATGAACGCATTTCCCGATTGTTTTCTCAGGAATATTATCGAGAACCCACAGCAACCGATCTAGAGTTCGAGGCGTCACTGTTGCCAGACACAGTTCTCCCCCTCGGATTGACATTGCCTGATGGTACGCTTCTGCCTCAAAATTTGACACCTCAGGAGGAGCATGAAGCCTGTCGATCGCTTCGTGGGCAAGTCCTACGGCAGGAAATCTATTCACAGGATAATTCTCCCGAAAGCCAGCATCCCTACAGCGTTTCGGAGCGTAACTATGAAATCCGCTGGCTGCAACCGAGGCAGGATGAGCAGTATGGCGTGTTTTTCACTCATCAGAGCGAGACGATTGACTATTACTACGAGCGGAATCCAGAAGACCCGCGCATTAGTCACCAGATGACATTGGCAGTGGATGGGTTTGGGAATGTTACCCAATCTGCGGCAGTTGTCTATCCCCGGCGTAACCCTGCCTTTCCAGAACAAGAGAAAACGCTCATCACTTACATACAAGCTAATTTCATCAATCGACCCGATGTTTGGGAATTATACCGCATCGGTGTTCCGTTTGAGACTCGGACTTACGAGATTACTGGGGTGCTGGGTTCAGGAAATACGCTGTTCTCGCTGTCTGAACTGCGTGATGCAATAGAAAGTGCTTCAGAAATTTCTTACGAAATGCAACCTAGCGCTGGTTTACTGCAAAAGCGGCTGATTGAGTGCGATCGCATTCTCTATTACAAAGATAATTTGACGGGTTCATTGCCGTTGGGACAAGTTGAATCTCTTGCCTTACCCTATGAAAGCTACAAGCTGGCGTTAACTCCGGAACTGATTAATCAGGTTTTTGAAAGTCGCGTCAACGATGACATTCTCACCAATGAAGGTAAATATATCTTGCAGGATGGAGTTTGGTGGATTGCTTCGGGTCGGCAAATTTTTGATGCTGCTCAGTTCTACCTGCCAGTCCAGACTATCGATCCGTTCGACCAAACCTTCACGATTACCTATGACAAATATGCTTTGCTCGTAGAACAGACCGAAGACCCACTGAAGAACCTGGTCTTGGTCGAGAATGACTACCGAGTTTTGCAGCCCAGACAAATCACAGATGCTAATGGTAATCGCTCCCAGGCTGCTTTTGATGCCTTAGGCATGGTGGTAGGGACTGCCGTGATGGGCAAACAAGGGGAAAATAAAGGCGATTCTCTAGAAGATTTTGAACCTAACTTGGATGAGGATATTATTCTCGAGCAAATTCAGAATCCTCTGGCTAACCCGCAGGCAATTTTAGGGAAAGCCACTACTCGACTAATCTACGACCTGTGGGCATACTATCGCACTAAGCAGGAAACTGAGGATGAGCAGGAAAACGGTCAGCCAGTTGTGGTTTACACTTTGGTGCGAGAGGTTCATGAGGCTGATTTAGCAGAGGGCGAGTCAACAAAGATACAACATCGTTTCGTTTATTCCGATGGGTTTGGTCGCGAAATTCAAACCAAGATTCAAGCGGAACCGGGACTGGTGGATGACACGCCTGTAGAGAAGCGATGGGTAGGAACAGGTTGGACAATTTTTAATAATAAGGGGAAACCCGTCAAGCAGTACGAGCCGTTTTTTAGCAACACTCATGAATTTGAGTTTGCTAAACAACTAGGCGTTAGTTCCACGCTTTTCTATGACCCTCTTGGGCGGGTTGTCGCGACGCTACATCCCAATCACACCTATGAAAAAGTCGTTTTCGACCCTTGGCAGCAAACGACTTGGGATGTAAACGATACTGTTGATCGGGAAAATCCCCAAGATGACCCAGATGTCGGCGGTTTTTTCAGCGGTTTAGATGAGGCAGACTATCTGCCCACCTGGTACAGTAACCGGAAAGATGGTCAGTTAGGGTCTGCGGAAAAAGAGGCGGCGACCAAAGCAGCAGCACATACCAATACCCCAACTGTTGCCCATCTCGATACTCTGGGCAGACCTTTTCTGACTGTAGCGGATAACGGGAATTTCGGTAAATATGAAACCCACGTCCGGCTGGATATTGAAGGCAATCAACTGCTTGTCACCGATGCGCGGAAAAACCTGGTGATGGCAAACGCCGTACTGGTTAAAGATGAACAAGGTAATGTTGTCAAAGACCCTCAAGGCAATCCGTTGTTAAAGGTGAGTGCCTTTGATATGCTCGGTCATCAGCTCTACTCCGACAGTATGGATGCTGGAGAGCGCTGGATGTTGAACAATGTGGCTGGAAACCCCATCCGAGGGTGGAATAGCCGAGGGCATCAAACCCGAAATACCTACGATGCGCTACAGCGTCCCACTCATCTGTTCGTGCAACAAGAGAATAATGCAGAGATACTGGCAGAACGCATTGTGTACGGCGAAGCGCATCCCAATGCTGAGGCGCTCAACCTGCGCGGGAAGGCTTACCAGCACTATGACGGGGCGGGGGTTGTTACGAGTGAGGAATACGACTTTAAGGGCAATTTGCTCAGCAGCGATCGCAAGTTAGCGAAATCCTATAAGCAAACTGTGGATTGGTTGCCTTTGGCTGCCCTAACTGATATGTCGGAGATTGCTACAGCTGCGTCTCCTCTGTTGGAAAGCGAAACGTTCACGACGAGTACAGTTTATGACGCTCTCAACCGACCCATCAGTATAACGACTCCCGATAACAGCGAAACTCGACCTATTTATAACGAAGCTAATCTGCTAGAGCAGGTGGACGTGCGGTTGCGCGGTGCGGTTGAGTGGACTCCCTTCGTGACCAATATTGACTACGATGCCAAAGGTCAGCGGCAGTTAATTGAGTACGGCAATGGTGTCCGCACAGTTTATACCTATGACCCACTGACATATCGACTGACTCGGCTACATACAACCCGTGTGTCTGATTCGGTTCGTTTGCAAGACTTGCACTACACCTATGACCCGGTGGGGAATATCACTGAGATTCGGGACGAGGCGCAGCAGACCATTTTCTTCAATAACGAAGTGGTGTCTCCCAGCACCAAGTATGAGTATGACGCGCTGTATCAACTAATACGAGCAGATGGGCGGGAACACGCAGGTCAGGCAGCAAATAATCTACCCGAACATAAGCCGGAATATAAGCCCCACTACGACTTTAACGACTCGACTCGCAGGAACTTGCCGCATCCGAATGATGGTCAGGCGATGCGTAACTATAGCGAGAAATACGAGTACGACTCGGTGGGCAACATCTTGACCCTGATTCACCAGGCGAATGGGGGGAGTTGGACGCGCCGTTACGACTACGCGGAAAACAACAACCGATTGCGAAGCACCAGCTTGCCGGGGGACTTGGATAATGTCCCGTTACCCATAAGATACGAGTATGACGCCCACGGCAATATGACCAAGATGCCTCACTTGCCGCAGATTCAGTGGGATTTCAAAGACCAGATGCAGCAGGTGGATTTGGGTGGTGGTGGCACAGCTTATTACATCTACGATGCTAGTGGTCAGCGGGTGCGGAAGGTACACGAACACAATGGTGCAACGGTGGAGGAACGCATCTATCTGGGTGGCTATGAAATTTACCGCAAGCGTAACGGTAATGGGTTGAAGTTGGAGCGAGAAACACTTCATGTTATGGACGATCGGCAACGAATTGCTTTGGTAGAAACGAAAACAGTTGACACTGAAAATAGCAGCGAAACCCCCTTATTAGCTCCAATTATTCGATATCAACTGGGTAATCATCTGGGTTCGGTTAGCTTAGAAGTCGATGTAGTAGGTGCGGTGATTTCCTATGAGGAATATCATCCGTATGGCACGACTGCTTATCGATCTGGACGCTCAGCAGCAGAGGTGAGCTTGAAGCGGTATCGATATACTAGGAAAGAGCGGGATGAGGAGAGCGGATTATATTACCACGGGGCGCGATATTATGTGCCTTGGTTGGGGAGGTGGCTGAAATCTGATCCTCATAAAGAAAACTATTTTGATATTAGCCCTTATGTCTTTGTTCTTAATAACCCTATTAGGATAACAGATCCTGACGGGAAAGATGTTTATATTCTGTATTACACAGAGGGGAATTCAAGGGGAGATGAGCTGTTTAAAGCATCAGCATATACAAGAAAAGCGGATATTAAAAACAGCAAAGGTTTTGATAAATCTAAAGATATTGTAATTGTTAATCCAATAAAAGATTTAGCCAAAATAAAAGGCGAAGTAAAAAAAATCGTTGACTCCTACAGTCCTCAATATGGCAAAACAAAGGAATTTAGTGTATGGTCTCATGGTGCACTAGATGGACCTATTGGAACAGTTGCTACATCTGCCGATGCCTTAGATGGAAAACAAATGACTGTAACAGGCGGATGGAGTAAAGTTGATTTCAATTGGAAAAATGATGGCGAAGGAACCAATGCCAATTTTTTTGGTTGTAGAACAGGAGTTAACTTGTCAAGCGGCGGCGGAGGTAGCGTTTCTGAAGAAATTCCAGGGCCTTCTTTTGCAGCAAGAATTTCAGCATTATCAAACTTTAAAAATGTTGAAGTAGCAGGGCAATCCTCATCTGCATTTCCTTCTAAATATACCAACATTAGAGTTAATTCAGAAAATGGAGCTGATAATTTCGTGAATTGGGAAACGAATGAGGAAATCAATTTCCAAATAACTTATATGGTTGCAGGAACTAAGAGATGGGATGATTGGGATCTGAATGAGCAAAATGATGCATACGAAATGCAAATTAATAAAAATGGTAAAACAATCAGCAATAGATTTCAAGAAGGTCAAAGAGGAGTTTTTATTGATAGTGAAAGAGAAAGACAGAATGAACAAGATATGACATATTTAAAAAGATCATTATCTGGAGATACTGCTTCCACCCTATATATACTAAGACGGCTGATGGGGAGTTGATAATGTAAGTAAATAAATTTACCTTATTCAAGAGTTGAAATGGTAGCCATAGTGCCGACCACTCTTACAAAAATTAGCACACTCACCCACTATAGTAAGTCTGATAGAGGCAAGTCAACAAAAAATTAACGCTATCAAACACAAAAAAGTTATCCAGAACTTCAAAATTTAATAGGCAAAATAAATGCAGTTTAAATCTATGGGAGGTATCTATAAAATGTCAATTTCTACTAACAGCAATGTTACTACATTCGAGGAAATTATGAGAACGCAAGTTTTCCCCAAAGTAGAAGTGGCAAATCAGACTCGCGGTGGACTTGTAACATATCAATCTCTCTTGAAAAATGAAGAGTCGGATTCTGAGTACAACTACGCTTGGGTCGTCCGCTGGGAGAACCAAGGCGGATCGCCCTTCGGTGCTAGAAAGGCTCCCCCCCGATCCAGCCCCACAATTGACGGAATTCAAAGCCAAGGCCTCATTAACTCGGTACGCCTTAAGAGCCAAAGAACCCCAATAAACGCGAAATCTCACAAATCAAGGAGTTTGAGTCAACCAGCCACATAAGTTTCATATACATCGCCTCGCCACAGCCAAAAGACCGAAGAATGCTATAGAACGAAGAATCTCAGCAGGAGGACATAATCAAAATGAAACTCGAAGGACGTAATCTTCAACCCAATATGCGCGGTAACGACGTTCGCCGTTTGCAAGCGGAGCTGAATCAACCAGGCTTCACCCTTGGGGTCAATGGCTTGTTTGACTCCATGACTTTCTTGGCAGTTCAGCGATTCCAACGAGATCGTGGACTAGACGCAAACGGCATTGTCGATGAAGAAACCGCGCGACGGATTAACGCCGAAGTAGATGCCTTGACTGCCCCGCCATTCATTGTCAAAGGACAAGTGCGTCAAGCGGATGGCGACCCTGCCGATGGCATTTTAATCTCTGCCTTCGATGTTGATTTACGCAGTGAGCAACTTTTAGGACAAACTCAGACCGATCGCAAAGGCTTCTACCAAATCCAGTATTCCGCAGAGCAATTTAGCAAGCGAGAGAAAGGCAAAGCCGATCTCGTTGTTAAAGTTCTTTCAACCAATGAGGTTGTTCTAATAGCTTCACCGATTTCGTTCAATGCTCCAGCACTTGCAGAAATCGATTTAACCATCCCCGCTAAGGTTCTCCGTCCCCTACCCCTCTTTGACAAAATCCGACAAGAATTGGCTGGCTCCTTTATTAGAAGACTTGAGAGCCGAAGACCTGGAAGAGGACCAGGAGTATGTGGAGCAAGTAGTCCTCAAGATATTGGTATAGGTATTATGAAAACGTTTTTAGCCCAATAAATAATAAAGGAGGATAATCATGGAACTTCAAGGACGAAATTTATCCCTAAGAATGACAGGTGAAGATGTCACTCTCCTTCAAGAGGAACTCCGCCAACTCGGCTTCACCATTGAAGACAGAGAAAGTTTATTTGGTAACAGCACTTTCCTAGCTATACAAGAATTCCAGAGACAGCAAAGCATCGAAGCGACGGGTGTCGTAGATGAAGCAACCGCCAGACTCATCAACGCAGCGGTAGATGCACTGCAACCTAAGTCATTCATTGTTCAGGGAGAAGTTGTTCAGGTAGACGGCACTCCAGTTGTTGGCGTACAGGTACAAGCCATCGAGAAGGGGTTGCGCCGCGAAACCCAGTTGGGCATGACAACACCAGATGAGGCGGGGCGCTATAAGATTGAGTATCCTCGCCCCGAACAAGGTAGTATCAGCCTGATTGTCCGCGCTGTTGACTCAAGCGGGAACGTGCTGGTTGCCTCTCCAACCATTTGCAAGGCAAAACCCGTAGAAACTGTGCAGCTTGTTGTCGGTGGTTCCTACAGAGGGCCATCAGAGTACACGCAACTAAGCAACCAACTCATTCCCATTCTCCGGGCAGAAGGAATTAGCGCCACCGCACTCACTGAAGAAGATATCAATTTCCTGACCTGCAAGTATGAGCTAAACCCGGAACAGGTTACTTTTTATGTTCTGGACGCACTGCTGGCAACAGAAACTGGCATACCAGAAGCAGCGTTTTACGGATTCTTCCGCCAAGGGCTTCCCACCACTCTCCCCGACTTGCTTTCCCAGGATAGAGAGGTACTGCGCCGTTCTCTAGAAGATGCCTTAGATAAAAACATCATTCCCGCAACGCTGCGCGAGTCTCTAGATAACATTCTCGCACGACTCCAGGAATTCAGCGTCGAATACGCTTTATCAGAATCAGAAATTCCTGGCAAGTTTTCCTTGGGTGCTTTGTTGGAAGTTGCAGGTTTGAACCAGGAAAAACGGGTAGCATTTCTGACTCGCTACGTAGCTCACACTGGCTCAGTTGAGGAGTTCTGGTCAAGGTTACGGGAAGACTCTGAATTCAATCAAAACGGTGCGGTAGAACAATTGCAATTCACCCTACAATTGGGCATTTTGACGAACAATTACCTGCCCTTAGTAGGAGCATTAAAAGCCAAACCAGAGGTTAACAATCTGCGAGACTTAGCGCGGTTTGATGTTGCCGATTGGCTAGAGTTAATCAATAACCAACAAATTGGCACATCGCCAGACATTTCCGGCGAGAATCAGACAGAAAAGGCTGAGAACTATGCCAAGGCAATGGTCGGAATGATGGAAACCACCTTGCCAACAGCCGTGTTTGCCAGTCGCTTAGCAAAAGACAACGATAGCCCTTTTGCCAACCGAGCAGATTTAAACCGCTTCTTTGCAAACAACCAAGATTTTGAGTTATCAACTCCAGTTGAACGCTATTTGGCGGCTCATCCTGAGGCTCTGAGAGGCATCGAAGATGAACAGGGTGTGAGAAAAGAACTGAAAACGACTGAACGGTTATTCCGTATCGCCCCCGAAGTTAACCGCTACCCTGCTGTGCGAGCCTTGAGACGAAGCGGTATTACTTCTGCCAAAGCCATCCGGGAGATGGGGCGGAGTGCCTTCGTCAGGAACTACGCCGAGCAGATTGGAGGAACAGAAGCAGCACTAACTCTCTACCACAACGCCAGCCAAACTGCTGCAACGGCACTAGCGCTCTTCGCTGATTACAGTGCAGCGATGAACAATATTTCTCTCAATGTAATTGACTCGATAGCCTATCAACCTTCTCAGAAACTTCCTAACTGGAAGACCTTGTTTGGCTCCGCAGATTTCTGTGCCTGCGAACACTGCTGCTCTATTTACAGCCCTGCTGCCTACCTTGTTGATAGCTTGCAATTTTTGGCAGGCGTATCTGTTAAAGGAGGGAAAACCGCACTGAATGAGCTATTTACCAAACGCAGAGGTGACATTGGCAATATTAAGCTTTCCTGCCAGAACACCAACACTCCACTACCCTACATAGACCTAGTAAATGAAATTCTCGAAAACGCCATAGAGCCTACCAACAAAGTCTATCAAACAGAAGGCACGGCAGAAGAGTTACGCGCCATGCCGGAACACCTAAACATCAACGCTTACCAAATACTCAAACAGCAAAAGTATCCCTGGAATTTGCCTTTCCATCTGTGGAATGAAGAGGCGCGAGTGTATTTGGAGCATTTGGGGATAAAGCGCTCCGATTTAATGAAAAGATTTTATCGAGGAGATAGCGAAGTATTGAGACCGTCAATTTATGACATTGCTATGGTAGCGCTAGGGCTAACCGAACTGGAGTGGAATATCATCATTGGCGCTGACCCTGATTTCGATAACGAGCCACAAAATTTGTGGGGAATGTCTAACGAAGATGTGGGTGAAGCCTCAAACTGGGTTCAAGCCTTGAAACACGCACCAAAATTCTTGGAAAAATCGGGACTTAGCTATCAAGAACTACGTGAATTGCTACTTACATCGTTCATCAATCCACGCACAGTACAGTTTCCAGAAGGAGTTATCCGGATTGAATTTAGCGGTCAAGAATGCGATCTTGATAAGGCATCTATTATTAATCTCAGCCAAGAGACAGCACTTAAAATAGTACGCTTTGTTCGCCTACAGCGGAAATTGGGTTGGAGCATACCCGATTTGGACAGGGCAATTAAAGCCCTGAATGGAGAGAATTTGAACCCCAACTTTCTGGTGCAACTGTTCCATATTAAGCAGTTACAGAGCGATTTAAAAGTGCCGTTGTCCCACTTGTTGAGCTGGTGGGGAACTAAACTCGATACTCGCACCTACAAACTTGACGACGAAGTAATCAACAAGTCGCCCTATGCTGAAGTGTTTCTCAACAAAGCCTTCTTCACCACTCCAGAGGATATGGAACCTTTTGAGCTGAATGAGTTGAGCACGGAACTCAAAGCAACCCCAAATAATATCACCGAGTACATCGCCCCAATTGCTGCTGCTTTGGGCATCAGCAATGAAGACTTTTATTCTTTAAGCCCAACAATAACCAATCAATTAAATTTAGCCAATATCTCTGGTTTATACCGTGTTGTCTCACTGGCAAAATCCCTCCATCTCTCTATCCGTGAATACTTGACGTTCTGGTATCTAATTGGAGGTATTCCATTCCAGTCCCCTCAAGAAACAATGCGATTTGTGGAGGAAGTGAGGTTCGTCCGGGAGTCGGCTTTCAGCCTGTCAGAATTGACCTATTTGTTGTGGCATATTGAGACACCAGCCGTTGGAGTTGCACCAAAAACAGATAGTATTACCTTGATTCTAAATGCGCTGCAAGATGGACTCAAGACAATCTCGGCTGAAACCACCTTGACACCCGACCCAACGGGTGAATTAACGAGAGCAAATTTAGCAAAGCTCCCCCTCGAAGGTGAAGAAGCCGAAAAAGCGATGACGCTGCAAAAAGCGATGAAGTTGATTCAGGGGAATCAGCCGTTGCCAAATGATGCGGAAGCTTTTATAAACGAGCAGTTTGGTGCTTTCCCTGAAGTTGCCCAGGCTATGGTTCAGCTCATCGGTAACAACGCGCCCACCGAACCAGAACAACGCTTTAGTAGTGTCCTGCAACCTCTCCTAAATTACCTACGCCGTTACTTAAGCCAGAATTTCATCATCCGGGCATTGGCTGAGGCGTTGAACCTGGAAGTTCGTGCGACTGAACTCTTACTGACGCAGTTGGTGATAGTTCCCATCGTACCCAACCAAAAAGCGATCGCGTTTTTTCTCAACCAGGATTTTATCGACGACACGTTAACCGCAGAAGCCGTCAAAGCTTTTGAAGAAGCCGTCAAAACTTTCACACTTTTGTGGAAAATCGCTCTGATTCTCAACAAACTTGCCATCACTCCTGTAATGCTACCCTGGCTTTTCGAGTCCGGGTCAGAGCTATTGATCAATTTGAATGCCCTGTCTTTCGAGAATACTGGTGTGTCTTTGGTGTCTTTCTCGCAATTGAAAAAGTTACTGCGTTTGATTAAGATGCGGGATGCCCTGCGACTAGATAACCCATCTTTGCTCAAATTGCTCAATGCAGAGAACAGACAAACGTTTGCTCAGGTATTGAGCGAACTGACTGGCTGGAGTGAATCAGACCTGAGGCTTTTGGCTAAACATCCTGATGATTTTCCCAACGAACCTACACAAAACGTCGGGTTAATCAGTCTCTCTTTCCCAGAAGATTACCGAAATGGAGAAGCTCTGACGCGATTTCAGGCTTGCTTGGAGATGAGCAAACGGCTTGGTGTGTCAGCCCAAGAAATTTTTAAGTGGCTTACCCCCGATCTTACCGCCAAGGCAGCCCGCAGCATTCGCCTAGCTGTCCAAGCGAAATACGGCTTTGACCAGTGGCTCAAAGTAGCTTCGTCGCTGCGGGATAAATTACGCCTACAGCAACGGAATGCACTTGTCTCTTACCTGGTGGGCGGGAATGCCCAGACAAATGCCAAGTTCAAAGATACCAACGACCTTTTTGCCCACTATCTAATCGATGTCGAAATGGCTCCCTGTATGCTGACATCGCGCATCAAGCAGGCAATCAGTTCAGTGCAACTGTTTATCCAGCGCTGCCTGATGAACTTAGAGCCAGACGTGACGATGACGACAGACGACGCTGACAAGTGGACTTCTTGGAAGAAGTGGTATCGCGTCTGGGAAGCTAACCGTAAAGTCTTCCTCTACCCGGAAAATTGGATTGAGCCAGAACTACGGGATAACAAATCCCCATTTTTCAAAGACCTAGAAAGCGAACTGTTGCAAAACGAAGTGACATTAGAGACGGTGGAAGAGGCTTTCCGGGGTTATCTAGAGAAACTTGACGAGGTAGCCCGCCTGGAAATCAGCGGTATGTACTACCAGGAAGAAATCCTCCACGTATTTGGTCGCACGCGCGGCATCCCTCACATCTATTACTATCGCCGCTGGGAAAATTCCGCCTTTTGGACAGCTTGGGAGCGGGTTGATTTGGACATCGAAGGGGAACATCTGATTCCAGTGGTGTGGAATCAGCGATTATACCTTTTCTGGCCCATCTTTACTGAGAAAGCCAACGAGCCAACGAAGCTAGAAAAGGAAGGAAGTAAACCGAGTAAATATTGGGAAATCCAATTGGCTTGGAGTGAGTACAAGAACGGGAAATGGTCTGCGAAGAAAATTTCTGTAAATAATAAATTTGTTAAAACGTATGAACCTCAAAAGAGATTTTATCGCTTTACCTCAAGAATTATCAAAGGAAGCCTCGCAATTACTGTTTGCCTTACCACAGTGACTAACATAAACGCTGTTAGTTTAAACGTGTTTACTTTGATCATTGGAGAATTTTTACTCTCAGTTGGTGACGGAACTATCCAAGCAAAAACTATTTCTGGAAATTTTAAATTTCCAGAAATAGTTACTTCACGTTACAGCTATTTTGAATACATGAAGTTGTTTGAGAATCAAAAAACTCAAGCATCTCCTGATCGACAACTTGTACTAATTTCAGGTCAGGTAGACACCAACGGATTTGCATTAGCCTCAGGGACGGATATCCCAACGCTTAAGAAAACCCCAGGAATTTTCACAATTACTTTCCCCTCTCAGTTCCGGGATTTCATGACTCAAGCCCCTTTCTTCTATGAGGATGACACCCGGACGTTCTTCGTCACACCTCACGAACGTCAGCTAGACCGAACAAGGTTCAATACCGCATTGCCAGAGTCAGTAGGGAGTGGCATACTTCTCAATTTCACTAGGAAGAATGTAGAAGAGCCTACCATCACTAATAGCAATGCAATAACAACAACGGCAGCACCATTAACAAATGTCGGTTCAAACGCAAATGCAGCACTTGCGCTTTCACTACAGAACCCTCCAAGAAATGGTCAGCTTCACATAGCTAGGAGCTCCCTTTCCGGGAAGAAGTACTTGTTTGAGATGTTCTATCACCCATTTGTGGGGCGGATCATCAGGCATCTCAATTTATACGGGCTAGATTACACCCTCAACCCTATAAAGACTAAAGAGCTATATCGCCAAGAATTTTCCACGCCATTTTTTGATGAGTATGCCCCAACATCTGCGGTGAAGTCTCCTCGTCCCGTACAAGACTTTGATTTCTTAGATGGAGCTTATTCACTCTACAACTGGGAGTTTTTCTTCCATGCACCCTTCCTCATTGCTAACCATTTGAGCCAGAATCAACGGTTTGAAGAAGCCCACAGGTGGTTCCACTATATCTTCGATCCTACGAATCGCAGTACTGATGTTTCTGGAACAAAGCGTTTTTGGAAAATTAAACCCTTTGTTGACAATGAAGATGCCACCAAGAGAATTGATAAACTGCTGAAACTGCTAAGTGAAGATGAAGACAATTCTAAAGAAAAGCGCTCGTTAGTCGATCAGATAGATGCGTGGAATAATAATCCCTTTAACCCGCACTTAATTGCGCGAATGCGGATTACAGCTTATCAAAAAGCTGTGGTCATGAAATACCTCGATAACCTAATCGCTTGGGGAGACCAACTCTTTCGCCGCGATACGATTGAGTCTATCAACGAAGCCGCCCAGCTTTATATCTTAGCTGCTGAGATATTGGGGCCACGTCCACAAAGCATCCAAGCCCAAAAACGCGAACCTGAAACCTACAATAGTTTGCGCGATCGCCTAGATGATTTTTCCAATGCTCTTATCGAAGTGGAAAACACATTGCCACCAGTGCAAGATAAGACGAGTCCTTCAAAGAAAAAAACACTGGGAATCAATGATTTTGCCCAGGCAGGGGATAATAAAGCTGCTCCTCCTAAGCCTGAACCTCCACATCCTCTGGGGACAATCCTTTACTTTTGCATTCCCAAGAATGATAAATTGCTCAGTTACTGGGATACTGTAGCTGATCGGCTGTTCAAAATCCGCAATTGCATGAACATCGAAGGCGTAGTTCGCGAACTACCGCTCTTCGAGCCACCGATCGATCCAGCTCTTCTAGTCAAGGCTGCTGCGGCAGGAATAGATATCGGCAGCGCTCTCAATGACCTCAACGCGCCACTACCCCATTATCGCTTCCAGGTCGTGCTGCAAAAAGCAGTTGAACTGTGTGCTGACGTGAAGGCGCTAGGGGCAGCATTGCTTTCAGCACTTGAGAAAAAGGACGCCGAGGAGCTATCCTTACTGCGCTCCGGTCATGAAATCAAGCTGTTAGATGCTGTTCGTCAGATTAAGGAACAGCAGATTGAGGAAGCAAAGGCAACACTAGAGGGCTTGATTCAATCCCGCGTAGTCACTGAAACCCGACACCAGTACTACGCCAGTCGAGAGTACACAAATGCCAATGAAAAACTTCATCTGGCAAAATTAGAAACAGCGCATGTTTTGCAAACGATTGGACAAGGATTTGAACTTGCCGCCTCCACAGCTTTCTCAATTCCTGAATTTGATATAGGCACTTCGGGCATTAGCAGCCCAGTAGTAAAGGTGAGGTTTGGCGGTTCAAATGTTGGACAATCTCTACAAGCGCATAGTCGGTTTATGAGTTCGGTGGCTTCCCTAATAAGCTATCAAGCGACTATAGCCTCTATTAAGGGAGGGTATGACAGAAGACAAGACGATTGGAAACTACAGGAGGATTTGGCAGCTAAGGAATTAAACCAAATTGATAAACAGATTATAGCTGCCGCAATCCGTTTAGCGATCACAGAGCGAGATTTGAAAAATCACGACCTGCAAGTAGAAAACGCCAAGGAAGTCGATACCTACATGCGGGAAAAGTTCACCAATCAAGAGCTTTACAACTGGATGGTGTCCCAAATCTCAACCCTGTACTTCCAGAGCTATCAACTCGCCTTCGACGTTGCCAAGCGAACAGAAAAAGCGTATCAGTTTGAACTGGGTATTACCAATTCCAAATTCATCCAACCTGGCTACTGGGATAGCCTGAAAAAAGGTCTCCTGGCTGGTGACAAACTACACTACGACCTCAAGCGCATGGAGGTGGCGTACCTCGACCAGAACAAACGCGAATATGAGATTACTAAGCAAATTTCCCTAGTGCTGCACAACCCACTGGCGCTAATCTCTCTCAAAGAGATGGGTGTATGCGAGGTAGAGCTGCCTGAGGCACTCTTCGATATGGATTATCCCGGTCACTACATGCGCCGGATTAAGAACGTCAGTATCACCATCCCCTGCGTTACAGGACCTTACACCAGCATCAACTGTACGCTCACGTTGCTGAGTAACAAGACTCGGATCAAAAGTACCCCAGTAGACCCCTATGTAGAAGGAGAAGATGACGATCGCTTCGTCGCTAACTTCGGTGCAATTCAGTCCATTACCACCAGTACTGCCCAGAATGATAGCGGTATGTTTGAGCTAAACTTCCGCGACGAACGCTATCTGCCTTTTGAAGGTGCAGGCGTCATCTCCAGATGGCGGCTCGATATGCCCAAAGACTGCAATGCCTTTGACTTCGACACCATCTCAGATGTCATTATCAAGCTCAACTACACTGCCCGTGAAGGTGGAAAGTTGTTGGGAGACAAAGCCAAAGATGCGTTGAAGGGCTTACAGCAGACAGAAGGGCTGTGGCGGATGTTCAGTGCCAAGCACGAGTTCCCCACCCAATGGTATCGATTCCTGCACCCCAGTGACGAAGCAACAGCCCAGAGCATGAGACTTGACCTGACGCAAGAGCGATTCCCATTCCAACTCCGGGGTAAGTCAATTCAGTTCAATAGCATACAGCTTTTCCTGAAGCTAAAAGATACAACAATCAATCCTCCCCAATCCATTGAGCTGTTTGTGACTAAACCTTCGGCAGATCAGGACGAACTAAACAATCAAAACGAAATTACGCCCCAAAATGACCCAACAGACAAAGTTACCCTTGAGCGTGACTCGACATTTGGCAATCTGCTGCATGGAGAAATGCCGAGTTCAGAAGGTTTTGGTTCTCGGTCAATTAAGGTTAGAAAGAATGACATGACATCGATTCAGGATGCGATCGAAGACATTATCCTGGTCTGTCACTATTCAGTCACGTCATAGAATTGGGTAGACTTTCAGGTTTATCCCAAAGGTCAGGCAGGTTCGCTTGCTTTTGGTTGTTGTGTACTAACCCGCGCCGAACTCTCTAATAAAGCCTTTGGTGAAATAGCACAAATTGAGGGAAATCGACTTAAGTTCTCAAACGGCATAAACTCCATAGACTTCAATATATTCTTGCCCTTGAATTCGAGCGGGATTACGCAGCTTTACCGGTGTATATCTGATGGCTAGTGACGCAATGCGTTCTTGTCGTTTCTGGGTTTTGGGTAATTCCACGGCGACTTCCATATTGATGGGTTTGGAGAGTAGCCACTCCCTTAAATGACTGTTTTCTTCTGCAATTATCCGATTATGTGCTGCCCTTACTACTACTCCTGTATTTGAGATTTTACTGACTTCATCAAAGACTTCCGCCATGTCTCCTTCTCGGTCAAATACATGAATAATTTTGGCGAGTCTCTCCGGGGCGGCGGATTTTAATAATTGCTCAACTTCCTGAATGACTTCTATCCATTTATAAGATTCTTTTTCTTCAATCGGGCGTTTTCTCGCTGCCGCTTTACGTTTTTTCTTCTGTTTGTCGCTGAGAATCTCATCTTCTTGTTCATGGTCTCGATGCCAGAGTTTTTCCCAGAGTAATCCCATTGGTTGTCCGTTGTCGGCATTAACCGCTAAGGCACTATCGCTCTTTTGTCACTCTGGGAAGAGTATAATCAAGAAAAAGCGTTGAAACCCAAGTCCCGCCTATGATAGCGCCGAGAGAGCCTCAACCCACAGTGAAGTTTGTGGACTCCTATTGTGAAGGCT
>NZ_JADEWY010000282.1 GCF_015207375.1 Coleofasciculus sp. LEGE 07092 | reverse complement strand
GTGCAGAGGTGCGGGGGAGCAGAGGGGCAGGGGAGAATATAGAACCCATTTGAGATCTATTCAGATGCCAATCTTTTGAGCATCAGTCTGATGAAGCAGAGATTGAGCTTTGCAGTGGCATGGCTAAGAGTCCTCTCAAAGTTCTTGACTAAACTTTTACAACGTTCCATCCACGCATTCGACCGCTCAATTACCCATCGCGTTGCCACCACTACAAATCCCATCTTTCCTTGTGCCGCTTTTTCGGCTTTTGTCGGCTTGGGTGCCAGTTCAAACCGGATCTTGGTCATGATCTGGGGATAGAGTTCTTGCAAGGAGGCGGTCAGGCTCTCTGGATGATAGCCATTGTCCAGCAAGATGGTGATATAAGAGAATGTTGACAGGCTTGGCGCGAAAATAATCGAGGTTGTGACTCAACATTTCGAGCAAGCCTTGGTCATCGGAGACATTGGCTTTAGTACAGTGGGTGAAAAACGGAAAACCCAATGTATCCACCGCCAGATGTCGTTTAATACCATTGGTGCTTTTGTTTTCATCAGAAGCCCTTGGACTCGATACTGGCGTTGCAGGTATTCTTCACCGCTTGGGAATCAATGAGCAGCAATGTTGTCCACTTGGCTTTTTTTTCACTTGTTCGCGTACTTGCCCATGTAACAGCTGCATCAGGGTAACGATGGCTCCGGCGTCCCGCCACTGCTTGTAATGCCAATAGACGGTTGAGTAAGGAGGCAGGTCTTTAGGCAAATCTTGCCAATTGCAGCCATTAAGCGAGTTGGTAAAAAATGCCATCCAACAGTTCTCGTGCAAGTCCACTCGCAGGGTCTCGTTTGCTTCTTAACAGGCAATACCTGGGGCAGTAGGGGTTCAAGGATTTCCCATTCTTCGTCTGTGAGGCTGCTGGAATACGGCATGGTCTGTTGGATATGGCTTTGGCTTACCTTAGTGCAACATACTCAAAGATGTCAAATGGGTTCTATAGAGACTCACATCTTGCACCTTTGTCGATAAGCCCGAAAATCCGCCCGGAGTTCAAACTCCGGGCTAATAGCTCAAGTCCATTTCAATGGACTGAAAGCCTTATCCAGTCGTCTAAAGACGAATGCCAGCTATGAGACAGTGGTTTTAACCACTGGCTGTTAGTGAGACTGGTGCAAGATCTGAGGAGACAAACTTTTCTTACCCTTCTTTTAAGTTTGCCCATTTGTAAAGTTCTGAAAATATGAATAAACTATGAAAGGGTATCTAACGACATATAGATGACAATTGCTTGTGAAACATTCTTCTCTGCCTTTAGCCAGTTCTATTCTCACAGCACCTTCCACTTTGAGCGCTCCAGTGTCAGAAAACCGTTCTGACTCCTCTGAGTCTAGCCCCCTGACTCAGCCCATAGATGTACCCTTAACAGCAACTCCTCCTCTCCCTCCCAAGTCTATTGCACAACGTCGGCAGAGTGTATGGAGAATCTTTAGCTCGACATTCCTCACTATTTTCCTTGCCGAGATGGGAGATAAAACTCAGCTAGCCACTTTGCTGATGAGTGCTGAGTCTCAGTCTCCTTGGATTGTGTTTCTCGGTGCAGCAATAGCACTAATTGCCACCAGTTTGCTAGGGGTGTTGATTGGGCGTTGGTTATCCCAACGACTGTCTCCGAAAGCGATGGAAACCGCAGCCGGAGTGCTATTACTCTTCATTTCTGTAACGCTACTGTGGGATGTGGTGCAGCTCGGTGGCTAGGGGGGAGGGGGGAGTGG
>NZ_JADEWY010000281.1 GCF_015207375.1 Coleofasciculus sp. LEGE 07092 | reverse complement strand
CTGTTGTTGACGCCATTTTTCTGCTTGTTGACATTGTTTCCTTTTCAGGCTAATTTAATCAAAAGGTCGATGTCAATTAGTTTTAGCGTTCAACATCAGTCAATTCCAGTTATATGGCAAAAAGCACTACTCCCTCATTTGTCACAACCATTCCACTTGTTGTCACAAGCCAAGCAGAGCCAGAGTTGCTTTCACGTTTTCAAGGGGGTAGGCAACTGTACAATGCACTGCTCAACGAGTCAATGGCAAGAATGAGGTTAGTGCACAAGTCAGACCAGTACCAGCTAGCTAAAGCCCTTCCCAAGGGAAAAGCTAGAACAGAGGCATTTGCCGTTGCTAGAAAAGAGTACAGATACTCTGAATACGATATCCAAGCTTATGCAACGGTCGTTGCTAATACGTCTAAGTGGATTGCCACCAAGATTGACTCTAACACTCAACAGAAGCTAGCTACTCGCGCCTTCCAAGCCTCCGAAAAAGTAATGTTTGGTCGCGCTAAGAAGGTTCGATTCAAGGTTCCTTTTCGGTTCCGAAGCATGGAAGGTAAGACCAATAAGCAAGGGATACGCTGGGTTGGAGAACAGTTGGTCTGGGGGAAACTTAAGCTGAATGCCCTGATTGACTACGACAACCCAGTGATGATGCATGGCATCAACAGCGAAGTTAAATATGTCCGGATTCTCTGGAAAGAGATTAACGGCAAGCGTCGCTGGTATGCCCAACTCATCAACAAAGGGGAGCCTTATCAAAAGGCTGCTAATTTTGTTAGTCCTGGAGTTGTGGGGATAGACCTTAACATTTCCAATGTAGCTTACGTGGCTGACAGCAACGCTGGCTTGTTACCCTTTGCCGAAAAAGTTCCGACCTTCGAGCGTGAGATTAGCCGACTACAGCGTAAGATGCAGCGGTCACAGCGCCAGTTGAATCCCGATAGCTACGAACCTGACTTCTTGGGAAGGAAGGGACGTAAGACTATTCGGAAAAAGGGCAAGCTAAAGAAGGGGAAGAGGGCGTATAACAAATCCAAGCGCTATCTTGCTCTTGCTGCTAAAAAGAGAGAACTGGAGCGAAGAAAGTCTGAGTATTGCAAGTCTCAGAATCGTCGTCTAGTTAATGACATCCTAAAAATAGGCAACCAAATTAAAACTGAAAAGGTTTCCGTTAAGGGATGGCAAAAGAATTGGGGCAAAGCCGTTGCTGCTAAATCCCCTGGATTTTTCCAATCAGAGCTGAAGCGCAAAGCTGAAAAAGCTGGCGGTTCATTCTATCAGTTTTCGACTACAAAAACAGCACTCTCTCAAACTCATCTAACAGGTATTCGTATCAAGAAATCTCTCTCAGAGCGAGTACATTATGACCAGTCAGGTGTAGTAATGCACCGTGACCTGATGAGTGCGTTTTTGAGTCGTCACGTCTATGACGATAAGTTGTCATTGCGGGATGCTCAATCCGAGTATCCAGGGATGGAAACTGCCCTGCTACGGGCATGGCAACAATATCAACAATCAGCAAATCGAGTAAGCGCGTCTGAAAGTCAGTGCAGTCATAGCCCTGTTGAGCTGATTCGTAGCAACTCAGAAAAATCTAGCCAGATAGCTTCCGTTCGGCTAATCGTCTCCGCCCTGAGCCCTTCGGCAAGCTCAGGGTAAGACCTGTCGAAGGGTCACGGCGAAGCCTTTGGGACGAGCAACAAGCTAGGTAAAGCTTCTGAGGAATCTCCCGGTTTTAGCTCTTAGCGCAACCGGGAGAGGTTTCAA
>NZ_JADEWY010000280.1 GCF_015207375.1 Coleofasciculus sp. LEGE 07092 | reverse complement strand
GCTCCCCAGCTCCCCTACTCCCCTACTCCTTATTTACTGGTTCCACACTTCATCAATCGGTGGTGGTTCTGGTGGTATGGGACGTGATGATATGGGTTTGTCGTTAGTTTCAGGGGCTTGAGCTAAGGAATGAATGGGGTTGCTAGAACGGATTGTACCAACCCAGCTATTTGCAGTTTTGGGTGTTACCGCAGTTGAGAGAGTATTGTCTCGATCTAGTAAATAACTAAGATGGTGCAATCCTTCACATAACTTCTGTAAATGAGTGCAACGGTAATCTGCGGCTTGCCAGTCTCCGGCTTCTAGGGCTTCAGCGTATCCTCGCTGCAAAGCTCTGATCAGTCTGAGTTGGGTTTCGATTATTGGATAGTTAATCGTCATTGGTTCGCTTTTTTCTCAATTGGACGTGGCATATACCCCTGAGATACTTTAGAATTTCTGACTGTACTTCTATTCATATTTTGCCTCAATTAAAGCAAAGCGACTACTGATATACAACAGCATTATTACAAGTTTATTTAATCTTTAAATAACGGTAAAAATACAGATTTTTAATTCTAGCAGTTAGATTAATTAATGACAAAAATACTTAGAATTGCCAAAAAATAAAGTGATTAATAGCCGTTTAAAGAGGATTTAAATTCCTATATTGCCTTTATTGTCTTAAATCCCTAGGCTTACTCATTGACAAAGAGAAAGGAGTAGGGCAGGAGGTTGAACTTTGATTTCCGCCATCTATTTGCCATCTAATGAAATCAAGATGATCTTAGTTCGCAAGGTATCTCTGCCAATATTAAGGCTTTGATTGGTTACATCTTTCAGGACTTCATCACTGAAAGCCGGATAGTTTTGTCAATCGATTGGAAACAAAAAAAAATTTTGTCTATTCTCCCGTTAGAGGGATTGAAGCGGGATAATGAAATCAAGATTATAGGCGCTTTAGGAAGGAATAGTTCCACTTTGCGCCATTAATCTCTACCGCCTACCTAAACTTAATCTCTAATGAAGCGAGTAGTTTTCTGTGACTTTGACGGTACGATTACGGCAGTAGAAACCTTTGCAGGGATGTTGAAGGATTTTGCCCCTCAGTTGTCTGCCCAACTGATGCCAGAAATCTACGCCATGCGGCTAACACTGCGGGAAGGTGTACGCCAGATGCTTGAATCGATTCCCGCTACCCGATATCCGGAAATCCTCGCCTATGTCGAGTCTAAACCCACTCGTCCGGGTTTGGAGGAGTTGCTTGACTTTCTGGACAGTCAGGGCATTCCCTTTATCGTCGTTTCTGGCGGTTTGCGAGGTATGGTAGAAGCGGTATTAAGTCGGGCGGGCAAACATGGGCAGTCTTTAGTAGATCGGGTAACAGCAATCTACGCGGTGGATGTTGATACTGGTGGGGAATTTTTGCAGGTAATTTCGGAGTTTGAGGGAGATAGCGAGCTTGTCTCTAAGGTAGAAGTAATGGCGCGATATCCTGCCGACGAGCAGATTGCGATCGGGGATTCGCTAACGGATTTGAATATGGCTCTCACAGCATCGGTTGTATTTGCTCGCGATCGCCTCACCGAATACCTTGATGAACGCCACAAACCCTACATCCCCTGGAATGACTTTTTTGATGTTCGTCAACAGCTATCTGAGCGGTGGCAGGATAGCTAGTTGATACATGGTTGGTTAATGAATGACAAGGAGACAAGGGGGACAAGGAGACAAGGAGACAAGAAAATTTTTGAGGTTTTACTCATCCCCCCCATCCCCCTATCTC
>NZ_JADEWY010000058.1 GCF_015207375.1 Coleofasciculus sp. LEGE 07092 | reverse complement strand
ACCTTGTCCCCCCATCTCCCAACTCCCAACTCCCCACTCTTCACAACCCATTACCAATTAGAATAAACGGTGCCCAATAATAAGGATGATTGAGACGATTCACCACTTCCGGCTTTAGCCCATCACGAACCTGCACTGCCACAATCGAACCTCGTTGTTCTCTCGAAGCGGTATAATCACCCGTAATTAGAGCAACTTGTGCTTGTCGCAGGGCTTCAGCTTTGGTTGTATTTCCATTTTGAAGAGCACTATAGAATTCATTCATTAATAGCTGAGTGCCACCATCATCAACCGTCCATAACGAAGCAATAGCCGCCCTTGCTCCAGCCCTCTGCATCTGATAGCCTAACCCCAGAATTTCTGCACCTGTACCTAGATTGCCACCGATTCCAGTTTCACAAGCAGAAAGCACGACTAAATCTACATTATTAAGGTTCCAGTTGCGAACATCAGCAATAGTTACAGGAGTGCCATCCCCAAAGAGAATAAACGACTCTTCCGGTGTCCCGACTACAATTGCCCCATGGGTGGCAAAATGTAAGACGTTATAGTCCCCCATTTTCGGTTTTGTGTCTTCAGGATTAAAGGCATTATTGAATAGTTGAGTCGTGTTGGGAACTGTTGCGGCTAAGGTTTCCACTTCCACTCCGGCATAGGGCAAACCGCCAAAGTTAAAGCGTTCTTTACCAATGGTGACGCTGTGGTGTCCGGTGGTAAATGCTCCAGCGAGAACTCGTAGAGACGTTCCGGCGGAACGTCTGTACTGGGGTTGAGTATCCAGTTCCGTCAAGGAAGCAGCAGTAATATTATTAATACGATAGCGTTGAATTAACCATTGTTCACCATCGTGCAAAGCGGCAAGGGGAATGTAGCGCAGTTGTCCATCGGGTGCATAGATAAGGGTTTCGGCTTCTGCGGCTTTCAGGTCGTTTTCTAACGGTTTAATCAGCCAGTTGTAGAGTTGCTGTGCTGGGGTTTTTGCATCCGATTTAGGGTTTTGTAAGGCTTGACGAAAGGCGAGGATAGTTTGAGAAAGTTTTTCTTTAGTAACTGGAACAGTACGGCGAATCGGCGGAGAGTCTGGGGTTGTGAGGATAAGTTCTAAGCGGTCTTCTAGAATAAGAGGATAAAGGAGAACGGCATTTTGTTGCAAATCTTTCAGATTATTTTGGATGCTGAGGAGATCGTCGAGAGTGTTGATTAAATCAGGTTTGCGCGTCTTAGGAGTGAGTTGAGAAATTAGGGCTTCTACTTCGTCACTTTCGATAAAGTTATTGAAATTTGTGATAATTTTTTCTTGGGCGTTGACAAGTTCGACAAGGCGCTGTTCCTCTTGGGAAGTACGGTTGCTTTTCTGTCGCAGTTGCGTGAGTTCTTTACCAAGAGCGATCGCTTTATTCAGAATCTCTTGATAGCCATCTTCAATTTGCTGTTCAGGGGATAAATTAGGTACACCTTGCACTGTATTTTCAGTCCCCCGCACATTTCGCAGGTAGTCGTCGAGTTCTTGAACTTTGAGTAAATCGAGGACTCGTTGGGCTTCCAAGATGCGGTTTTGTTGTAATAATAAGTCAGCTAAATGGCGATAATCCTCAGCAATGGTTTCGGTGTAAGATTGCTGCTGTTCTTGGGGAAGTCCCTTAATATTTTCCCGGATTGCTTCTCTGGCGTTGACGGATTGCTTGAAGAAAATAATGGCTAACTCGGATTGGTTCTGTTTCTCTAGCAGATAACCAATATTACTCAGATTTTCTCCTTCTCTCGCCCGATCACCTATCTCTTGACTGATGACTAAAGCTTGCTGGTAATACTCTAGAGCAGTTGGATACTGTCCTAAATGATAGTAAGCTTCTCCCATATTATCGAGAATTAACCCTTCTCCTGCCTTAGATCCAAATTGTTTTTGAATCGTTAAAGCTTGGCTAAATAATTCCAAGGCTAATTCATACTTTCCTTGGCGGCGGTAAACTTGTGCAATATTATTGAGAGTTGCTCCTTCCAGCAATTTTTTTTCAAAATCAATGGTTTTCAGAAGTTCTAAGGCTTGCTGATAAGAATCCAAAGCTAGTTCGTACTGTTTTAGGTGAGAGTGAACATTACCCATTGCGTTGAGGATTCTCACTTCTCCCGCCTTATTGCCAAGTTTTTGGGTGAGTGCTGAGGCTTGTTGATAGAACTCTAAGGCTTTAGTGTAGTCTCCCAATCTGCTGTAAACTAGTCCAATATTGTAGTGTATTGCTCCCGTATTCTCAAATACTTGTTTAGGAATTGCTAGGGATTTTTGTAAGAAATTTAAAGCTAATTGATACTCTCCTAGGTTGCTGTAAACTAGCCCAATTTGGTTAAGATTCTTCCATTCTCTTGCCTGATCTCGAAGTTCTCTAGCAATCACTAAAGCTTGCTGCAACGTCTCTAGAGCTTCTCGATATTGACCTTGCTTAGAGAGTTGAATCCCTATCTGGTAAAGTTTGAGTTCCTCACTTTCTTGGTCTGCTGTGGGGGACTTTGGCAAAATTAGAGGCTCAAGATTTAAGGTAATCGGCAAAGGGGGTATTCCTTCTCCTTGTTTGTCGCCGATTTCTTCCTGAATTTCCAAGGCTTGCTCATAGTAATCGCGTGCCTGTTGAGAGTCTCCTAGCTTGTCGTAAACTGCCCCAATATTGTTGAGTGTGACTGCTTCAAAAGCCCCGTTACCCATTGCTTGGAAAATTGGCAAAGCTTTTTGGTAAGAATCAAGTGCCTGCTGATACTGTTCTAGCTTGTCGTAAACTGCTCCAATATTGTTCAGGGCTACTCCTTCCCCTTTTTTGTCACCCACTTCTTGGATAATTGCCAAGGCTTGTTGGTAAGAATCGAGTGCTTGCTGATACTTTTCTAGTTTGTGGTAAGCTCCTCCCATATTGTTGAGGCTTACTCCTTCCCCCGCCCTGTCATGAATTTTTTGGGAAAATGCTAGCGCTTTTTGGTAGGAATCAAGCGCTTGCTGATACTCTCCTAACTCGTAGTAAATTAATCCTATATTGTTGAAAGTTCCTCCTTGCCCAAAATTACGAATCAAAAAATTCATTTCCTCGGCGCGTTTGAAGGCATCAATCCCTTGCTGATACTCTCCTAGTTTGCGATAAACTACCCCCATGTTGCTGAGTATTAGCCCTTGCTCATCCCTGTCGTCAAGTCCTTGATAAATTGCCAAAGCTTTTTGATAGGAATCTAACGCCTGCTGATACTCTCCCAATTTTTGGGCAACTAAGCCCGTATTGTAGAAGAGAGTTGCTCCTCTAGCGTAGGAAGGGGGTATGTCTTCATCGGCGCAATCACTCAATTCCTGTTCAATTGCCAAGGCTTGCTGATAGTTATCAAATGCCTGCTGATACTCTTCTAATTGTTGATAAACTCTCCCCGTTCCTTTAAAAGTTATCCCCTGCCAAGCGCGATCGCGACAAGCGGCACTACGTTCGTTGCCATCCCTCAGTTCCTGTCGAATTGCCAAAGCTTGCTGGTAGTAATCGAGTGCCGGCTGATAGTCTCCCAGCCTATCGTAAATTTTACCAATTCTGTAGAGGGATACTCTCGCACCTGCGCCATCACTCACGTCCCGTTGAACGGCTAAAGCTCGCTGATAATAATCCGACGCCTGCTGATACTCGTTCCTGCTGTTGTAAACTAACCCAATTTGGTGGAAGGTTGTCCCTTCGCCTATCTTGTCGCCGATTCCTTGATAAATTAATAAGGCTTCCTCAAATCTTTCGAGTGCGCCTCCAAAATTAATGTTGTCATATAGTTCCATGCCTTCTTTAAGTAGGCGATCGGCTTTAGCTTTACTATCTTCGTTGGAAAGCGGCTGTGCGACTAAAGGTGAGAGAGTTAAGGTGGGTGGTAAGAAGGCAGGAGTTACCGAAAGCAGCAGAGTGGCAACACTGAGGCTGATTAGATTTAAACGCATGGTTTAGTCCTTTATCAAGGAAATGTACAGATTGCTGTCAATTTGATCTATCTCTGATCGATAGTGAGGATATGCAGTATGTTTTTTGCTAGGTATTAATACTGAATGTTAAAAAATTAGATTTATTGCATAAGTGTTCAGCGTTCAGTCATAGGAACTATCGTACTCCTACGTGATCCATGAAGGCAGAACCCCAACTAAAGGGTTGGGTTTTAAGGACTTGCTGAGATAGTTGCTCGAAAATTTGATAAAAATCTAGACACTACTTATAGGAACTTCATCAACCATGAATCTGAAGCAACACAAGGTTAACCGGGTTAAAATTTCATCAGATGGAAAGACGATTATTAGTCACAGCGATGACGAAATCAAAGCATGGAATCTTCAAACAGCCGAGCTAGAAGCAACTTTGGATAAAGAAAGGATGAGTTATCTAGTTGTCAGTTCGGATGGTAAACTGTTAGTCGGGATTACAGGCGACCTTGATAATCAAAATACCCAAATTAAAGTGTTGAAGCGTCCATAAACTAGAATAGAATGCACAGACATTCTATAGAGAAAGTAGATGGAAATTTTAGAGCATACTTCTTGGAGACTAAGCAATCGTGCAGATATTCCCCTACAAAACCTTTACCATTCAAACCCAAGATTCAGCGTCGAACATTATCGAGAAGCTAGAGGCTAGGATTGGTTCTCCAAAAGTATTTCGAGAGGATTTGTGTAGCGATAATGCTCCCTATGCAGGGACGATTTCAATCTCTGGATTTAAGCTCCGTCGTATTCGCTACACCGAAACATATTTTTTACCGCGTAAACCGTTTTGCTTACCCTATATTCACGGACGATTTGAGTTTTTATTTGATAAAATAATTGTTCACATTGTCATGAGGTTTGCTCGCGAAGTCATCTTTTTTTTAGTTTTTTGCTTCTTAGTCTGCTCTACCCTCGTGTTTCTCATATTTCTTTTTATACAGCAGTGGAATGTCTTTGGGTATGGGCTTATAATCGAAAGTTTGCTATTTTTTACAATGCCCATTGTCGCATTATTGATATTTCAGGATGTGTTTAAAAAACAAGCAAATCTTATCTATGAGGAGTTAAACCAGATAATTAAGCGATCACTTGCCTAACAGAAACCCATGTCTTAAGCCCCTAGAGTGAAAGCAACTCTGTGTAGGGCTTTCAGAGTTCCTCTAGTCTAGGGAGAGTTACAAAACAGGGATGTTATATCGTGTCCCTACCAAATGTAGCGTCTGTGCGTAAATCCTAGTCTCCTGCTGTGAATGGGTACATCTAATTCACAAAAACTTGACCATCAGGTTGAATTCTCAACACGCCTTGATTATCGTCTAGTCTGGTTTCTTCCTCTAACGAAACCTCTAATAATCCCTCCTCATCAGCCGACATCGGCATCATCTGAAGTAAGCCTTCATCCTGACGAACTGCGGTGATAGTCGTAGGAAGTGGCAAGTTTTGCAGGACAGTTTCTTCCCCACCTTGCAGATATCGACGCTCAGTATGTCCAACTGCCTCAAAAGAAACGATCGCGTTGGTATTATTTTTTAGTCTCACATCGACTGTATTATCCATCGGCATAATGGTAGCCACTGCATCACTGCGGTTCTCTGGCAGAGGCGGTTGAGGTATGCCTGCTGGGGGTGGTGCGGGAGTAATGGGGCTGTTAGAAATTTGTCCCCCTTGACCCATCTGAGTTGCCGCATTAGGTGGGCATCCGACGGGAGCCATAACCATCCTGCTGAAGGGTTCGTCGTAGTAAATTCCCGGACAGGGATTGACTCCCACCAGGGGTGCCAGAGGTGCTGCCGATGCTGGCTTGGGAATTGTTGACAGACCCATTAGAAAGCCACCAAAAATGGCTCCAACTAGCCCAATATTTTTTTTATTTATTTTACGGTCTCTATTCACAAGTACCTCCTCTTATGTTTTCATTTTTTAATTTAATTAGCTCAGAATTCTACGGTTTAGCGTACTTACTTAACAAGCATAACTACATTTTATTTTCTCCATCATCTGCCAAAGGAAGAGAGCGACCTTCTACCGAAAGTAAGAGTCTTTTTTAAACAAGGGATACCTATTTAGAGAGTCTCAAGGCTGACGCTTTGGAGAACTGCACGTATAATCAGGCTAGTTCTCTTGCCAAAATACAGCCAAAATGCGGGTATCCGCGAGTTTTCATCAGCAGGCAAGCAGTTCCCAGACAAAACTCAACCGATTTTTAGTTTGTGGACTGGGTAGCTTAGGTCAGCAATGTGTCGTTGCCCTGAAGGAGTTTGGGGTGAGTGTCATTGCTATTGAAGAAATACTGCCCAGACATTGGGAGATTCCCAATTTACCCAACTTGCTGGAAGAATTAATTGTCGGCGATTGCCGTCAAGAGAGTGTTTTAGAGCAAGCTAAGATCCACTACTGTCGGGCGGTTCTTTTAGTTACAAGTAGCGATCGCGTCAATATCGAAACTGCCTTTGCAGCACGACTTTTAAATCCCCAAACTCGCTTGGTTGTTCGTTCAGGGAAAGAAAACCTCAACGAATTGTTGAGCGATCGCTTAGGAAATTATGTCTCCTTTGAACCCACGCAGCTACCCATCACTGCCTTTGCTTTGGCTGCTTTAGAAACTGAGACATTGGGTTTTTTTAACCTGGAAGGGCAAGAATTGCGGGTTGTGAAGCGTCAAATTAAAGTCGGGGACAAATTTTACGGATGCTTAACCCATCAACTCAATAGTTCCATCCGCCGAGTTATTAGTCACAAACCCTACTTATCCAGACTGCCGGAATCCGTTCACCAGTGGGAGCCGGACACTGCCATACAAGGGGGAGATACCCTAATTTACGTGGAAGTGGCTCCCCAGTCGGTTGATGATACGGAGAAATCAACTTTAACGACTAAAAAGAAGCGAAAACGGTTCTGGCGGCGGATAGCCCAACGGATAGTCTGGAAAAATCTCCAGCCAAGACTGAGGAAATTTTGGCAATTGAGCTATCAGTATCAAACCCGTCGAGTTGCCTTTATCTGTGGCATTACTGTACTCTTTTTGCTGCTGTGTGGCACAGGGCTGTTTGGTTGGTATTACCCTGACATTACCGTGCGCGATGCCTTTTATGCCACAGCCGTTTTGCTATTGGGGGGATACGGGGATTTATTTGGAGAACTGCCACAAACCGCGCCGATGCCTGGGTGGTTGCAGCTATTTAGTCTCGGACTTACTTTAGCAGGTACAGCATTTGTGGGGGTGCTGTACGCCTTGCTTACCGAGACACTGTTAACCGCTAGATTTCAGTTTTACAGGCGGCGTCCGTCAGTACCGCAGCACAATCATATCGTCGTAGTTGGACTGGGACGGGTTGGTTTGGGTGTGGCAGCTCAGTTGCAAGAATTTAAGCAGCCAATTGTGGGTATTACGAACACTCAACTTGACCCAAGAATTTTACCAGAGTTACCTGTCATTGCCGATGATTTGGCTAACGCCTTAAAGAAAGCTAACCTGCCAACAGCCAGAAGCGTTGTTGTCGCCACCGATGATGAAATGGTGAATCTGGAAGTTGGGCTAATGGCTCATACCCTGAATCCCCTCGGTACTCTGATTATCCGCACCTTTGAGGAGGGTTTGAGTAAAAAATTGGCGCAATTGTTACCCGATGCCCAAGTGCTGTGTGCCTATGCTTTAGCAGCAGAAGCTTTTGCTGGGGCAGCATTTGGCGAAAACATCGATAGCCTGTTTCGGTTGAATAATCAAACAATTTTGGTAACGGAATATGCCATTGATGCTGAGGATACCCTTCACGATTTGCTGCTCGCAGAAGTTGCCTATGGTTACGGAGTGGTGCCAATTGTTTATCAGAAGGCTAACGGAATTTCTGAATTTATGCCCCCTGATGATACGCGCTTAGAAGTGGGCGATCGCATGGTGGTTTTGGCAACGAGCCAGGGTTTGCGACGGATTGAACAGGGTATGGATACGATGATGCCAAAATGCTGGCAAGTAGAGGTTAAGCAAGTCTTGACGCCAGACGCTATTTTTGAAGGATCTAATGCGATCGCTCATATTTCCGGTTGTGACTTGAGTACAGCAAGAGCGTTGATGCACAACTTGCCAGGAACCCTGCCTGTTCCCCTTTACAAACACCAGGCACAGCGTTTGGTGCGAGATCTCAGCCAAGCCGAAGCGATCGCTCGTTTGGTGCCGATTGTTTGCACCTCTTGTCAAGACATAATTCGCTTGGGGAAGGTGGAAGATTCTTCTTGTTAGCCTGCGATCAACAGCTCATGTTGCCTGTCCTACGGACTAGAGATCATTTATTTTTTAGAGGGACTCTGATTGTAAGACCCTTTGTAGATACGCTCTTGCTGTTCGGGTGTAATCCATGCAGCTCTGGCAAACTGGGTTTGAGGGGGTACGAACTGCCCCTGAATGGTGTTGTATTCCATAACCTCGCCGCTTTCGATCTCGTAAACCCAGGCATGAAGCTGAAGCTTACCTGCTTTGAGTCGGGATTGGATGACGGGGTAAGTGCGCAGGTTTTCTAGTTGGGTGAGGACGTTTTCCTGAGTCGCGGCGTTGAGCAGGTCTTCACTCTCGTAGTTCTGGTAATGTTCTTTGATAATGCGGCGAGTTGCTTCGGCGTGTTTGAGCCATTGGTAAACCGCTGGCATCTCGTCTTCTAGCTGGTCGATTTTCAGCAATCCCTTCATTGCACCGCAGTGGGAATGACCGCAGACAATCACATCCTCAATGCCTAACGCATGAATAGCATACTCTACGGCTGCACCTTCCCCTCCATTGGTGGCACCATAGGGCGGAATGATATTACCCGCATTACGGATAATAAACATTTCACCGGGCTGGGTTTGTGTAATCAGATTGGGGTCAATCCGAGAGTCAGAGCAGGTAATGAAGAGGACTCTGGGATGCTGTCCTTGAGACAGTAGCTCGAATAAGTCCCGGTGGGTGGTGAAGTAGTTGGTCTGAAATTCATGCAGACCCTGAATCAACCGTTTCATCGCTCAAGTGCTTCCAAAAAGAGGGGATACCGTTTCTTTATGATCCCACACAGCGAGTAGAGAGTGGCAAATTCTTGGTTCAACTCGCCACATTACTCCTATTAGACGGCTTTATGCCAATTCCCAATCAGCAAATACTACTCTGGAAAGTCGGGAATCACCCATTGAGGGGGCTGGGTGAGTTTCTTCCTGCGTGCCTCCTCAGCAATTTCATGCATTTTGTCTAACGAAGTCTCGCTGATGAACTTCGATGCATCTGCTGCATATTCCTTATTTGGGCATTTGTCACCCAAAACACATCCCTCAACGCAAGCTTCAGCGCAGTTTATTGTAGTTTCCACGATGAACTCCTTCCTCCAATTTTTGTAGGACGATCACTAAAGACTGTCCTCATACTTTTATTTTATCTTCACAAATTGTAATATCCATTTTCAGAATAGCTCTAGGATGAGAAAAAGGTCAAAGGACTACAACTATAGCGGTTCTCATTTGTATACACCCCCATCCCACAACCTTTTTCTACTGATATTGCCTTCAACCCAACTACTTAAACCGTTGCCGTTCGCCCCGATAGCGCAGCAATTCAGCGAAAAAGGCAAGGAGACTCGATACCCCAATTAAAATAACACTCAGGGCGTTGATATCGGGTTTAACCCCCGTGCGGATGCGGCTGAATATTTCCATCGGTAGAGTCGTTGCCCCTGTCCCGGCAGTGAAGCTAGCAATCAGAAAATCATCCATACTTAGAACAAAGGATATCAAACACCCCGCAATAATAGCTGGCATTAACTCCGGTAGCAGGATTTTAATAAAGGCTTGGAAGGGTGTCGCGCCTAAATCAAGGGCAGCTTCTTCTAAGTGGGGATCGAGACTAGAAATACGCGAGGAGACAACAAAGGCAATATAAGACAGACAGAATACCACATGAGCCGCGACAATCGTCCAGAGGCTCAAGGGCGTACCAATGACTGCTAAGAAAACTAAAGTAGCGACCGCCATCGCAATATCGGGGATAATCAACGGTAAGTAGGAAATGCCCCGATATAGGGTCTTGCCAGGGAAATAATAACGGGCTAAACCCACTGCCATTAAGGTGCCTATCACTGCCGAAATCACGACAGCAGCAAAGGCTACGGTTACGCTATTTTGTAATGCCCTAAGAATGCGCGGGTCATCTAGTAGCTTAATGTACCACTTTAGGGTAAACCCCTGCCAACCTGCGCTATAGGCTGACTCATTAAAACTGTAAAACGTTAGCACTAGGATGGGCAGGTACATATAAAAGAACATCACCCCTGAGAAGAGTCCCTGCCAGGAGAAGCGTGGTTTAAGCTTGGAGTGCAGCATCTCGATAGGAACCTCCTCCTCCTGCTGATGGGTTAGTGAATTGCTCATCAATACCTACCTATGGCGTCAGCGATTGTAGCTGTTATGGAATTTAGATAAATCGAGTAAGCTGAATGCGGTAGCGGTCTTTTTTCGTGAGGGCAACATCCCCAACCTCCAACCGTCCTTTACCGCGAATGGCAATTAAATCACCGCTTTTAACCAAAGAACTGGCTTGCTTGACTTCTTTCCAGTTTACCCGGACATCACCAGCACTAATCAGTTCCGCCATTTTGCTGCGGGAGGTGCCAAACCCCGCCGAAGCGATCGCATCAAGACGCATGGATGCCTCGACGGTAGTCATCTCCTTCTTCTTCGGTTCTCGAATTTTCAGTTCACTTAAATCGATCCGCCGCGTTTTTACGGGTACGGAACGGACTTGAGTGAGTTGAGTTTCCAGAAATTCCACGATTTCCGGTACGACAATTGCCTGAGCGCCTCGCTCTCCCAAGACAATAATATCGCCCATCTTTTCGCGGGTCAAACCTGTACCCACCATGGCTCCTAAGAAATCTCGATGGGTGGGTGGGTCAAATAAAAAATTTCCGGCAATATCTAAGGCGGCTACCTCCACTTGGGAGGAATCGAGGGGCAGTTCTTCACGAGCGATCGCCAAACGCTGTCGCTCTGCCTGGGGATATCCTCCCCAAGCCACCAGCTTCACCTCTGTCAAACGCCCAAACTGCTGCTGAATTTCTGCCAGCATTGGAGGCGAGAGGAAATCACTTAATACAATTTCCCATGTCTTAATGACTTGTTCGGCTTGGTCGATAGTACGAGCTACCGCCTCACGATTTTCAGCTCCTTTGAGCAGTTCTTCTCTGGGTAGCATTCAGGTTTTTTGGCTTTTCTACTTTACTTAATTATGATAAGAAGGGCGAGCCGGATTTCTACAAAATTTCAGACTTAAAATGAGGATGGGTCAGCATAGCCTTGTAAGGTTTCAGGCTCGAATTTCCGTATAATTCGGGTAGCTTGCTGGGTCAACACCTCTGAACCTTTGACAACAATCAGATATTTACCTTGATTGAGACGGTTGCGGTAAGGTAGAGCGTCACCGCTAGCGAATGCCAAGCCAGCACCACCACCGACAAAAAAGCTACCCATCGCACCTGCGATCGCACCGAATACTCCACCGATGATATGATTGCCCAGGCTACCCGCCCAAGAAAACACTTCGATGGCAGTCAGTACATTAAAGGTATAACCCGATACAAACCCAAAGGGAATCAGCCAATAAGCAAATTGCTTAACTTGCTTGAGTGCCTGTAGGTTGGGGTCAATCAAGCCAAAATCATCGGCATTTTTGTAGCCTTTACCGAGAATCGTGATTTGAGCCATCGGTAAGCTTTCTTTTTCCAGAGCTGTGTAAGCTTCTTCAGCAGCAATGCGATCGGATAGTACGGCAACGAGGTAGTTCATGGCTGGGGTCTAACAGTGCCTCTGGGAGTGGTTTTAAAGGGTTCGATGTTTATTGTTGCACAGGATCAAACTTAAAATCTTTACTACTAATTGACCGGATCGTACTCCTTTGCCGTTACAATTACCTACTGCGGTCTGTTCCCCGTTCCTTCAGACTTCTGCAAGAAGTCGATTGCACATCCAACAACACCTGCTGTATGGCAAGGTAAGTTCTGCGTAGCTTAATTTTTCCCCTCTATTGGCAATGTCTAAAGTTCTTGTCTCCGACTCCATCGATCAAGCTGGAATTGATATCCTCTCCCAAGTGGCTCAGGTTGATGTCAACACGAATCTATCGCCTGAAGAACTGACTGGGATCATCGCTGACTACGACGCGATAATGATACGCTCAGGTACTCGCCTAACCCAAGAAATCATTGAAGCTGGCAAACAACTGAAAATCATCGGACGTGCTGGAGTTGGCGTTGATAACGTCGATGTCCCAACCGCGACTCGGCAGGGCATTGTCGTGGTTAATTCCCCAGAAGGGAATACAATCGCTGCCGCCGAACACGCCCTAGCCATGATGCTAGCTCTGTCGCGTCATATTCCAGAAGCGAATATTTCTGTGAAAAACCATCAGTGGGATCGCAAGCGCTTCATTGGGGCAGAAGTCTACAAAAAAACGCTGGGCGTCTTGGGTTTAGGAAAAATTGGCTCCCATGTCGCTACTGTAGCGCGGGCAATGGGCATGAAGTTGCTGGCTTACGATCCCTTCATTTCCCTCGAACGGGCGGATCAGCTGGGTTGTCGCTTAGTAGACATGGATTTGTTGCTGCGAGAGTCAGATTACATTACCCTGCACCTTCCTAAAACACCAGAAACCACCCATCTGATTAATACGGAAGCCTTGGCTAAAATGAAGCCAACTGCCCGAATTATTAATTGCTCCAGAGGTGGAATTATTGATGAAGCGGCACTGGCGGCGGCTTTAAAAACGGGTAAAATTGCAGGTGCGGCATTGGATGTGTTTGAATCAGAGCCTCTGGGAGAGTCCTCACTGCGAGAACTCGGCAAGGAAGTGATTCTAACGCCTCACCTGGGAGCCTCGACAGCAGAAGCACAAACGAATGTGGCGATTGATGTTGCCGAACAAATTCGGGATGTATTATTAGGTTTACCTGCCCGTTCAGCCGTGAATATTCCAGGACTCTCACCTAATGTTTTGGAGCAACTCAAACCTTATATGCGGTTGGCAGAAACCTTGGGGAACCTTGTGAGTCAGTTAGCGGGAGGGCGAATTGAATCGCTCAATGTTCACTTGCAAGGCGAGTTGGCAACGAATAATAGCCAACCGTTAGTCGTCGCCTCCCTGAAAGGGCTGCTCTCCCAAGCTTTGCGGGAGCGAGTTAACTACGTTAATGCAACGATTGAAGCCAAAGAGCGAGGAATTCGTGTGATTGAGACGCGGGATGGCTCGATTCAAGACTATTCGGGCGGTTCCCTCCATTTATCCGCGAAGGGTTCTTTGGGTGAACATTCTGTCACAGGAGCTTTGTTGAGTGATGGTGAAATTCACATCACCAGTATCGATGAGTTCCCGGTTAACGTTCCTCCCAGCCACCATATGCTATTTACCTTGCACCGGGATATGCCAGGAATTATTGGCAAAATAGGTTCCCTGCTGGGCAGTTTTAATGTCAATATTGCTAGCATGCAGGTCGGTCGTAAAATCGTGCGGGGCGATGCGGTTATGGTTTTGAGCATTGACGATCCCCTACCCGAGGGAATTTTGACTGAGATTACGAAAGTTCCTGGCATTCGGGATGCTTACACGGTAACACTGTAAGAGTCAGCAGTTAGGAGCTAGGAGAAAAGAAGAAATTCTGACTTCTGCATTCTGTTATCGTAGCGGGGCGTAGCCGATTCTGACTTCTGATTTCTGAGTTATGGCAAATAGCTGGTGGGAAATTCAAATTCTGTGCGATTCTTCCTTAGAGGATTTAATCTTCTGGCGATTGGAAAAGTTTGGCTGCCGGGGATTCTCTTCTGAAATCAAAGGGAGTTCTTTACTCGTGCAGGCTTACTTGCCCCGTATGCAAACACAACTGCTAGACTTGGCAGCGTTATCGCTGTGGCTGCGGCAAGATGCCCTAACGGTAGGGCTACCTGTACCTATCGCTCAGTGGCACCTTATTGATGAAGAAGACTGGGCTAGCAGTTGGAAGCAATACTGGAAACCCACAGAAATTGGCGATCGCTTTTTAATCTATCCGGCTTGGTTGCCACTGCCAGAACCGTCAGAACGTCTACTTTTACGTTTAGATCCTGGCGCAGCTTTTGGTACGGGGACTCATCAGACGACTCAACTGTGTCTGGAAGCCTTGGAGATGCGGTTGGGTTATGGAAAGGATAAGCCTGTAGTGGCTGATATTGGTTGTGGTTCGGGTATTTTATCGATCGCGTCTATTTTACTGGGGGCTAGCAAGGTCTATGCTGTGGATATTGACCCCTTAGCTGTACGATCTGCCCGGAGCAACCGCGACTTAAATCAGATTAGTAGCGATCGCTTGATGGTGGAGAAGGGGAGTGTGAATCGCTTAAAGAAGCTTATCGGTGATCGACCTATTAATGGTATTCTTTGCAATATTCTGGCAGAGGTCATTATGGATCTGATTCCGGTAATCAGTGCGATCGCTGCTCCTCACAGTTGGGGAATTATTAGTGGGGTTTTATTGGATCAGGCGAAACCCATTGCTGATACCTTAGAACAGCACAACTGGATAGTTGCTACCCTTTGGAAGCGTCAAGAGTGGTGTTGTTTTAATATTCGGCGGTAAAGGTTGGCGTTTTGGTTGGCTAGAAAAAACAATTTATGAAAAAATCCAGGTGCATCTCAAAAATCCCTTACTCAACTACATCAATGGACAGTGGTGTGCTTCCCATGCAACCGAATGTCTGAATGTGATCAATCCGGCTACAGCAGATATATTGACCCAAGTTCCTTTATCTGCTAATGATGATGTAGAGGCGGCTGCCGTTGCTGGGGCTACTGCCTTTAAAAACTGGCGTCGCACTCCACCTACCACACGAGTGCAGTACCTGTTCAAACTTAAATCTCTACTGGAAAAGCATTTAGAAGAATTAGCCCGCACGATAACTCAAGAATGCGGAAAAACTATAGCAGAATCAAAAGCTGAATTGCAACGGGCAATTGAAAATGTAGAAGTTGCCTGTGGAATTCCTATACTGATGCAAGGGTACAACCTGGAAGATGTTGCCCGTGGGATTGATGAAATCATGATTCGTCAACCTGTGGGAGTCACGGCAATTATTGCACCGTTCAATTTCCCCGGTATGATTCCTTTCTGGTTTTTACCCTATGCGATCGCTTGTGGCAATACCTGTATTGTCAAACCATCGGAAAAAGTACCCCTAACGATGCAAAAGGTGTTTGAGTTATTAGAGGCGACGGAATTACCCAAGGGTGTCGTTAATCTGGTGCATGGGACTAAAGAGGTCGTTGATGCAATTTTAGAGCATCCCACCATCCGAGGGATTAGTTTTGTCGGGTCTTCCCCTGTTGCTCAGTATGTATACAGCAAAGGAGCAGCCCATGGCAAGCGAATGCAATGTCAGGGGGGTGCAAAAAATCCGCTGATTGTCCTCCCCGATGCCGATATGGAGATGACAACTCGCATTGCAGCCGATAGTGCCTTTGGCTGTGCCGGACAGCGTTGTTTGGCGGCATCTGTTGCCGTTACGGTGGGGGAAGCGCGGCATAGTTTTACGGAAGCGATCGCTTCGGCTGCCCAAAGTAGAGTGGTAGGCTATGGTTTGCAGGAGGGGGTAGAAATGGGTCCAGTGATTACCCCTCAAAGTCAAGCCCGGATTGAAGGGTTGATTCAACAGGGCGAAAAAGAAGGGGCAACAGTATTAGTTGACGGACGCCATCCCCAGGTTTCTGGTTATGAACAGGGGAATTTTATCCGACCGACGATCCTGCAAAATGTTAATCCTAAAGGTAGCATTGCCCGGACAGAAATTTTTGGTCCTGTATTGGGTTTGATGCACTTAGAGACAATTGAGGATGCAATTGCCTTTGTTAATAACAGTCAGTGGGGGAATATGGCGTGTTTATTTACCAGTAGTGGTGCAGCAGCACGGCAGTTTCGGTATGAGGCGGAAGCGGGAAATATTGGGATTAATATTGGGGTAGCTGCACCAATGGCATTCTTTCCTTTTAGTGGGTGGAAGGATAGTTTTTATGGAGATTTACATGGTCAGGGGCGAGATGCGGTAGAGTTTTTTACCCAGACGAAAGTAGTGGTTGAGCGGTGGTTTAAAGATTGGTCGCGGCAGTTTTGAAAATAACTCCCATGCAAGTATTCTTCTTTTTGGTATTTGGTAGGAGGCAGGCTCAGTACCAACTACCTACAAACGGAGTTATTTCTGTGCCATTTCTACTCTACTGCTGCTGACACCGCTCCGTGATTAACAACTCTCCAGCCGCATCGCTGTCTACAGGTTTCGAGAAAAAGAAACCCTGTCCATACTGACACTGTAGAGCAATAAGCGGCGAAACCTGCTCTAATACTTCAATTCCCTCAGCTACCACATCCATACTCAGAGTCTTGGCAAGATGTACAATGGCTTGCACAATTTCAGAATTCTCACCCAGCGCACCAATCCGACTGACAAAGCAACGGTCAATCTTTAAGGTACTAATGGGAAAATTGTGCAAGCGACTCAACGAAGAATAACCCGTCCCGAAATCATCAATACAGAGATGAATCTGCCGTCTCTTCAACTCTAAAAGCAATGTCTTCACCAAGTCAGGATTGTCCATTACCACGCTTTCAGTAATCTCTAGCTTCAAGCTGCCAACTGTCAGGTTTGTTTCCTTGAGAATTTTGTCAATTTGTGATAGCAAATCTGGTTGTATGAACTGCTTACAGGAAAGATTAACATTCATCGTCAGAGGTCGGTCGGACTTAAACGTCTGTTGCCAGATACTGAGTTGGTGACACGCTTCTCGCAACGTCCACCAACCGATGGGGGTAATTAGTCCCGTTTCTTCGGCGATGGGTATGAATTCTCCCGGAGAGACTAAACCCCGTTGCGGGTGCTGCCAGCGTAATAAAGCTTCAAACCCAATAATCTTACCCGTCAACAGTGATACAATGGGTTGATAGTACACTCGAAATTCCTGCCGTTCGATCGCTCGCCGCAAATCTGTTTCAAGCTGCAATCGCTCTAAGGCATTGCTGTGCATCGCTGTATCGAAGATTTCATAACGAGATTCGCCGTGTGATCGGGCGCGATAGATTGCTAGGTTAGCGTTGCGCAATAAGTTTTCGGCTTGCACAATGCGATCGCGTCCCCCCTTGTAACCACTACTAATTGTATTCAGAGCAATCCCAATACTGAGAGTCATGAAGACTTCACGACCATTAAGATAAAAGGGCGTCGCCAAGGTTTGCTGAATCGCCTCAGCTACGCGAATGGCATCCCCCACATCCTGAATTCCTTCTAATAGAATGGCAAACTCGTCGCCACCCAAGCGGGCAACAGTATCGGTGGGGTGCAGGCAAGTTAGAAGCCGATGGGCAAACTCTTGTAGCAGTTTATCGCCCATGGGGTTTCCTAGACTCTCATTGACTATTTTGAAGCGATTAAAATTGAGCAGTAGGACGGCAAAGTGATAGGAACGGTGAATGCTACTGTAGCCCCGATACTGGTGGTTGCGTCGTACCGCTTGCTTAAGACGGTCTACGAATAGCGCTCGGTTGGCAAGTCCAGTGAGCCGATCATAAAAGGCATTGTAAATTAATTGCTCCTCTGCCCGTTTGCGATCGCTAATATCGAAGGCATAAATCCGAATGCAGTCGATTTCACAGACATAGTGCAAAACTTGTTCGTAATAAACCTCACCAATTTTCACCTCTCGCCGGAGAGAATTTTCCTGTTGCACAATTGTTCCAATTGAAGGTATCCCGCCTAAAAACGGATGCTCTACGCCCCGCTCTTGGAGATCCGGTAGGGATTGCATTGCTTCGGGATTGAGATAGCAAACTTGACCTTCTAAATCAATTTCCACAATCGGATTGGGAGTCAGCAAAGGAAAGGAAGCTAACCGTGCTGTCTCCTGCTGAATCAGGCGACGTTCGGTGATATCTGTGCCGACGGCAAAAAAGTAGTCCAGTTCGCCATTGTTTTTAAAGAGAGGTTTGCCTCGCCACTCGACCAACTGTTCCCTACCATTCTTGGCTAGCACCCAGGTTTGGTTGAGAGTTGGCTGCTTTAATCCCAACAGAGAGACGAGATAGGGGGTTCCTAGTAGAGTTTCGACAATTTTGGCGAGGGGTTCCCGGTCAATTTCTCGAATGAACGTGGATAAAAAATCAGTGCCTACAATCTCATCTAGGGTGTAGCCCAACGCATTAAGCAACCCTTGATTCATCTTAATAGTCTTGCCCCGTGCATCAATAGCAACAAAAAAGGCAGAACTCGTTTCAATAACCGCTTGCGAGAAATTCTGTTCCTGGCGCAGTTGTTCCGTTACCTGCTTGTGAGCGATCGCTAACCCCAATTGCAATGCTATAACTGTTACCAACTCCACCAATCCCTTCTTCTCCGAGCGGGGTTGGGAGATGAAGAAAGCCAGCACTGCTAGCACCCGTTGCTCTTGGAGAATGGGGACAGCGAACACCCCTTGAAATTTGGCAACTGCCCCTAGTGTAGTATCTACGAAAACTGCATCCGATTGAATCGAACTTTCTTCGATCCACTCGGGTTGTTGTGAAGTCCACACCCGCCTTAGTAAGCCTGTACTAGGAGGAAAAGTCAGCGTTTCCCTAGCCTGCCTAAACGGGTCTAAGCTAGGGGTGTTACCATACCACGCTGTACTGCAAGTCAAAACGGTCTGGTTAGGACAAGGGAGCCATGCTTCACCATAATCCCATTGAGTGAATGCACAAATTTGACGCAGCACTACATTTAGCGCTGAATCTAAATCGGGGGCTTTAGCGATCGCGGGGATGAGCGATTGCAACACAAGGAGTTCTTTTGACATTCGCAACCAGTTTTTTGCCTTCGGTCGGTAGTTTCGTCACAACGCCACTGTCACATCACACATCAGGAACCCTTAAGAGGCTGCAAGCTTGCCAAAACGAGTATTCCTTGAACCAAGAAGTTATGACACTGATTTAACCGGTTTTGCGCCGACTACGAACTGAGTTCTTTCAGTGTGCTTCGTGTTAAGGGCGATCGCATTTCTAGATTGAGCGCGGTTTCTTTCAAAACCTTAGCCCTGCACGATCAACGGCAACAGTCTCCTCTAGTTGTCTGATAGATGTGACAGATTGTTTCTGTTAGATGCACCGACTCAATGCAACTCAACCGCGAAGTTGGTGTGTTGCTGTCAATTGTCTACTAGGTAAGACGCCCAGTAGCTGGACGCTAATAAAACGATTACCGACTTACAATCTTGACCCAATCCCCTGGCTTTCAGTCTTATTGAAGCGTTACCGATAATTCAGCACCAGCTTTATTAACCTGAAAACGCTTCTGATTCTTTCCTTAGCACTCAGTGTACTCGTTCGCTGTCTTTTTTTCCACTTTCACCAGAGAAAAATCGCAGATATTTTTGTATAGCAGACTACATCAGGGGATAAAGTCAATCTCATTTATCCCTTGCATCAGGAGTTTTTCGGCAATGGGAAACTGCACGACAACACCTTTAACTTAACCGGATTCTGGTTCTGAGCCACTCATCTTAACTTTATCCGTTGAGCAATTCCCCTGCCTTAACTGGCACGATGGGCGGTTTCACCGAACTCTAGCCACCCTACTCAAAATCGTTATGAGTATGATATAGTCGTAACAGTTCGTAAATAACAGTTTCGAGCAACCCGAGCGCGGTTGTCAAAACTTTATCGATAACCTATAGCGAACGCCTACGCCAGAGAATTCAAGGAGAATACATTCATGACTAACCCGATGGAAGGGTGTCTGCGAGTCGGTCAACAAGCCCCTGACTTCAGCGCCACCGCTGTAGTCGATCAAGAATTCAAGACTATTAAACTGTCTGACTATCGTGGTCAATATGTCGTCCTGTTCTTCTATCCCCTAGACTTTACCTTTGTCTGCCCCACTGAAATTACCGCATTTAGCGATCGCTTTGACGAATTCAAAGAAATCAACACGCAGGTTCTGGGTATTTCGGTTGACAGTGAGTTTTCTCACCTAGCTTGGATTCAGACAGACCGTAAATCTGGCGGTGTCGGCGACCTGAACTATCCTCTGGTTTCTGACATCAAAAAAGAAATCAGCACCGCTTTCAACGTCCTCGACCCCGATGCGGGTGTCGCTTTGCGGGGATTGTTCATCTTGGATAAAGATGGCATTATCCAACACGCGACCATCAACAACCTATCCTTTGGTCGCAATGTAGACGAAACCCTGCGGACTCTGAAAGCGATTCAATACGTTCAGGCTCACCCGGATGAAGTTTGCCCCCAAGGTTGGCAACCCGGAGACAAAACCATGGTTCCCGACCCCGTTAAGTCCAAGGTTTTCTTTGCCTCTGTCTAAACTAAAGCTAATCCGTTAGTTCTAGATGTATAAAATAAGCCCCAGCACTGTTTGTGAGAGCTTCCCAATCTCAAGCAGGTTGGGGCTAAAATTTATCTGTTGCCAGAATGAGAACCCCATGCTAACGTCTAATGATTTTAGTGGCTTGCTCAACGAGCGCTTCTTCCGCAATTTTGTCCCCATACCCGCAACCAGTCGTTTAAGACTGGGAAACCCGATGGTTGAGTTTGAGTTACCTGATATTACCAACAACCGTCAGGTCAAGCTATCGGATTACCGGGATAAGCAACCCGTCCTCCTCGATTTTACGCGCATTTTCACCGAGAAGCAGTACTGCCCCCTTTGCTATCCGCATATTATCGCCATGAATGAGAACTATGAGCGATTTACGGAGAAGGGAGTTGAGGTGTTGATGATTACCAGTACGGATTCTCGGCAAAGTCAACAAGTGGTCAAAGACTTAGGGGTAAAAATGCCACTTTTGAGTGACCCGAATTGTCGCACATTCAAAGCCTATGAAGTAGGTCAAGCATTAGGTGCTCCTTTATCCGGACAGTTTCTTATTGATCAGCAAGGAAAACTGCGATATAAACATCTGTTTTCGTTCCTGTCTGCTAATGCTGAAATTGAGACGTTACTCAACCGGATTGAGACGATTCAGTAGTCATGCGGGATTGCAAGATAGGGTAGGCGATCGCTGCCGCTGTTCATTTAGCAATTATTGGGGTAATGAGAAAAAAAGGAAAGCTGCTCTACCATTTCTCGTCCTGGCGGTTTATTTCCCTGAATCAAGTTGTAAAGATAATCGCCCAACGCTTTCGCTAAGAGTACTGGTACGGCGTTACCAATTTGCCTATACTTAGACGTTACTGAACCGTAAAAATACCAGTCATCAGGAAACGTTTGGATTTTAGCAGATTCACGTACACTCAGGGGTCTTAGTTCTACTGGATGACACATATCAGTGGCTTTTTGGTGTGGGCTTGTTGTTATAGTAGGAGAGGGTTTTTCCCAAGACAATCGCCTATAAAAACCAACTTTACCGCCACCTGAGTTGAAAGCTCCTCCCATAGCCTCTCGCTTTAATTCTTCAGGTAAGTATCTCCAATTTTGCCCTGCTTTTAAAAGTCTGAGATATTTGAGGCGATTTTCAGAGTAAGGAATAAACGCAGGCTGCGGATCGACTAACCCCATTAAGCCTTCCTTTAAAGTTCGCCATAGGGGTAACTTAATACCGTTTTTACTATGAGTCGCTAGAGGAAATGTTAGAGGTTCGCCATCTCTAGAACCAATAAAGATAACACGCATTCGATTTTGGGGAACACCATAGTCTGCGGCTTCTAAAAGATTGTAAACCACGCTATATCCAAGTGCTTTCATTTCTGTTAACACAACGTCTAAAGCTGCACCGGGAATTTCATCAGCTTCTAGTGGCGGATGTCCTTTCCCCCGTTGGTTAATCGGTCTGTGTCGGATAGGAGCTGAAAGTAATCCTCTCACGTTTTCCATAATAAAGAAACGTGGCTGAACCTCTCTAACAATGCGGATAAAGTCCATAAATAAACTGCCGCGAGGATCTATCACCGAACCTCGTTTACCTGCTGTACTAAACGGTTGACAGGGGGGACCACCAGTTACTAACTCTACTTCACCCGGTTGTAAAGCCCTGCCAAGATTTAAAACTCTTCCTCCCTCTTCCAGCAAGTCCTGTCCGCTAACTTCTTCTATAGTCCTAGGTACAGCACTTTGACAAAGATGGGGTCGGTTAAGAGCTATGGTTTTTGTAGCATCAACATCTTTTTCGACGACAGATATAGTATGAAAGCCAGCTTGTTCTAAACCAAGGTCTAAACCCAAAGCACCTGTAAACAGGGAAATAGAACAAATATTTTTGTTCTCCATTTTATTAACAAAAAAGATACTCCACTAAAAATAATAATACAAATTTACGTCTTTTACATTTAATTAGCTGCTAAGTCAGCAAAAACTTGATCAATTTTCTGTAACATATTTTTTACCTGACCTTCAACGAGGTCATAATCCATGTGAATTTTGTTCCAAAAAGCTTGACCTGCAAAACGAGGAATTTCGGAACGTGCAGGAAACGTCCATTGCCCTAAATCAAAAGCTACTAAAAATAAAGGGTTTTCATGACTACTTAACTCTCTTATTGCCCTGCTAACCTGAGAACCTGTTAATGTACCTTTAAGGGTTTTTAACTGGGCAAAACTTACTGCGCCATCCGTATATAAAATAATATCAATACCTTTTAGATTGATTCCAAATTCAACTTCTGGAATAATTACATAAGGACTAATGTCAGCTATTTTTTCCCATAGATGTCCCATTCTCGTACTCAGCGTCCTTGTTACTGAGTTGCTTGTCACTAGTAAAGTTGCACCACAAAGTTCAAAGAGATTAGAAGGCTTGGAGAATGTCTTAGATTTTTTGATTTCAAAATCTTGTTGTAGCCATTTAATGAAATTATGGGTAAAATCATCAATATTACTACGAATCAATCTAGATTGCCGTTCTAATTCTAAAGCCGTTCCAGTTTGATTGTATTGTTGGATTTGATATTGAAAATAAGAATCTAATATTGGGTGAAGTGCTTTTGCCAATTTGTATGCTTTATTTAATTCTTCATCTGTTATATGAGTAGCATCAATTGTTAAAGTCTTCTGGTAAATGAGTTCTTTTCTCTCTGGTATAGAAAGTTCTCTTAAAGTTGCAGCAGTGAATTCGGTAGGCATCAAAACTCTCTTGTATAGTTTTAGTTTAAGAAGTTTCGGCAGTTTGCTTTTTAGGGAGAAATACAAGAACAATTCACGCTAGTGGGATGCCTGTAGCGATTAAGTATTTGGTAATTCCCTGTTCTATCCCGTTATTGAGGATGACTTTATATGCTTTATCCTTCGAGTTTACACAGGAGGTCATCGTCCGATGGATTCTCTACAAGCCAAGTATAAATCGGTTGTGGAGCAAGTACTGAGAGACTATGCCGAATTTCTTGATAATGATGATCAAGTTCAGAGGGAACCGTACTCAATCAGGAGCGATCGCCTATCACTTGTTAGTGTAACCTTCTTTAGCTGCTAGAAGGCTGTAATATTATCTGCATGTAGACACTAGAGTCGGCTTTTATGAAAAAATTATTATTTATTTGTAGCCAAAACCGACTACGCAGCCCTACAGCCGAAGCCGTGTTTTCGGAGTATGAGGGACTGGAAGTAGATTCAGCGGGATTGGATCAAGAAGCAGAAATGCCATTGTGCAGTGAAGCAATTCAGTGGGCAGATATCATTTTTGTGATGGAAAAATTACATCGAAATAAGCTTTCAAATAAGTTTCAGCCCTGGCTTAAAAACAAGCGAGTCATTTGCCTAGATATCCCTGATGAATATGATTATATGGAGCCAGCTTTAGTAGAGTTATTGAAAACAAAAGTGTTACCTTTGCTAGGAACGTTTTAGAGAGCCTAAAATTCTACTCATTTGCTCCCTAATCAGAGATAAGTAAAACTACTTATTGGCGCAACGTTGAGGAAATTTAAAAAAAACCCTCACCGTCATGCAGCGTAGACTGGTGCGGGTTTACTTTACTAGTGCATCTACTCCTGGCGAGTCTACACTAGCAAAGTGAAAATTTTGGGTAATGGGGTAGCAAGGAGGCAACACAACTTAGTAGACTTTGGCGGAAGTACAGTTACAACTAATTATTCCCAGTATTGCCACCACCGGGAAACTTACCCCCAGTATTGCCACCACCGGGAAACTTACCCCCAGTATTGCCACCACCGGGAAACTTACCCCCAGTATTGCCACCACCGGGAAACTCACCCCCAGTATTACCGCCACCGGGAAACTCACCCCCAGTATTACCGCCACCGGGAAACTCACCCCCAGTATTACCGCCACCGGAACCGCCACCGGAACTAGAAGAAGATTGTCCAGCTTGAATTTCTCCTCCTTCAATCAGCAACCGGATGTCTGTATTGTTTCCAAATCGGTCGGAATTCAAATCAATAGCAGTGGGTTCATTGTTCTCAATGGCGCTGAAATCGACCGCTGGAAAATCATCGGGCGTACTGGTAGGTAAGGTCATGAAGCTGGGATTTTCAATGACATTTTCCCCAATGATAGGTGATTGCACCGCCAGGGCTTGAGAGGTTTCAGATTGAACTTGTGCGATCGCTTGATCGGAACTTACGGCTGATTCTACCTGTTCTAGGTTGAGTCCTGCGGCTAATTCGCTAGTTTTATAAAATGTCTCTAGGTCAAATTCGTAAAGGCGTTCGATGCGATCTTTGACAATGACTGCCATATAACCCGGTTTTAGTTCCTGATGTTGAGAACCCGTGCGGTTAAATACCTCAATACCGCTATCGGTTAAGGCTCCCACAATCGTTGTATCGGTTTCGGGAATGTATCGGACAAAGAGGGCTGAACCCCGGATTGCGGCTGTGGCATTGGGAGTACGCACCCTTGTTGTTCCCCGACCTGGGGGAATTAACATGAGTGCCGTGCCGTTGGAAAGCTGAAAGGTGCGGGTGCCGGGAACGAAACGAAAGACGACTGACTCTCCTAAGCGAGCTAGAGAACCATCATTGAAACGCAACTGAGCCATGGAGGAACGGGCAGTTGTGAGGGCATCTCCCACTGCCAGGGTGTCCGAGGGGCGGGCAGCTCGAGCCGACCTATTTTTAGGAATTAACTGCACACGGTTGCGTAGGGCTTGAATCACAGCTCGTGTTAGAGCGGTTTGGGCGATCGCATTCTGCGGGACTAACAGTGAACCAACCCCCGATAACGTCATGGCAAGGACTAGGATGAAAGAACGAACCCTTCGAGAGTTATGACGATTTTTATTAACAAAAAAATGAGCAATTTTCAATTCTCGACCCCCCTTTGGTCAATAAATTTAGCTGTTTGTGCGTCTGCTATTCTAATTGAGTGAAAATTTACCGTTTGGGTTCCCTGATATCACGACAGAACCCAGGAAATTCTAGATTATTAGCGAATGTTAAAAACCCGAAAAAACGTGTTTCAAGACAACAACTGCCGACAAAGTTACCATCAGCTCAAAGTGCAACCCAAACCTCCTTGGGTGAGCAAAATCATGCCTCAAAAATTACACTTAGCTCTGTTAGGAAATCTGGTTTTCTGGGTCAGTCTGGCATCGAGTCCAGCAACTTGGTCTGCACAGACAGAAGACGCGGGCGATTCGGTTAATTTAGAAGATTGGCAATCCCCAATCGAAACCTCAATACCGAGGTTGGAACATTCTCAGGCTCTTCTAACTAACACCAGCCATTCCTTAAAGGTTTTAGAGCCAGAAGATTCTACTCTGCCATCTGCGGCGATCGCAGAAGCTGCGGCTAATCGTGATGCCCAGCTAAAAACCCTATCTCTTAATTGTAACAATTTTGATGGTGTACCCACTGAGTCTGGCATTTGCTCAGTCGCTTCCTTCCAACCCTTAGAAAGGGAGAAGGCAGAAGAGCCAGTGTTAGACGGTAGTGAATGGGTAAATCAGGGAGAGTATGAAGTTTCTGAGGATCAAGGGAATCTGCCATTCAGTAAGATTGCCAACTTCCAAACACCGACAGATCAACCTACTCGCCGCAATCCTACATCGCCCAACCCACCTCCAGACGTTGCACCGACTCGTGAACCGGAACCCATTCCTATGGAGACGTTTCCAGATTTACCAAATTTAGAGGAGTCAGATACCGAAGGTGATCCGGAACTAGGGATTCTGCGCTTACGGGAATTGGAACCCCCTGTCGCTCCCTCTGAACCGACAGTGTACCTGTTAGGTCGGGTAGGTTATCTCAGAAGTGATAATCTCTTTTCAGGGGTTGATCCTGTTGATGATGGTTTGTTCAGGACAGGGGTGACGCTGTTGGCAGCTCCTTCCCTTGGAAACCGGACGTCTCTATTGGCATCGGTGAGTGGCAATATCATTCGCTATAGCAATGCGGAAGCGTTTAATTACGATGAACTGAGATTCGATCTGGGAATTCGCCAGCAGCTATCGCGCCGTGCCTATGGAGAGGTGGGTTGGTTTAATCGCCACTTATTTACGGAGGAAGGAGGCGATCGCTTTCTGAATGACCATACCCTTTATTTAGAACTTGGTCGTCGGGATTCACTAGCACAGCAGTTTACTCTCGATACATTCTATAAACTGCGTGTGAGTTTTGCCGAACCCGATAGCCGTTCTCAACTCATTAACACGGTAGGAGCATCCCTGGCTTATAATCCCACGTCTTCTCTGAGGCTCGCCTTCGACTACCAATACGCCCTGGCAACCTTTACCGAACAGGATCGGCAAGATGAGTATCACCAGCTAACGGCTTCCCTAGCTTACCGATTATCGTCTAACAGCCAACTTTATGTGTTTGGAGGACAGAGTTTTGGTGCGTCTTCCAATTCAGCGGTTGATTTTGATGGTTTAGTATTTGGAGTGGGTTTGAATTTCAATATTCCCTTATTTTGAGGGAATGTCCTTAAGACGCGCACAATCATTTGAGATTTTGGAATCGGTTTATACCAGGGGCGGAGTTTGAAATTGTCTTCGATTCTCCTGCCGATTGTGAAACACACCCTAGCCGCGCGGCTTTTTTGCTGAACGTTTTTTGAGCCACCTTCCCCGCGATCGGCTGTTGGATAATATCAACGGAGATTATTTGATAATCTTGATTATCTGTAGGAAGGTTGCTAGGAAGGTGATATAGTGCCAGTCAATGCCGACAAACCCCATTTGTGGAAACCCGATATCGCTCGGTCGGTAGACTTTTACAATAACTGGTTTATGCAGTTCGCTCCCCAAGCGTACCGCGAAACTCGCATTACTACAACTCAACAAGTCGAGTCAGCCTTAATCTTGACCGCTAATCTCACCAATATTACACCCGCTATCCTGCGGCAGCATCCAGAAGTTTTGCCCATCCTCCGTATGGCGACAGCACCACCAATAGCACGCGATCGCCTCATTGGTTTAGCTGGGGTGTCACCTAATCTGGTCAAAAACATGGAGGAGAAACAACGTACTCCACCTCGGTTAGATAGTGCTACTCTAGAGGCTGGATTGGATAAAATTAGTCAAATCATTGCCAGACTGATTGATAGAGATATTTTCTCGTGGTTGGAGAGTGGACAGCAACCAACTGATACAGAAGTTCACAGGGCAGCGACAATTGTAGCAGACCGTCTCTGCGGTGCTATTTCTGACCCGATTATTCGCAACGCCCAAGAGCGAAGACAGCTTGCTACGATTAGGCAATGGCTGGAGCAACGTGGTTACTCATATATTGGCGGAGAAACTCGGTTAAGTATGAATAGAATGCAGCCAGGAACGTTTGCGTTTCGGCTGAATATTCCCATACTTTTACAGGGAGGTACTAAACAAATTAATATCCCGATTGATGTGGTAGTCATGCCCGTTCAAACCCGTCCAGGCGACTTACCCCTACTAATTGAAGCGAAATCTGCTGGAGACTATACCAATCCCAATAAGCGACGCAAAGAAGAAGCTGTTAAAATGGCTCAATTGAGGAGCAACTATGGCAGTAATGTCCGTTTTATTCTGTTTCTTTGCGGTTATTTCGACAGCGGTTATTTGGGTTACGAAGCGGCTGAAGGGATTGACTGGGTGTGGGAACATCGGATTGATGATTTAGCGTTGTTTGGAGTATGAATATCACTCTGACAGAATCAAGACGGGTGTTGCGACAATTGCAACTGGATGAAGTTAAAACCCACGCAGAACGAAACAAGTTGGGTCAATTTGCTACACCGACAGCGCTGGCAGCAGATATTACAAAATATGCGAGGATGCTATTACCCACAAACCCAAAAATTCGTTTTCTTGACCCCGCTTTTGGGACAGGAGCGTTTTACTCTGCCTTATTACAGCAATTTCCCGTATCGCAAATTGTTGAGGCTGTCGGGTATGAAGTTGATTCTCATTACGGGAATGAAGCGATAAAGCTTTGGCGCGAAACGCCACTTAAACTGAATATTACTGACTTCACTCAGGCTATACCCCCTAATTCGGACTGGGCTAAAGCTAATTTGCTCATTTGCAATCCCCCCTATGTTCGCCATCATCATTTAAGTCGGATTGACAAGCTAAGGTTACAACGAGTCACTGAGGAGATAGCAGGAATAAAACTCAGCCAGTTGGCTAGTCTTTACTGTCATTTTTTGTGTATGTCCGATGCTTGGATGGCTCCCGATGGTTTGGCTGGATGGCTGATTCCTACGGGGTTTATGGATGTGAATTATGGGCAGCCCATTAAGGATTATTTGCTAAATCGGGTTACGTTGTTACGGATTCATTGTTTCGATCCGGCTGATGTACAGTTTGAAGATGCGCTGTGTACGTCAGCAGTGGTTTGGTTTAAGAAAGCTTTGCCACCGACTAACCATGTTGTTGAATTCACCTATCAGGGAAGTCTGACAGAACCTAAAATGTTCCGGATGATGTCGGTCAAGTCGCTACGCCAAACCGCTAAGTGGACTAAGTTTAGGTTGGTATCGGGTGGGGTGAATTCTCCAGAGCAGCCGTTAAAGCTATCAGATTTATTTACTATAAAACGGGGGTTGGCAACAGGAGCGAATGTTTTTTTTGTGTTGACACCAGAGCAAGTTTATGCTTACAAATTACCCTTTGAGTTTCTCAAGCCAGTTTTGCCCAGTCCTCGGTTTTTAGGCGTTGATGAAATTGAAGCTGATAGTTTGGGAAATCCGATTCTTGAGAACCCGTTATTTCTGCTGTCATGCGATTTGCCCCCAGATGAGGTGAAAGCGAAGTATCCGATGCTTTGGGACTATTTGCAGAGGGGAGTAAAGCAGGGAATTCGCGATCGCTATCTATGTAAGCATCGTTCTCCCTGGTTTTCTCAGGAAAAGCGTCCGTCTTCCCCTTTTCTGTGTACTTATATGGGTCGTCAGGATAGTGGTAGAGGTAGACCTTTTCGATTTATCCTAAATCATTCAAGAGCAACGGCTACGAATGTCTATTTGATGTTGTATCCTAAATCGGCTTTGGCTAAAGCACTTTTAGATAAGCCAGAATTGCATAAACAGGTGTGGCAAGCTCTCAATCAGATTTCTGCTCAGGCGCTGATGGGTGAAGGGCGAGTGTATGGGGGTGGGTTGCATAAGCTGGAACCGAGGGAATTGGGTAATGCTCTATTTCTGACAAATTTGAACATAACCCTAACTAAGAACTGCCTGTAAACTTTTCAATAATTCACTCGATGTGAAGGGCTTGGCTAAAAAGGTTTTGACATTATTCGCCTTACCCAGCACTTCAATCATCTTATGATTCGACACCAAGCCGCTGACGGCAATAATCTTAATTTCGGGATTAATTTTCTGCAATGTCCGAATCGTTGTCAACCCATCCATTGATGGCATCATCATATCAACTAATACGAGATTGATGTCATCTTTATGTTGAGCATACAGAGCGATCGCTTCGATCCCATCACACGCTGTTAAAACTCTATAATTATAAGCTTCTAGGGAAGTTTTTGTCACGTCACGAATAAAATCTTCATCATCCACGACCAGAATTAATTCTCCATGACCTTTTGGCAAGTCCTGACGTTTATCATTCAGGTCATTAGCAGCATCAGTTTGCGTTACGGGTAAGTAAATTTTAAATTGCGTTCCTCTTCCGAGTTCACTGTAGACATTTACAAATCCACCATGGCTTTTGATGATGCCCAATACGGTTGAAAGACCTAACCCTGTGCCTTTGCCGATCTCTTTTGTCGTGAAAAATGGCTCAAAAATTCGATCAATAACTTCTCGCTTGATGCCCGTTCCGGTATCAGATACACTAATAGCAACGTAGGAACCCACCTTAGCATCAAGATTCATGCGGACATAGTGAGTATCAATAGAGATATTTCTAGCAGAAATCTCCAAGATACCCCCTTCCGGCATGGCATCACGAGCATTAATGCAGAGGTTCATCAGCACTTGATGGAGCTGAGTGGCATCTCCTGATACCATCCAAAGGTTTTCTGTGGGAATATCAGTATGAACTTCAATGGCTCTAGAAAAAGTCTGTTTAACGATCTTTTCGATTTCCTTAATTAAACGTCCGACTTCTAAGGGGAGGTGCTTCCCTTCAAGTCCGCGTGAAAAGGATAGGACTTGTTTGACCAAATCTGCCGCCCGTTTAATGTTAGTTTCCAGTATAGAAAACCACTGCTCAGTCTGTTCGTCCTCGATTTTGCACTCAAGGAGTTGAACAGTCATCATCATGGGTGTTAGGGTATTGTTGAGGTCATGGGCGATGCCGCTGGCTAGGGTGCCGAGACTTTCTAGGCGCTGAGTGCGGAGAAACTGGGCTTCGAGTTGTTTTTTCTCGGTAATATCGGTGTTGACAACTAGGATAGATTGGGGGTGTCCCTCATTATCCCGTACTAGTGTCCAGCGACTGGCTACCAGGATTTCCTTGCCCGCTTTGGTAATTTGACGCAACTCACTCTGCCACGAGCCAGAATCGGCTAGACTTTTCCAGGCAGTTTCGAGTTGATCTAAGGTTTCCCGCCGATAGAGCAGATCATTGGCATTTTTACCGATCGCTTCTGGAGTTGTCCATCCATACACGCGCTCGGCTCCCTTGTTCCAAAATCGGATTTGCTTGTTGAGCTCTCGCACGATAATGGCATCGGTGGTAATATTGAGCAGCGCCGCTTGTTCGCGGATTTTCTGCTCGGCTTGCTTGCGCTCGTTCAGGTTAAGGACAAAACAAATAGCATTGGGTTGAGACTGCTCAAGAAGAGCAGCACCTACCATTACCGACATCCGACTGCCATCTTTGCAAATGTATTCTTTCTCAAAGGGAGTGCAAACGCCGGAACTGAGTAGTTCTGCGATCGCTTTTTCATCCAGATGCCGATAGTCTGAGGGGGTGATTTCATCCCAACGCAACGTTCCTGATTGCAGCTCAGTGCGCTCATACCCCACCATCTCTAGGAAGGCGTCGTTGGCTTCTGTAATCGTGCCGCTCAAGTCTACGCCAATAATGCCAATAATATTGGCTTCGACTAAACACCTAAACCGGGCTTCACTGTGCTGGAGGGCTGTAAAGGCTTGCTCTCGTTCGGCTTGTGCTTTCTTGCGTTCAGTAATATCAACAATAAAGCCAACCATGCGAGCAATACTGCCTGTACTGTCTAAAAAAAAGTAGCCGTTGTCTTCAACGGTAATATAGGTGCCATCGTTTCGAGCGATTTGCAATTCTAGATGAAACGGCTCTTTTGTTAATAAAACCCGGTCAATTTCTTGATTAAATAAGGAGCGATCGTCGGGATGAATCAGTTCAAGAAAGCGGTTCAACCCGCCCGACATTTCCTCTAGAGAATAGCCCAATATCCGCTCTAAGTCGCCACCATAGGTGATATCATTGGTTTGAGAATCCCAGTCATAGAGGATTTGTCCACTGGCTTGAATCACAGCTTCGTAGCGATTTTTCCAGTCGGTGAGTTCTGCCGTATGCTGTCGGAGTTCCTCTTCGACGCGCACGCGCTGTTGAATCTCTTGTTCCAAACGCACATTTTGCTCGGTGAGTTGCTGGGTGAGATTCCGCAGGCTCAAATGGACGGTGACGCGGGCTAATACTTCTTCTTGTTGTAGTGGCTTGGTGATGTAGTCTACTGCCCCCAGGCTCAAGCCTTTGACTTGATCGACGGTTTCAGTCAATGCCGTCATGAAAATAACAGGGATATCTTTTGTGGCGGTATTGGCTTTTAGGCGGCGACAGGTTTCAAAGCCATCGATTCCTGGCATGAGGACATCAAGTAGAATAAGGTCAGGACGTGCATATTCAGCTCTCTCAATTGCTGTTTCGCCGTTGCGAGCGATCGAGACGTTGAAGCCGGAATCATTTAAAAAATCGAACAGTGACCCCAGATTAGCGGGAGTGTCATCTACGATTAAGATGGTATTTTTGGGATGGGGTGTCATGCTCATTTATCTCGCCCTATTATATTGCTTGATAAATTCCAGGATTTTTTCGTCTTCAAAGTCTTTTGCTAATTGACGGAGATGGGTGGCAAAAGGAATCCATTGCTGATCGAGTGCTTCTAGGTAAGCGGCTCGTTCTACAATACCTCTAAGGTCGCCCCTCATTGCTAGATCGAGTAAGATGGCAATTTCCTGTGCAGAGGGAGCCACAATCGAGGGGGAGGGGCGTGTAGCTGCTGATTCTTGAATCCCTTGTTCTTCATAAACCCACTCCAGATTTAAGTGAACCTGTAATTTTTCTAGCAGATCTGTTTCCCGAATCGGCTTGGGAAGAAAGTCATCACAACCCACTTCTAGACTTTGCTGCCGATCAAACTCAAAAACGCTAGCCGAGATAGCGATCGTTACTACATCTGCCAAGTCTGGTGAACTCCTTAAACGACGGGTGGTTTCAAAACCATCCATAACTGGCATCACCAAGTCTACAAATATTATATCGGGCTTAAACTCATGGGCTTTATTTAAACCGTCTAAGCCGTTTGTGGCTTCAATAACTTCAAACCCCAAAGGCGTTAAGATACCGCTAAGAACGGCACGATTTTCCCGTTTGTCATCTACGACTAAAATTTTTCGCTTGTTGCCAATAAACCCGATAATAGTAGTATCCCAAGGGCTGGTAGTCTCATTTTCTTCATCAACCTCAGTTAACTCTAAATCAAACCAAAACGTGCTACCTTGCATTAAAGTGCTTTTAATCTTGAGTTCGCCGCCCATCAATGCCACTAATTGACGGCTAATTGCCAATCCTAATCCGGTTCCTTCCGCCTTGCGACTGCTCTCACCGACTTGCTGGAATGGCAGAAAAACTTCTTCTAATTGTTCTGGTGCAATACCAATTCCTGTATCGTTGACTTGAAACCGAAGTTTCGGAGTTAGGAATTCAGAAGACTCTTGCCCATTCTCTAGTCCCCATTCTCCATTCCCCCTAACATAGCCGATTTTAACGGTAACACACCCCTTTTCTGTAAATTTGACGGCATTGCTAAGTAAGTTCATTAAAACTTGACGCAATCGTTTTTTATCCCCGCAAATCATAGTTGGCAGTGGGGAAAGGGTTTGGTAAGTTAAGGTTAGTTCCTTTTCTTCAGCACGGATACGGCAGATTTCATAAATACCGCGAATCAACTCCGGAAAATGAAACACTTCCGGGTACAATTCCATTTTTCTAGCTTCAATTTTAGAAAGGTCTAAAATATCGTTAATGAGCATCAATAAGTGTTCGCCACACTGATGAATGATGTCAATGCCATGCTTTTGGGATTCCGTAAAATTTTTCTGCCGTCTAAAGATTTGAGTGTAGCCCAATATGCCATTAAGGGGTGTGCGAAGTTCGTGGCTCATGTTCGCCAAAAATTCACTTTTGGCACGATTGGCAGATTCAGCGGTTTCTTCAGCTCGCTGGCGATGGTGGATTTCTTCTTGCAGCCGCAAATTCTGCTCTTGTAACTGATGCGTTCGCTCTTTTACTTTCGCTGCCAGCGTTCGATTATAGGTTTCTAAATCGGTATAAAGACGCGCATTTTCAATGGAAATAGCGGCTTGAGAAGATAAGAGTTGTAAAACTTCCAATCGCTCTGGCGTAAAAGCACTCCGAGTTAGATGGTTTTCTAAATAAAGAAGACCAATAAGTTTACCTTGGTGGACGATAGGTGTGCATAAAATTGATTTGGGCTGGGAGTGGATAATATAGGAATCCCTTGTAAACATCCCCTCATGGGTGGCATCGTTTAGCACAACATTTTTCTGAGTTTGATGCACGTAATTGATGATAGAGAATGGTAGCTGCTGACTGGTTTCTACCGGAGTTGATTGCTGGACAGTTATCTCATTTTCATCCACACTCCCGGAAGCCTGGATTAGAAGTTGTCCCTCTTTTTCTAAAATGAGATATCCGGTTTCAGCTCCAGCATTTTCTAGCAAAATTTTCATCAGTTTACTCAAGAGCTTACTCAGAACAATTTCACCGGAAAGTGCTTGAGACGCTTTCATGACAGCCGCTAAATCCAGGACGCCGGAGCTTCCTGCAGTTGTAGCACTAATCGTCCGATTTACGTCTAAAACATTAGCTTTTTGCGTGGATATTTGGGAGAAAATGTAAGGGTGTTTAGTGTCTAAGTCTTGAGTTTTGGCAGTCGCTCCCCAGCGAAGATACCCATAGTACGATTCAGTGAGATAAACCTGGGCAATCTTTTCTTTTTTGAGGGAGAAATAAAAGTCTGCGGCACGTTCATTCGCTAGTGCTTCTTCTTGAATATAGCCATTCTGTTTAGCATTTGCGATCGCACGGTCATAATACTCCATTGCTTGCCAATAGTGACCCAATACCCGTGCTTTTTCTGCCTCTACAAGCTCATACTTATTCTGAAAGTTCATGGGGGCATGGTTTGCCCAATGTTGCATCTTGTCTTGATTGGCTATTACTTTATTTAAGAGGGATTCTTGTTTTGAAGGTGATACAGATAAATAAATCGCTAGTTGTGCTAAGGAATCATAAAAATGAAACACTGGCACAACCAAAAACGCTTTGACGCCATCTAAATATTGCTCCGCTTGAATAGCATTTTCTGAGGCTGGTTGGTAGTATCCAAATAAATAACAGAGAATAAGCTTATTTAGATACAAGTAATGAAGAGCTGTTCTAGCATTGGATTCCTTAAGCAGGGGTAGTGATTGATCTTCATTGTAGACTTCGCCCACTAAATGACATGGATTTTCAGAAGGCTTTAGCAAGATAAGAACAGACTGCTGAAATATCTGATTCCAAGTTAAAGCATTTTCTTGCTTAACTTGGGCAAGGGTATCACTGATTGTTGCCATCTCTTGTTCGAGTCTTGACAGTTCCTGTCCAATGAAATAAGAATGCTTACATTTTTGCACAGCGGCATAGCCACCATATTCAAACTGCCCATTTTCCAGTCCGCTTTGGTATGCATCCAGCAACAGTGGTAGCGTTTCCTGAGCATGAACTTTTCCATGCATCGTACACGCTCCAGCCACATATAATACATTCGTCTTTAGAAGTAAGGCATTGAAATGTTCCATTAGTCTGAATCCCAACTGGCCAAATTGATAAGCCAACTCAATATCTTGAATAATTCCGTTTAAGATAACACCGTAACAAACATAACCATAGGCTGAGAAAGGTGCATTGCCAAAGTTGATAGATAAATTCACCTGTTCACATATGACTAACGGAAACAAGTCAGGTGCTGCTTGATAGGTTGGAGAACCCATACTGGTTAGCATCCGTATGGCGGCTAGCTTATCGACTGCTGTCATTAAGGGTAGATTAATTAAATCATCGATATTCTTACCCATCAAATTTGTCGCTGTTTGAGTCAATGTTTGCTCGATATCCGAGGAGCTAGGCGACTCTGGTAAACTCACCCCTAAAAGTTCCAGCGCTTGCAATCCAATTTTGATGGCTTCGAGTTGTTTGACTTGCGCCATGCAAGCTTGAATTTTGACTTCATAGACTTTCATTTTGTCGATGGGGATTTTTGCCTGTTGCAAGACAACCGTTGCCCATCTCTCCATCTGCTCAAAGTTACCATTAAGATAAGCAGCTTCTGCGGCTGACTCATAGAGTGCCAGAGTGAGCTTGTAATGACTTTGCCAACTAGTTGCTGTCAATAACCCTAAACCCACCTTTAGATAACGGATAGCCGAGTCATAGGCTGTCGCTGCTTTCGCTTTTTGACCAGCTATGAAATTGAGTTCAACTAGCTCATATTTCTCTGACTCTAGGGTGAGTAAATCACTACCATAATTGAGTTGATTAACTAAATCAAAAATATTTTCTGATCGGTATTCAATGGGTGTATTTTGCAGTAATAAACGACCAATTTTTAGATGCGTTTCTTTTTGAAGGGAAAGGGGAATGAGAGAATAAGCTGCTTGTTGGATGCGGTCATGCAAAAACTTATAGCCAACGTTTAATGATTCAGTTTCAACGTCAAGGATTAGGGGAGCTTTATAGGCTTCCGAAAGCGGTAAAATAAGACCTGCTTGTAGGGCTTCCCACAAATTCATTGCTGTTTCTGGTTGAGATTTTTCGTCAACAATTGCTAAAACGTCTAACGTAAATTTGTCTCCAATGCAAGCGGCTAACTTTAAGACATTGATGGTGGCTGGAAGTAACTTTTGAATCTGTCCGACCATTAACTCAACCACATTATCTGTAATATCAATGCCTTGAAGTTGCTGCATATCCCACTGCCAGCACTCTTGTCTAAAATCAAAAAATAATAAATTTTCTTGATAAAGAGATTTGAGTAAGTGAGTTAAAAAGAAAGGATTGCCGAGGGTTTTTTTAAACACTAAATTTGCCAGAGATTCTGTCGTCACTAAATCACTACGGAGGGTATCAGCAACGAACTGATTGATATGAGAAAATTGCAAAAATTGAAGGATAATCGAGGTTAAAACTGCGCCAGTTTGTTGCATTTCCTCTAGAGTCAACAGCAACGGATGTGTTGCACTGACTTCATTATCACGATACGCTCCAATCAGCAACAAATATTGGCTATCCGGGTTGCAGGCAAGCAACTGAATCAACTTCAAAGACGCTAAATCTGCCCATTGCAAATCATCTAGAAAGAGAGCCAAGGGGTGTTCGGGTTGGGTAAATACACGAATGAACTTTTGAAACATCCGATTAAAACGATTTTGAGCTTCAGAGGGTTTTAATTGAGGAACCTCCGGTTGAGAACCCATAATTCGTTCGACGTCTGGAATCACGTCAATAATAATCTGAGCATTAGACCCTAATGCCTTTAAAAGTTTGCTTTTCCAAATCGCTATACTCTCAGCACTTTCTGCTAACAACTGCCGAATTAAGTCTTGAAAGGCTTGAATCAATGAAGCATAGGGAATATTGCGCTTAAATTGGTCAAATTTCCCAGCAATAAAATAACCCCGTTGGCGTACAATGGGTTTATGAACTTCATTGACTAAAGAAGATTTGCCAATTCCTGAGTAACCACTCACAAGTACCAGTTCCGTTGATCCTTGACTGACTCGTTCAAAGGTATTCATCAGCAGCTCAACTTCTGTCTCTCGACCATAAAGTTTTTGCGGAATCAAAAACTGGCTGTATAAATCGAGTTGACCAACCCTAAAGTTTTCAATGGTTCCAGTTGCTGTAAATTGCCTTTGGCATTCTTCTAAATCAGCTTTGAGTCCCAAGGCATTTTGATATCTCTCTTCCGCCGTTTTCGCTAAAAGTTTCATCACAATATCCGACACCGCCTGGGGAATTCTGCCCATCTCTGCTGGCGGCATGGGTGTTTTAGCAATATGACAGTGGACTAATTCTAGAGGATCAGTTGCTTGAAACGGTAGCTGTCCAGTCAGCATTTCATAGAAAGTGACGCCTAAGGAGTAAAAGTCAGTTCGATAATCAATTGAACGGTTCATTCTCCCAGTTTGCTCCGGTGACATATAGGCAAGCGTTCCTTCAATTTCTCTGGGATTGCGAGCAATAGGGTTTTCTTTTGAAAGGCGCGATGAAACGCTAAAATCGGTCAGTTTAACTTGACTGGTTTCTGAATTAATTAGAATATTATGAGGCTTAATATCTTTATGAATAATAGTCTGGTGGTGGAGTTGGGACAGCGTTAAGGTTAACTGGATGGCAATGGAGAAAAAATCGGTTAGTTTCAAGAGATTAGTTGTTATAAATATATGAAAAAATTCTCCTCCAAAATCTGACAAAATAAGAGCTAACCCATTTTGATAAGGTTCTAACCCTAGGGGTTGAACAATTCCTTCTATTTCCAAAGAGGTGAGTATTTTATATTCATGTCTTAATCGGGTAAGCTGTTCGAGAGTGGGATACTCTGCTTTGAGAATTTTCACGATCGCCAAAGCTCGATCCGATTCCCTCAACCCTCGATACACAAGGGTAGTGGTACTTTCGTCCATGACTTCGATGAGGTTGTAACCCGCAATGGTGATACTCATTGTTATCTGTTGAGATGGGGTGTGGGAG
>NZ_JADEWY010000279.1 GCF_015207375.1 Coleofasciculus sp. LEGE 07092 | reverse complement strand
GGGAGCTGGGGGAGCTGGGGAGAGAAAATTAGAGCTTATCCGACGGATTTAATTTTTCAGCTTCAGCCCGAATAATAGCAGTTTCTTGCCTCTGTTCTTTGATGAACGCTGTTACTTCAGCAACTCGTAACCCCGAGTTTCGAGCAATTTGTTTGGGGGCAGGTTGCGATCGCCTAAATTAAAAATTTCTGGCTGTTGTTCTGGATGCATGGTTTTTTCTAACAGCTTGATATCGCAGTTCTCACTTACTTCAGGTGCAGTCCCACTCCCTACTCCCTGCCTTGATCAAGGTATACCTCACCAGATAGAGAAACGCTATATTCAAGTACAGCAGATATGAGACACCAGAGCGTGAACCTATCCAATCAATCTTGGTTAAAACTGTTGCAGCAGCATCGGGCGATTGCTGTGATTCGGGCGTTAGAGTACTCCCTAGGGCGTCATATGGCTCGGGCTGTAGCGGCGGGTGGATTATCATTAATCGAGATTACTTGGAATAGCGATCGCGCTCCTGAACTCATCACTCAACTCCGTCAAGAATTACCCACTTGTATCATTGGCACCGGTACGATTTTAAACGTAGAGCAGTTGCAGCAGGCAGTTAATGCTGGAGCACAGTTTCTGTTTTCTCCCCACACTCATATCCCCTTAATTCAAGCAGCAGTAGCGGCGGGTGTGCCGATTGTACCGGGAGCACTTTCTCCCACAGAAATTATCACCGCCTGGGATGCTGGTGCTAGTTGTGTTAAAGTATTTCCCATTCAGGCAGTAGGTGGAGTCAGTTACATTAAGGCATTGCAAGGTCCCCTGGGGCAGATTCCTCTGATTCCAACAGGGGGCGTGACGTTTGCCAATGCATTTGATTTTATTAATGCCGGAGCAATTGCTGTGGGGCTTTCGGGAGACTTGTTTCCCAAGGCGTTGATGGCGGCGGGGGATTGGGATGCGATCGCTCAACGCGCCAAAACTCTTCGACAACAGTTGCACACTCAGGGGTAAAATAGAGTTATTAGTGCCGTGAGCCGTTCCGAGTGAGTCTGTTCGCTGCGGTGGTGAATTCTGATGGGGAGGTACTAATTTATGAAAACAATCAGGACTCCTAAGTGGGTGCGTTACTCTGGTACCGTTTTAACGGGTATCGCCTTATCTGCAACAGCATTGGGTTTTTGGACAGAACCCGCTTTCCCCACTCCGATACGCGAACAGATTGCAGCCAGAATGATAGCGCTGCAAAATTCAAGCGATCGCTGGATTCAAATTGATATTCCCAATCAACGGCTCATTGCTTGGGAGGGGGGCAATCAAGTCTATGCGGTGATTGTCTCCACAGGGAAAAACTCCACCCCTACCCGTCCCGGTACCTTTACGATTCAATCCAAGCGACGAACTGACCGTATGCGGGGACAGGGTTATGATGTCCCTAATGTTCCCTATGCTATGTATTATGATGGGGGCTATGCGATTCATGGAGCCTACTGGCATAAAAACTTTGGGACGCCCGTCAGTCACGGTTGCATCAATGTGGCGGTGGATCACGCTGAGTGGCTGTTTAATTGGGCGTCGGTGGGAACACCTGTCGTTATTCATCAGTAGATCAGGGAGTTTCAATTAAAAAATATCCAAATGTAGGGGCAGTCGCTGGACATCCGTATTCGCATAAGAGTATTCCAAGAAAAAGATGATCCAAAACCAGGGATACTGAGAGAGTAATTAGTGTGCAATCTGCTGTATGTCTTCAGAATCGTTAATCAAACTAAGTGATAGTCTTCGGTCGTTGTACATCAAG
>NZ_JADEWY010000057.1 GCF_015207375.1 Coleofasciculus sp. LEGE 07092 | reverse complement strand
CCATCTCCCCATCTCCCCATCTCCCCCTCAGGCTACTAATCTGGCACCGTCCACCAAGCTAAACCGTAAGGTTGAGCTGCCTCATGTACCTGCTGGCGATACTGAACACGGATTTTGTAGCGACCAGCAGCCGGAACTGGACAGAAAATATGCTCTACACTATCTACGTCACTAATAGAAGCGCAGACACTTTTGCTGGTATCACTACCGTCAACAGGCATGAGGTAAAGGTCGAGATTGTTCAGTCCGCGATCGCTAAAACTCTCGCCAATATCATACTCCTGATTGCCATTTTCATCTTGCAGTTCAACCCAGCGATCCCAAGCTAGAGTTAGCGCTACAAAACTATTTGGCTTTAACGGTTTTTCTAAAACGTAGTCTTGAAAAGACGATGCCTCAACGGAACGATAATCCCAACCCACTGGCGGTACGGCACCCGTTGGACTCCATTGACCGGGTTGAAATTGTTGATAAGCTCGGAAAACATTGAGGTGTCCCGTACCCATCTGGATGTCTAGGGAGATTTTAGGGTCTTTGTAGGCATCTGACTCTAACCAAGTGCGGTTATCTTTTGAGAAAACGGTGCGGCTCATGCCCAAATTCAAACCGTCGCCGTTATCTTGTAGTTTGTCAGCGGAGTTGAGTAGTACAGCTTTGGTGACTTCATGGCGTCGAGAATCAATAGTCCAGTTCGGTGGGGATGAGCGAAGCTGGCGATCGCCATATTCTTGAATCAAGGCTACCGAGCTGGTGATGTGAGGAGCGGCAAAACTTGTACCGCTAACCTCAACAATATTACCCTCCAAATCGTAGACGGGAATCTTGCTGCCGGGAGCCACTAAGTTAATAGCACGGCGGGAACCTACGTTAATTTCACGTTCGATCAAACGCCTACCAATCCCAGTTGGTAGATCGCTCAAGTTAGCAAAATCTACCTTGCTAAAGACTCCCTGCCGCTTGCTGGTGTAAGCCGTCGTGATGCCATTGTAATGATCCGTGGGGATGGGAATGCCACCGTCTCCCTGGTTGCCTGCAATCACATAGAGCACATCATGAACCCTGGCTGACCAATCGATACATTTGGTCAACAGAGCATTACCGTCTAAAGTAGCTTCCGGTCTGGAATCGCGCTGTAGGGATTCCCCAAAACTAAAGTTAATCGCCCGAACATCGCCGCTGTTTTGCTGGGCGACGTGCTGGGATGACAGGCATTCTTCGGGTTGTCCACTTCTGATGGGGGGACCGACGGCTGAAGCGTAAAGTCTGGCTCCTGGTGCTACTCCTGGGAGAGTTTTGTCACCACTCACCATCACGCCTGCCACCATTGCCGCATGGGAATCGACATGGGTATCAGTTTTGGCGGGACTATCCCGATAAAAGACTCGCTCCAGAGCGATCACAGGATTCCAAGAAACCGCTTTATCAATTCCAAATAAACCCGGTCTACCAATTTCTACCTGACCGATCGCAATCTTACGACCGATCAAGTTGTAAGGGGGAGTATGTAGCCGTAGGGCATCAATTCCCGTTTCTCCTGTGGAAGTGGGTATGGCTAAAGCTGGGTAGGTTAGCCCGGAGGCACCTAAACCCCATAGTATCCATCCCAATTTTTTAACAATCTGCCGCTGAACCAAGGCGGATTCTCCTAAAATTTAGTGATAACTGATTAGAGAAGCGGAGTGAGCGAACCTTCGGTCTGCATTAACCGGCTGTTGTGGTTGCTCGATATCGATTGGGGAGCGCCGCATTAGGGGATTGCTAAAGATTTTGTTAAGATGAACATACAACAGAGGACGCAGGAGAGTATCACCAGTTATGACCCAAACGCAATCCCAAAAACCCATCGTTATAGCTCCTTCCATATTATCAGCCGATTTCAGCCGATTGGGGGAAGAAATACAAGCAGTGGATGCCGCTGGTGCTGACTGGATTCATGTTGACGTGATGGACGGTCGGTTTGTCCCCAATATCACCATTGGTCCTCTGATTGTGGAAGCGATTCGTCCTGTCACCAAAAAGCCGTTGGATGTCCACTTGATGATTGTGGAGCCGGAAAAGTATGTGGAGGACTTCGCAAAGGCTGGAGCCGATATCATTTCAGTTCATGCCGAGCATAACGCTTCCCCTCATTTGCACCGCACACTCTGTCAGATTAAAGAACAGGGTAAGCAATCGGGTGTAGTACTTAATCCTTCAACTCCCTTAGATTTGATTGAGTATGTCTTAGAAGTCTGCGATTTGATACTAATTATGAGTGTAAATCCTGGCTTTGGCGGTCAAAGCTTTATCCCTGCTGTAGTGCCAAAAATCCGTAAACTGCGCCAGATGTGCAACGAACGGGGACTCGATCCCTGGATTGAAGTGGATGGTGGACTCAAAGGCAATAATGCCTGGCAGGTTTTAGAAGCCGGAGCTAATGCAATTGTTGCCGGTTCTGCTGTTTTTAAGGCAAAAGACTACGCTGAAGCCATTAAGGGTATTCGCAACAGCAAGCAACCTGAACCCGAATTAGCAAGGGTTTAAGTACAAAAAGCCGATTTAATTACCAAAAAAAAGCGGACGTTTAAAGCCGTTAGCCTAGAGTTTTGACTCTGGGCTATCTTATTTTAACTATGAATTTTGAAGATATACTACTTTGGATGGATTGCAGAAAAAATAATCTTCTGTCATCCTCATTTTAGAAAAATTAAAAATGAGTTTATCACCCTGGTGAATTGTTTGAGTCTAAAAAAGCAATTGGGCATGAGAGTTATACAGCGTGGCTAGCTTCAGACCTCAAACCCGTCACTTTTGTCCTTTGTTTGTAGGCTAGCTTTTCCTATGTACGTCAATCATAAGGTTCTTAGTTGTGCTATTGCAACCTATTTTTTGAGTCTCAGTACACTTCAATCTTCAATTGCTACTCCTCTTACAGCCGCTACCCTTAACTCCCAATCCCAACGAAGTCAAGAGCTAGAAACGGAAGTTGATCGTCTGTTTCAAGAGGGTATAGAACAGTTACACATTGGTCAATTATCAGAAGCAGCAAAAAGGTTTGAACAAGCTTTAACTATTTACAGGCAAGAATTAGGTAATAGCGAACGCCAATTAAATGTTCTCATTGCTTTAAGTGAGACTTATAATTCCTTGGGGAACTATGAGCAAGCCATAGAGTTAGCGAAAGAAAGCAGAACACTAGCAGACAAACTCCAAAAGTATCCAGAGAAAGCAGCCGCTTACCTAACCTTAGCCAGTGCTTATCAATCCTTGGGGTGCAGCCAAAGTGAATATCAAAAAGCAATCTTAGCCGCTCGTTCTGGCTTGATGACAGCTTGGAAAATTCAAAATCCTGATTCAGAAGCGAAAGCTTTTGCCCTTCTCGGTAGTGTTTATAACTCTTCTGGGCAAACGCAAGATGCGATTCTTTTTTCCCAACGAGGTTTAAACGTCGCCCAAGACAATAAGAATACCACCGCTGCGTTATCTTCACTCTTGACGCTCGGAGGGGTTCATCTGGGTTCGGGAGACTACGGCAAGGTTATTAATAATACCGAGCAAGCCCTAGATTTCTTAAGAAAACACCAACTTACTGAAGCGGAAGGCACAGGTTTTTATCCCAGCATCTTGGGGGCATATAATTGCGTATCCCAACAGAAGCTCAACAGACAACAATGGCAGGAAGGAGAAGGCGCTGCCTTAGTGATGCAGGCACTTGCCTATGTGGGCATGGGAAACTCGAACAAAGCGATTGAATTGGCTGAACAAGGGTTATTGATTTCTCATAACATTCAAAATCCGCTGTTAGAAGCGTCTTTTCTGATTGTTTTGAGTTTGGGGAACAGTTATTCTGGGAATCCGGAAAAAGCTATTGAATTCGTCAACCAAAGTCGGGCGATTGCTCACGAGCAAAACAATCGAGAATTAGAAGGAGTTGCTCTAGAAGTTCTCGGTAAAATCTATAGAAATTATAAACAGCCAGATAAAGCGATCTCTGCCTATCAAGAAGCACTTTCAATCCATGAACGCTATAGTGCCTACGCTGGAATCGGTGGCATTTATCAGGATTTAAATCTGTTGGGTTCGGCGACAACTTATTACAAGCAGGCAATAAACAAAAATGAAGAGCAAGTTCACAGTCAGATTAGGGGATTACCGGTTTGGTTGCAAACCTCTTTCGTCGAAGCCGTGCAGGATATCCATGGTGTACCCGCCACTGAAGTTTATCGCTCGTTGACTAGCCTATTGCTGTTGCAAAACCGGATGCGAGAGGCGCAGCAGGTATTGGAACTCTTGAAAGGGCAGGAGTTGCGGGAATATACTGGCGATTCTAGAGTCTATGGTGAGCCGATTCGCCTAGAGATTACACCCACTGAGCAACGGATTTTGCAAGAATATGGCAGTTTGATCGCATTCGGAGATGAGTTAGAGGGCTGTCGGCGAACAGGTTGCTCTCAACTTGATGAGTTGTTGGATCGGCGGGATGACCTAATTCAGCAGTACTATCAAGCATTAGAGCAAATTGAAACACTCATTCGTAATAACCGCTCCAATGATGATACCTTCCTCGATCCCAACCAATTTTCTGAAAAAGCCCGAGAAATTTTGTCAGCTCAACCCAACACCCTCTTGATTTATCCCTTACTGTTGAATGACAGAATTTGGCTGTTGTGGGCATCAAAAGGTGGTATTTTGAAGGCAGTAGAAGTGAGTGAAGTGACTCCTCCCCAATTAGAAGTTACCGTTTTGAGGTTTCGTCAGTTATTGCAAAATCGTCTTTCCAGTGTTGATGAGTTGCAACAGACAGGGAAGCAACTGTACGACTGGCTAATCAAACCATTGGAACCTGAACTAAAAGCGAATACTATTCAAAATCTGGTATTTTCCTTAGATCGCTCAACTCGCTATATTCCCATGAGTGCCTTGTTTGATGGAGAACAGTATTTAGTTGAGAACTATACGGTTTCAACGGTGTTATCTGCTAACTTAACCGAGATGCCATGGGTCGGTTCCAGCAACGCTTCACAATCGCGCCCTGTGAATTATCGAGCCACTAAGAGTTTATCAAAACCGATATCATTGTCTCCAAGCAATCCTGAGATTTCAGTTCTAGGGTTGGGAGTGTCTCAGGCTGTGGGCGGGTTCCGATCTTTACCCAATGTACCAGCAGAGTTAGATGCAATTGTCCGGCAAGAGTCAGTAGATACCCAAGGGATTTATCCCGGTAAAAAGTTCCTTAACGAAGACTTTGACCTTTTTGCCTTGCGAGACAACGTATCCTCCCATAAGATGTTGCATATCGCTACCCATGGGGAATTCGTTCCAGGACCCATCAATCGCTCTTATCTGCTATTAGGTACGGGCGAGAAGTTGGCAATTCCTGATATTGAAACCTGGCTAGATTTGCAGAATGTCAATCTAGTCGTGTTATCAGCTTGTGAAGCAGCACTGGGGGGTCCTGGACTCAACGGCAGGGAGATTGCAGGTGTTGGTTATTATTTTCTTAAAGGCGGAGTCCAAACTGTTATGGCATCACTGTGGAAAGTGAATGACCAAAGTACTCGCCTATTGATGGAGCAGTTTTACCAAAACTTAGCCCAAGACACACCCGAAGCTCCTCTCACCAAAGCTGAAGCTTTGCGCCAAGCTCAACTGGCATTCCTCAGGGGTAAGGATGCGGAAACGGGCGAGTCATCTGCTGAAAGAAGTCATCCTTACAGTCATCCGTTTTATTGGTCGTCGTTTATTTTGATGGGGAGTGGACTATAAGCGGCTCAATCTCTAATCTGCAAGCTTTAGCAGAGCAAAAGCCGCCGCCGAACCTGAAACGGTAAGAGCAAGGATTGTCGAATCAGGCGATCGCAGACTAACTTTTCGTTAGCCAGCCAACAGATTACCTTGAAGTAAGAATGTCATTCGTATCATATGGAACCTGCGCTAACTTTCCAATCACTGATGAATTGCTTCGTACCCTTGCTGATATGCGATCTGATGGCAACATCCTGCCATTTCCACTTTTGACTGTTGGTAAGCGAATCATCAGTGGGTGCGAATTAGCAGTTGCCATTGTTGAGCCATCAGATGCACCTCCTGTAAGATTCAATGGACGCACTTGGATTCGGGTTGGTCCCCGTCGAGCAACGGCAACCCCAGAGGAGGAACGCCGATTGAATGAGAAAAGACGTTCAAAAGATCTGCCAGATGAACTTTCTGCTCAGTGGCCAGGTTGTCTAGATCGTAAAGAACGATCTTTCAGAATTATTTCTGCGTTTTGGCGATTACTAGATAGAGCAGCCAAAAACACTATAGCTGATGTTGTTTTAGTTGATTTAGGTCCTAATTTGGGGGCTATTAATCGAGCTGCCCTCATTGCGTCAGATTATGTTGTTGTACCCCTTTCACCTGATCTTTTTTCACTATAAGGTTTGAAAAATTTGGGTCCAACCCTGCATCGATGGAGAGAAGAGTGGCAGGAGCGTATTCCTAAAAATCCAGCCTCTGACCTACCCTTGCCTGTAGGACAGATGTGTCCTGTAGGATATATTGTCCTTCAACATGGTGTTCGGTTTGATCGACCAGTAAAAGCTTTTCAACAATGGATTGCCCGAATTCCCCAAATTTATAGTGAAGAGGTTATCCAACAACCAGAAGAGTCACACCCATCGCTAGCCAATGATCCTAACTGTTTAGCGTTACTCAAGCATTATCAGAGCTTAATGCCAATGGCTCAAGAAGCTCATAAGCCAATCTTCCATCTCAAGCCTGCGGATGGAGCTATCGGGGCTCATATTACAGCAGTGAAAGGAGTATACTGGGACTTTAAAGATCTGGCTCATAAAGTTGCTGCGCGTACTCAATTACCATTACCTGACGAACAATTAGTTTAAACTCACATCTTGCACCATTGTCAGTAAACTCGAAAACCCGCCCAGAGTTAAAACTCCGGGCTAATAGCTTAAGTCCATTGACATGGACTACAAGTCTTATCCAGTCGTATGCGAGACGACTTTAGCTATAAGACAGTGGTTAAAACCACTGGCGGGTTGTTGCCACTGGTGCAATTTATCAGTTTAAACTAACTAAAGCGCGTTTCAGTAGAGCCTATCGCAGCTACCAATCCAATGTCACAATTGAAAGCATTGGATGGGCAGAAACCATGCCAGTAAGCCAGCACATCAAACTCCATGGATTATAAAACTGCTCGTAGCTTCATAATTAGTCAGGGAACTGCACCTGACCAAAATAACGATGGTTTCCTCGTTCGCCTGAAGCAGGGAAAAGCACCGATACCGGGTCAAGTGACTAATATTTTGTTAGCGCTAAAAATGGTATTTGAGGGTTTGCGAGGTTCTACTACTATTGATCGAGAGCTGATTTACTCGCTGTACCTGATATCTTATGAGAGCCGAGAGCGGTTTGAAGCTGGGCGTCAGACTGGGGTGAACTGGCCCCCCCTCCTAGATGAAGACTTAAAGCGCATTGCCAGAACTGTAAAGAGTATTTTCGCTGGAGTCTGGTACAATCACTAGCGGTCAGTTAGGAATTGCCAAAAAATAAGTTATTCAAGCTTGGGAGCTGAACAGAAAACTCCGTCTTAACGGGTGCAAATTAGATACCTAACACCTTATCAAGAGCGATCGCGTAATTCTGATTCGAGTTTATCTAAATCCTCTGGCAGAAAAATCGTTAAAAGCCCATTGAGGGCTTTACCATCTTCGGATTGAGTAACTTCCCACCAATAGGCAAAGCGGTCTCCTAGCAGCAATTGCCCCTTCTGCGCTGCCAAGAGCGGCAGATTCTGTCGTCGTGCTAAATCTATAGTTTCTGGGGTGGGGTAAGCGTAAACCAGTCTAGCTCGCTGGTAATCTTGATAGACCGCAGGACCATAAATAATCCGCAATGATTCCGTTAGCCGTTCGGGAGTTACGCCATTAATTTTGTCATAGAAAGAAATTTCCTCGTTGCGAATAATATTACGGCTGGTTGGAAAGGCGATTTGACCCGGAGGGAGTACCGACGCTTTAAAGGTAAATCGTTGAGCAGCAGAGTTACTTTTTGTCACCACCAACCCATCGCCAATACCGGGCTGCAACGTAGGATGAGCACTAATCCAAGCGGCAACGGTTTCAACCGTTTGACCTGGTAAGGCATTCACTCGATTGCCTACCAATGCCAATAAAATCCCCAATGACAAAACAGACCCCAATTTAATTCCTTTCATGGCAAACCTCCTGATTGTTGTTCGCTGACTTTTAAATTTTGCTGTATGATGCCAATCTTGCCTCAGCTACGCCCTTAAAGCTTGATCATTTGCCTCCGTAACTCACCCAACATCGGCAAAACCTTACCCCCTTTTTTCTCTATAAACAAATTGCTACAGAGTACGTCAATTAGTATAGCGTTTTGTTCTGTGCCTCATTGACAAAACCCCATCCTTTTTAGGGACGGGGTATGTTTCAACTCACATCTTGCACCAGTCTCACTAACCGCCAGTGGTTTAAACCACTGGCTCATACATAAAGTCCTCGCTATGAAGACCAAATACTGACTCTACAAGACTTTCAGTCCATTGAAATGGACTTGAGCTATTAGCCCGGAGTTTGAACTCCGGGCGGATTTTCGGGCTTAGTTGTTCTGGATGTAATTTTATTATGCGATCGCTCTGAGTGTGAATTTCAAGCTCTAGTACTTAACAGAGTAATGCTTTGGGGAATTTCCTAACAGAGGCGATCGAAACTTCAACGTGTCTAGTCCAGCCGTTGACTGACGGGGCATCGGTGAAATCATTTCTTGATGACAGGAGGTGCAAAACCAGTAGACACCTTTTCGTCCTGCATGACGAAGTAAGCGATTCCCACAACAAAGACAAGAATTAACTCCCATAACTGGCTATCTCCTGATTTTTTAAAGCGTTGTTAATTAGAAAACTGGATTAGGGGCTTGATAGAGTCTGGAAGGAGCAAAAAATTAGAATTACGTTTTGCTACTCAATCCGTACAAGGTCATTAAATCGAGAAAGTTATTAATTTGTCCTTCTGCCTAGCTAAACCCTAAGCTTTACCACTATAAATATTGGTGTGGCTCTTCCTCATCTACCATTGGAAAGATACGGTAAGCAGCAATTTTAGTTAAAGATAATTTATAAAATAAACATTTACTTTTAAATGAGTTTATAAACTATAATTCGTGATTAATTATTATTAAATAAGTGATTTTAAAGTACCGTAGATCACTACTGAAGACGTAAGATATTAAGGATGTAACCTGTAACTGAAGACTAACTGTGGTTAAGCCAGAAGCACCCCAATCAGAAACTCCTTCCCTTGCCCGAACTCCCCTATTTAACCTAGTTGTCGAACAAAATGCCCGACTCACCGCCTTTTCCGGTTGGGAAATGCCAGTACTCTACAGCAGCATCGCTCAAGAACACGAAGCTGTGCGAACGTCTGCTGGGATGTTTGATATTTCTCACATGGGAAAATTTGCCCTTAAAGGCAAGGAGTTGCGGCAGCAGTTGCAGCGATTCGTACCGTCAGATTTGATGCGGTTGCAACGGGGTGAAGCGCAGTACACAGTTTTGTTAAATCCTCAGGCTGGCATCATTGATGACATTATCTTCTACTATCAGGGTGAGGATGAGAGGGGCGAACAGCGAGGTATGGCAATTGTTAATGCTGCTACTCGCACAAAAGACAAAGACTGGTTGTTCGCTAATCTAGAAACTACTTCCATTGAGTTGCAAGATATCTCAACAGAAAATGTATTGATTGCAGTACAAGGACCCCAAGCGGAGGCTTATCTTCAACCCTTCGTGCAGGAAAATTTATCCTCACTCAAATTTTTCGGACATTTAGAAGCAACCCTCCTCAATCAACCCGCTTTTATTGCCAGGACGGGTTACACGGGCGAGGATGGATTTGAGGTAATGGTAGCCCCGGATGTTGGAGTAGAGTTGTGGCGTTCTCTCCTACAAGCTGGCGTCACTCCCTGCGGATTGGGAGCTAGAGATACCTTACGATTAGAAGCAGCTCTAGCCCTATATGGGCAAGATATTGATGAAACCACCACTCCCCTAGAAGCAGGTTTGGGTTGGCTGGTTCATCTTGATAGTAAAGGTGATTTTATTGGACGCTCAGTGCTAGAACAGCAAAAGGCAGCAGGGGTAGAGCGTCGGTTAATTGGCATCCAGATGGAGGGGCGGCACATTGCCCGTCATGGCTATCCGGTGCTATCGGCTGGGGCAGTTGTTGGCGAAGTGACTAGTGGAACTTTAGCACCAACATTGGGAAAAGCGATCGCTCTTGCCTATGTTCCCACACCGCTAGCCAAAACGGGTCAGAAGTTAGAAGTAGAAATTCGGGGTAAAGCTTATCCAGCCGTTGTGGTAAAAAAACCATTTTATCGCTCAAAGAAACGCTCATCTTAAATAAATAATAATTTTGAAAGTCCGCCCTGAATTAAAATTCGGGCTAATAGCTTAAGTCGGTTTTTAACTGGCTGGATGGAGTGCGATTCTACATAACATCGGTAATCTGCCAGGGAGTTTAAAATTGAGAAACAGAGTAGGAAAATCCTTATGCCTTATAGTAAATTTACCCTCAGCAAAGCTGTAGAGAATTTTCAACTCACTATCATTGAAGGTGAGCGCTTTCTTCCAGAAGTTTCCCCAGTCAATCCAACTCCTTTACTCAGAGATACCCTGAAAGAAACGCTGCCTTGGGCAATTGCTGTGAGTAGTGAAAAAGCGCGTTCTGAAGGTATTATCAATCCAGTCTTGTTAGAAGTCAAACGCCAGCTCAAAGGACAAATTAGTGTCTTTTCGGGTGAAGAGTTTAACGTGCAGCCAGAGGTTGATTTGACGGGCTATGTCGATTTTCTGATTAGCCGCTCTCCAGAGCAGTTGTTTATTAAAGCGCCTGCCGTGGTTTTGGTGGAAGCTAAAAAAGAAGACCTTAAACCGGCACTGGGACAATGTTTAGCTGAGATGGTAGCTGCTCAACGCTTTAATCAACAGAAGCAGCAGCCAATCTCAACAATCTACGGAACGGTGACAAGTGGTACAGTTTGGCGGTTTCTTAAACTAGAATGGCAAACTGTTACGATTGACCTAACTGATTATCCATTACCGCCAGTTGAGCAAATTTTGGGTTTTCTGATTTGGATGGTGCAGAACGGTTAATGCAGATTATTGACGAGGCAACTCTACCCGATTACCAATAAAATTAAGCTATAGCCGGAAATTCTCAAATGAATCGAAACTACAAAAACTAAAGACTATGGTTCAAACGCTCCAAGCTAAAGAAACCACACTGCGTGACTTAATCATAACGTTCGGTATTCAGCTCGTTGAAGATGAATCTTTCTTCTGGGAGTGGCAGGATAATTTACCAGAACTCACTACTCTAGATAAACAACTCTTAGACAAAGTAAAAGTGGGTTATATTAATTTACTCAATTACCCACCTGTCTTAGAAGATATCGTCAGAATGGCAGTGTTAGACCCTATTTTATTTATCGGGGACTTTTATTTATTTCCTTTTTACGTCAAATCTGAAGAGTCTGTAGATATTATCTCAGAAGATGACGATGTTATTGTTAAAGCTAAAATTGATACGTTAGTTTTAAAAGACCAGTTTTGGGTAATGGTAATTGAGTCTAAACGGGCAGCGTTTTCGATTGAGGAAGGACTCGCGCAAATTTTGGCTTATATGTTAGGCAACTCTAATGCGGAACAGCCCAGTTTTGGCATGATTACCACTGGGGGGAGTTTCGTCTTTGTGAAATTAGTTAAGGGAAAAGTTCCACAGTACGCCTTGTCTAAGGTGTTTATTACTCGCAATCCTGGGAATGACTTGTATGATGTTCTGAGAATTCTTAAGCGATTGAGTCAATTGGTGAATGAGTCGGGTGGAGATGTAACGTCAGATTAAGCCTGAATACTCTAAAGCATTACCGTGAACGTAGAGGGAGGAGAATAATTAAAATGGTAAAATTCGGCGCGATCGCACTTCTTGCTTCTTTATACTTTAACTCTGGTGCAATCGGCTTGGCAACGCCTCATTTAAGTCAACCGAAGATGAGTGAACCAGAGTGTAAACAACTGACTGACATTCGTGAAAGTCCGATTCAGATGTTACCCGAACCGTTTGAGAACGGCTGTGTGATTTCCACTCCCTTGCGGGCAAATAGTCCTGGAACTATTGTGTATGTGTTGAAAGCCGAGATGAAACTACCCATTACTTCATCGAATCGTGGAGAGTTAAGGGTTCAGGAAATCGAAACGTTGAACGGTTTAGTAGACACAGGAGATGCTATCCGGATTACCTGGTTTACACCTGGAACTATCGGTTCTGGGCAATTTGTGCAGTCGCTTCCAGAGGAGACAATTTTTGTTGCCTGGGATGACCTCTGCACCAAGTTTCAATCTGAAACAGTTGGGTGTGTGGAGTCGGGCGCTTTCCGAGTACGTGATTTGGTAGAGATTCTGATTAAGAATAAGGAACGGACTGCAACTGTACAGCCTTAGAAACTTTCAATTGCTATAGTTGCTAGTAATCTTAATCACTTAATTTCAAAATGGCAATTAGCAACCACGAACAGGTCGGTAGAGCTTTAAATCTTTTAGGTAAGGGACTTTATCCTTACGTTGAGCAGCAAATGAGGGCAATTTATGGAAATGCTTGGCTTTCACGAGCTAAGTCCTGCTTATCTGAGGATTCTACGCTTAGGCGCACGATAGAAGAGACATTGCGAGAGGATGTTTCTGCTTTGCTAAAGGTTATGACAAAGCGGTGGGAGACAGTCTTCAAGCCCGAGCTGTCTTATACTGAACGCGCTCTCGCCAGCGAACTCATTGATGTTCGCAACAAATGGGCACACCGAGTTCGTCTCTCGACGGAGGACACTTATCGTGCTCTAGACAGTATGACCCTCTTGTTAGGTGCTATTGATGCTACTGAAAAAGAAGCTGTAGCTAAACAAAAACAAGAAGTTCTGCGACTCTTATGGCAAGAGCAATCTCGGCAAGAGACACGCAAAAGTCAGACCTCTACAGAAGAATCCCCCATTAGAGAGCATTTGCACGAACTACTAAAGAAAATTCCCTTTCAAGATGCTTTACTCCTGTATCTTGCCCTTACCCATCGTTCCTATATCTTTGAAAATCCCACACAGACTCAAGGAGACAATGAGCAACTGGAATTTCTCGGAGACTCTGTACTAGAGTTTTTAGCAGGAGATTATGTCTTTGAGCAATTTCCGGGTCGAAATGAGGGAGAATTAACCAAGCGCCGCTCTAACTTAGTGGACAATACCCAGCTAGCAAAATTTGCCACTGAACTGGATTTGGGCAGATGGATACGGTTAAGCAAAGGAGAACAATTGCAGGGAGGTCGTACTAAATTATCATTGTTGAGCAATACCTTTGAGGCAGTTATTGGCGCGTACTATTTGGACTCTGGCATTGAGGCAGTCCGTGAACTAGTAGAGCCTCTCTTCGACTTAGTTGTAGAAGATGCTGTTTCCCAGGATGCCACCCCTGAGATTTTAAATGATGTGAAAAATCGATTTCAGAATTGGGCGCAGACAAACCACCAACAGATTCCTAAGTATCCTGTTACCAATGAAGTTGGAGCAGACCATGCCAAGATGTTTACTGTTGAAGTAAGAGTTAATGGCACCGTGTATGGTGAGGGTACAGCTAATAAGAAAAAAGAAGCTGAAAAACAGGCAGCATCCGACGCCTTAAGGAAATTGGGTCTGCTCTAAAGAGCCAAAGCAGAGCAAAATTTTACCATTTTAGCGATCGCGTTGTGGCTTTGGTACTAAACTAAAAATATCAACTTACCTTTATCCTTATCAACCCTATTCCGAATTCAGAAACCACAACTGAATTCACTCTCGGAGACCAACTAACTGTTTAAATTCCCGTAAAATCTCTTCATACTCCTCCCCAGCCACCCACATCAAATCATTATGACTCGCATCATCCACCCATAATGAAAGTTTAGGTTCAGGTGCAGCCGCAAACAGGTTTTGCCCATGAGAAAAGGGGATAATTTCATCGGCTTTTCCGTGTATTACTAATACTGGACAATTCACCTGCTTAATCTTGTCAATGTTCGGGAATTTATCAAAGGGTAAAAGAGGAATCGGTAGGATTACCCGAAACGCGGAGGTAAACGCACTTTCCACAATTAAACCTGCAATGGGTTGGCGTGCAGCTAAATCGACTGCCGAACCCCCACCCACTGAACGCCCGTAAGCGATAATTTTTTCCGGTGGCACTCCTAGCTGCTGGGTTAAATAGATGTAAGCTGTATCGATATCTTGATAGGCATGGCGTTCTGAAGGACTTCCCTGACTCGTACCATAGCCGCGATAATCGTAAGCAAAGACGCTAAACCCTATACTATGTAACTTTTGCAGCACGGGTTGAATGTCACCCAAGTCCTCAGCGTTACCGTGAACGTAGAGGATGCTATACGTGGCGGCTGGATTGGGTAAATAAACGGCGGAAAGTTGGAACCCATCGGTAGTCGTTAGCTTAATAATATCGCGGGTGTCTTGATAGCTAGAGGGTTGAGGCACAAAGATCATTCCGTCTGAGGCGAAAAAGATGTATAAACACAAGAAGGCATAGATAAAGATAAGCGATCGCACCAGTCGCTTGAGGGTAAATTCACCAAACAGTCGTAGTTTGAGGCTTGGTTTCATAAATTTGGCATAATCATCCATTAGGGTACATCGGACTTGACGTGGAAGTTGTAAACTTAGCTTTGCTGGAGATTGAGGACGTGAGATGGCTCTGGACTATCCTGAGGACTTAAAATATCTTGACAGCCACGAATATGTACGACTGGATGGCGAGATTGCTACGATTGGCATGAGTGCGTTTGCGGTTGACCAACTCGGTGACATCGTATTTGTAGAACTGCCGGAAATTGGTGATGCCCTAAAAAAAGGGGAGGTTTTTGGCTCCGTTGAATCGGTGAAGGCGGTTGAGGATATGTACGCCCCGATTTCCGGTACAGTAATCGAGCGAAATGAACCCATTGTAGAGTCTCCCGAACTCATCGTCGAAGACCCTTACGGTGAGGGGTGGTTGGTGAAAGTACGAATTAATGATGCCGATGAATTGCTAGATGCGCTGTCTGCCGATGAGTATCGCATCCAGGTAGAAGGGGAGTAAGCTGTTACACGTTACACGAGAGCAGGGAAAGCCGTTAACCGTTGATGGTGGACGCTGAGAGCCATTTTGGAGGGTTTGTTACAGAATAATAAGAAGTTGCACTTTATATAACTTTAGTAAAGTGCCACACACCAAAGCCCTACCACCAATCGGTTTGATATGCGTAATCTGAACGTCACAGTTAACCAGGATGCAAAAGACAATCCAATCATTCCTGACTCTCAGCCCCATTGCTCCTCTTCAGACAACCGGGAATCGACCGATTCGTTTGTAGGGCGGCATATCGGCTTGGGTGCCAATGAAGTGGCACAAATGCTGGCAGTCTTGGGTTTTTCCACCTTAGACGAGTTAATTGAGCAAGCTGTCCCCCCCAGAATTCGGCTCAATCGTTCCCTCAACTTACCCCCCGCCCAAAGCGAGTACGCCGCCCTTGCCAGACTCAAAGAAATCGCCTCAAAAAATCAGGTGTTCCGGTCGTTTATCGGCATTGGTTATTCCGACTGCATTACCCCACCCGTCATTCAGCGCAATATCCTGGAAAACCCGGACTGGTACACGGCTTACACCCCCTATCAAGCCGAAATTGCCCAAGGGCGGTTGGAGGCATTGCTCAACTTTCAGACCCTGATTATTGACCTGACCGGTCTAGACATTGCTAATGCCTCCTTGCTAGATGAAGGCACCGCAGCCGCAGAAGCAATGAGCATGAGTTATGGCTTGTGCAAGACAAAAGCGAATACCTTCTTTGTTTCAAAAGACTGCCACCCCCAAACCATTGAAGTCTTACAAACCCGTGCTAAACCCCTAGAAATTGACGTAATTGTAGGCGACCATCACAGCTTTGGGTTTGAGCTGCCGATTTTCGGAGCACTGCTACAATATCCGGCAACCGATGGTACAATTTACGACTATCGAGAGTTTATCAAAAAAGTTCATGAGGTGGGCGGTCTAGCCACCGTCGCAGCCGACCCCCTGAGCCTGACGCTTCTTACACCCCCCGGTGAATTTGGGGCAGATATTGCCGTAGGTAGTACCCAGCGCTTCGGCGTTCCCCTCGGATACGGGGGACCCCATGCCGCCTATTTTGCTACGCGAGACGCCTACAAACGCCAAGTTCCGGGGCGAATTGTCGGTGTATCCAAGGATGCTCAAGGCAAACCCGCCCTGCGCCTCGCCCTACAAACCCGCGAACAACACATCCGCCGCGACAAAGCCACGAGTAATATTTGTACCGCTCAGGTATTGTTGGCAGTAATAGCCAGTATGTATGCGGTGTACCACGGAGCGCCAGGACTCAGAACTATAGCCTTGAAGGTGCATCGGTTGGCACTGATGCTAGCAGCAGGATTGAAGCGGTTAGGGTACAAGATTGGGTCAGACTTATTCTTTGATACTGTGCGGGTAGAACTGGGAACTCACTCTTTGACAACCATTCTAGAAGCTGCCGAGGCGCGTAGAATTAACCTGCGAGTTTTCGATGCTAGTGCTGTGGGTATTTCTTTAGATGAGACGACTACAGTTGAAGACATACTCGACCTCTGGCAGATTTTTTTGGGTAGTGATGAGTTGCCTTTTACAGTGGAAGAGTTAACAGTTCTCAATACCGTTGCTACTCGTACTAGCAGTTATTTAACGAATCCAGTTTTCAACCGCTATCATTCAGAAACTGAGTTATTGCGTTACATTCACCGATTGCAGGCTAAGGATTTATCCCTAACTACTTCAATGATTCCCTTGGGTTCCTGCACGATGAAGCTGAATGCAACGGCGGAGATGATGCCAGTAACTTGGGCGGAATTTAGTAAGATGCATCCGTTTGCTCCTCTGTCTCAAACCCAAGGGTATCAGGTATTGTTCCGGCAGCTTGAGGAATGGTTAGCAGAGATTACAGGTTTTGCGGGCATATCTTTGCAACCCAATGCCGGTTCTCAGGGTGAATATACGGGATTGTTGGTGATTCGTCAGTACCACGAACAACGGGGCGAAGAACATCGAAACGTTTGCTTGATTCCCCAGTCGGCACATGGAACTAACCCTGCCAGTGCGGTGATGTGTGGTTTAAAGGTGGTAGCGGTTGCTTGTGACAATCAGGGAAATATTGACTTAGATGACCTAAGGGCAAAAGCTGAGAAGCACGGCGATAACTTAGCCGCTTTAATGGTCACATATCCTTCAACTCACGGGGTATTTGAGGAACAGATTAAGGAAATTTGCGATATCGTTCATGAGAATGGCGGTCAAGTTTACTTGGATGGTGCGAATATGAATGCCCAAGTTGGGTTGTGCCGTCCGGGAGATTATGGCGCAGATGTCTGTCACTTGAACTTGCACAAAACCTTTTGCATTCCCCATGGGGGTGGGGGACCTGGTATGGGACCGATTGGTGTAATGCCTCATCTGGTGCCGTTTTTGCCTGGGCATTCTGTCATGCAGACGGGAGGCAAACAAGGAATTGGGGCTGTTGCTTCAGCACCTTGGGGCAGTCCTAGCATCTTGACGATTTCTTGGATGTACATCGCCCTAATGGGGGCGGCGGGTTTGACGGCAGCAACGAAAGTCGCTATTCTCAACGCTAACTATATCGCCCGTCGGTTAGAACCTTACTATCCGGTTTTGTATAAGGGGAAATCCGGTTTAGTGGCACATGAATGTATTTTAGATTTGCGATCGCTCAAAAAATCAGCAGGCATCGAAGTAGACGATATTGCCAAGCGCCTCATGGATTACGGCTTCCATGCTCCTACTGTTTCGTGGCCCGTGGCGGGGACGATGATGGTAGAACCGACGGAAAGTGAGTCAAAAGATGAATTGGAGCGATTCTGCGATGGGATGATTGCCATTCGCACAGAAATTGAGGCGATTGAGTTGGGTGAGGCAGACGCGGAAAATAATGTCTTGAAAAATGCGCCCCATACTGCAGAAGTCTTAATTGCTGGGGATTGGAACCGACCTTATTCTCGTGAACAGGCAGCATACCCAGCCCCGTGGACACGGGAACACAAATTTTGGTCTTCAGTTGGGCGAATCGACAATGCCTATGGCGATCGCAATTTAGTCTGTTCTTGTATTGGCATGGAGGCGTATTCACCAGAATAGCCTATTTCTCGTGATTAACCTACTTAGAACACATTCGCATCATTCCAAGGTATGATAGGGAGGTCAATCCTAAATGAGGGGTTTGACCCCTATCCTCTACAAAAGAAATAACCGCTAAGGGTGAACTAGCAAATCCAGGGTTATGGTTATCACCATGGTGCCGATGTTTCCTCGATCAACCACGGTATTTGCACCTCGTAGTCAATCACCTCAATTTCGAGGGGTGCTGTAGTATTACCCATACAGTTCCTTTCTTGATCCCTACCACGATGGGATTGGCTAATAGTAGTCTTTCATCACAAAGGTTTTCCATCATGGCTAGAAAACATTTGCTTCGACCTCTTAAGCTTTTTTCAGTCGCTTTGTCCCTGGAACTCCTGATGGCTACTAGTTTGCCCACTCAGGTAAAAGCACAGGTAGAATCGTTGTTGCCTGGTCAAACTACTCGTGTCACCTTCGATCCTCAAGGGAATAGAAAACCCAAAGATACGGCAGGAGGAGCATCTCGTAGCGGTGGATTGTGTCCTGGGGACGTAACCCCTTCGAGTACGCCTGTTACTCCATTTAAGCCAGCAACAACCTATGGATTAACGGTGGTAGAACATCCCATGTTTTTTGTTCACCTGCCTCAAACGGTAGCACGAGAGGCATTATTTATTCTTAAGGACGAACAAGAGGATTATTTCTACCAGAAATCGGTGTCTCTCCCCACAACTCCGGGACTTCTTCGCTTTAAGCTTCCAGCAGAAGCACCCGCTTTAGAAAAGGGTAAGCAATACCAGTGGTCATTCATTATCCTTTGCGAACAAAACCTCAGACCTGATAGTCCTACGATAATGGGACAAATTCAGCGAGTTGAACCCGATCCCGTGCTGATTAGTCAAGTTATGGAGTTATCCCCTCTAGAGCGTGCTGCCTTTTACGGGAAGGATGGTATTTAGGGGGACTTATCTAGAGCTTGCTGATGGGAAGTGGTAAAGTCCAAGAGATCGCATTGAGCCGTGATTAAAATAAACGTGGGACTGCATCGGGTATCAAAAACTTGAGGGCTAATGAACAATTAGCAATCAGGGGTTGTAATCGTGTTAATTCTGATTGCCATTGATACATGTGGCGAAAGCTTAAGCAGAAAATTTTTAATTGGCAAGGGGTACTGATTTCTACCCCCACGGTAGCAGGCTTTGTCATTGGTATAAGTTCTGTCGGATTATTTCAGCTACTCGAATGGGTTGTTCTCGATCAGTTTTTTCAGTTGCGTCCCTTAGAGCCAGTTGACCCCCGCATTGTTATCGTCACGATTGATGAATCCGATATTAATAAGGTAGGGCAGTGGCCCATTCCAGATGCTCAGTTAGCTCAATTGCTTCAGACACTGAACGCTCAACAGCCTAGAGCAATTGGTCTGGATCTTTATCGAGATTTACCTGTGCAACCCGGTTATCAAGCGTTAGTCGAGGTATTCAAATCTACGCCGAACCTAGTTGGTGTAGAAAAAGTAGTGGGTAATACGGTAGAACCACCGCCCGTCTTAAATCAACTTGACCAAGTGGCTATGGCGGATATGGTGTTGGACGCTGATGGTAAGGTACGTCGGGGTTTGCTTTCTGTTGAGCTGGAGGATGGGTCTACTCAACTCAGTTTAGGAGCGAAGTTGGCACTGATGTATTTGGAAGCCGAAGGCATTACTCTTGAGCCAGTTGCTCAGAAGCAGTTGCGGTTGGGAAAAGCGGTATTCGTTCCGTTTCAGGGAAATGAGGGGGGTTATGTCCGAGCTGATGCGGGTGGTTATCAGATACTGCTGAACTATCGCGGAGCTAAAAAAAATTTTCGGACTGTATCGTTGACTGAGGTTCTCGAAAACCGAATTCCGCCAGACTTAGTGCGGGATAAGATTGTTTTGATTGGCGCAACCGGACAAAGTGCCAATGATCTTTTCTTTACACCCTACAGCACCACTCCCATTGGCAGTCGCCAGCAAATGCCAGGTGTTGTCGTTCATGCCAATTTAACCAGCCAAATCGTTAGTGCTGCGAAAGAAAATCGTCCTCTGATTCGGGTTTTGCCCGATCCCCTAGAATGGCTGTGGGTTGGGGTTTGGTCGTTGATGGGTGCTGGGGGCAGTTGGGCGATCATTCGGGCAGAGGTTTGGAAGGTGTCTTGGCGATGGACAGTACTGGGTATCAGTATTTTTTTAACGGGTAGCAGTCTGATTGCAGGCAGTTATCTAGCCTTTCTCGCAAGCTGGTGGTTGCCTCTGGTTTCCCCCTTAGTCGCGTTAACGGGTTCTGCTATTGCGATCGCTATCTATCAGAGCTGGGGGTGGCAGCGTTACACTAGTGACTTAGAAATTTTACTAGAAACCACGACGGCTCATTCCGATGTGATTGAAGCCGAGTTGCACCGACAGGCAGAAGAAGCAGCACGGGAAAGCGAGAGGCGGTTGGCTCAATTTCTGGAAGCTGTGCCAGTGGGCGTAACGGTGTTAGATGCTAATGGCAAAGTCTACTTTATCAATCAGAGGGCGCAAGAGTTATACGGCAAAAGCATCGTACCTTCAACTACCTCTGAACACTTGTCCGAAGTTTATCAGGCTTATATTGCCGGAACCAATCAACTTTACCCTACTGAAAAGCTGCCCATCGTGCAGGCGTTGCAGGGTAAAAGTTCAACTACGGAGGATATTGAACTTCATCAAGGCAGTAGTATTATTCCCCTAGAAATTTGGGGAACTCCTATTTATGATGAAGCGGGTAAGATTACTTATGCGATCGCTGCCTTTCAAGACATTACCGAACGCAAACGAGCGGAGGAGGCACTCAAACAAGCAGAACAAAAGTATCGCAGTATTTTTGAAAATGCTTTAGAAGGCATTTTTCAAATTACACCAGACGGACATTATATCAGTGCCAATCCTGCCCTAGCACAGCTCTATGGCTACGATTCTCCTGAGGAGTTGATAGCCACGCTTACCCACATCCAGCATCAACTGTACGTTGATCCGCACTGCTATACAGAATTTATTCTATTAATGCAAAAGCACGGTGCCATCTCTGGGTTTGAGTCTCAAGTCTACCGCCGTGATGGTAGTATCATCTGGATTCGGGAGAATGCCCGTGCGATCCGCAATGCCAATGGAGCGCTGCTTTACTATCAAGGTTTTGTTGAAGATATTACCCAGCGCAAGCAGGCAGAAGCAGAGCGACTGCAATTTACCAATCAACTCTATCAACTCAACCGAGCTTACAAGCGCTTTGTACCGGAAGAATTTCTCCAATTATTGGATAAAGATAGCATTGTCGATGTGCAGTTGGGCGAGGCAGTGCAAAAAGAAATGTCTATTCTCTTTGCCGATATTCGTAACTTCACCACTCTGTCGGAAAAAATCTCCTTAGAAGAGAATTTTAAATTTATCAATGCCTATCTCTCTCGTATGGCACCGGCTATTGTTGAGAATAACGGCTTTATTGATAAATACATTGGCGATGCAATTATGGCGCTGTTTAGCGGCAGTGTTGATGATGCAGTTAAAGCCGCAATCTCCATGTTACGTCGGTTGGCTCGATACAATACAACCCGCACTCGACCGGAGCGTCCGCCCATTCATATTGGCATTGGCATTAATACAGGTTCTTTGATGTTGGGAACGGTGGGAGGACACCATCGGATGGATAGCACAGTCATTAGTGATGCTGTGAATTTAGCCGCTCGTCTAGAAGAATTGACAAAAAAGTACGGAGTCTCGCTGCTAATCTCTCACCACACCTTTTGGCGCTTGCAAGATGCAACTCAATATGCTATACGTCTTATCGAGCGGGTACAGGTTAAGGGAAAATCAGAAATGGTGTCCGTCTTTGAGGTATTTGATGCCGATCCACCTGAACTCAAGCAAGGTAAATTGATGACAAAAAGCCTCTTTGAAGAAGCTTTGTTGCTCTATCATCTCGGACATTTCAAAGAAGCAGCACAACGGTTTGAAGAGTGTTTGCAGGTCGTTCCTAGCGATCGCGTCACTCAAATTTATCGAGAACGCTGTTACAACATCGATGGGTGATTGGTTGGCGGCAACTTCTCGGCACAAAGCAACCCAAACCGAATCAGCCCACGCCGATAACCTCGACTCATCAACCCTAATGATAGTGCTGCTTGTATAGTTCCCCAACCACTTTGCAGTAATCCAAAAATCGCTTTCGGCTCAAAGGCTGAATCCATTACAATATCCCAGAATGGTGCAACGGCATCTGACCAATCTGCCGTGCGAATGTTTTGGAAGGATAGATTGTGAGCGATCGCTTCATAGTCGGGAAGGGAAATTACATAGGGCAAGCAGTATACTCGATAAATCTCTTCTAAATGCTTTTTTTCATCTGTGGCTAGTTCTCCCGTTGCTGGCGTTATCGGGCGGTGGCACCAGGTTGCCATTAGGAAGGTTCCTCCTGGTTTCAGAACTCGATAGCACTCTGCCAGGAATTTTTCCTTATCTGGCATATGTTCCCCACTTTCCATCGACCAGACAAAATCAAAACTCTCATCGGCAAAGGGCATATCCAGGGCGTCAGCAACCTGAAAGTGAACCTTTTCAGCTAACCCAGCGTCTTTTGCTCGTTCTGTCGCTCTTGAGGCTTGCACCGGACTTAAGGTAATACCCATAACCTTAGCACCAAATTGTTGTGCTAAATAAAGAGAACTGCCACCAATTCCGCAACCTACATCGAGAATATGCTCGGCTTGCTTGACTCCACCCCATTTCAGAAGTTCTGCAATTAAATCAATTTGCGCCTGACGGCGGTCTTTTTTCTCGTTGCCCGTGACACCATAATAGCCATGGTGCATATGTTCGCCCCAAACCTGCTCCCACAGTCCTGAAGAGGCATCGTAAAATTGTTGAATTTGACGCTTGAGGGTTGAAGTCATCGTTTGCTGCACTTGTGCCTGAACCGGAATCAGCTTATCAGAGGATACAGGCACTGACCATGGTTGACTGATAAAACTTGTGAGCAGATGCCTAGAAAGCCCTCACCTCTGGGGAGAGGGGTTGGGGGTGAGGGCGCATGAAGTGATTGTCAATCAATCAGGTTACTGACCATGGGTTTTAAAGTTTTGGGTTAAGCAAATTATAAGATATTGAACACACAAGATTCAGCGTTGTTGACTGGTGGAGGCACGGGCTAGCCCGTACATTGTACTCCTGAAACTCACAAGCAAATCTCACCCTTTCCCGGAACCTAACTCTAAACCATGACCATTTCCCGAACTATCTGCCTAGGATTCCTGACTATGATCGCTGTGGGGACTCTGCTGCTGATGCTACCGATTGCGACGAGTAGCGGTACGTGGAACGACCCTATTGTGGCTTTATTTACGGCTACCTCGGCTGTCTGTGTGACCGGTCTGATTGTTGTCGATACCGGCAGTTATTTTTCTAACGTGGGTGAGGCATTCATTCTTGCCCTTTTCCAGCTTGGCGGGTTAGGTTACATGACTATAACGACCTTTCTGCTGCTGCTGGTGCGCCGTCGGTTTGACTTGAGGCATAAAATTGCAATTCAAAAAGCTTTGGATCGACCGGGGCTGGAATCAAGTGCCTCTATCATTCGCTCAATCATTGCCATGGCAATGATTTTTGAAATCACTGGCACCCTTCTCCTTTTACCCGTGTTTGCTGCCGACTTTGGATTTGATCGGGGGCTGTGGTTCGCTGTCTTTCACAGTGTTAGTGCTTGGAATAATGCTGGCTTTAGTTTGTTTGAGGATAGTTTGATCGGCTATCAATCCTCTGTTTTCTTAATTCTCATTATTACAGGATTAATTATCTTCGGGGGAATTGGGGAACAGGTGATTTTTGAGCTGTACTTATGGTTGCGCGATCGCTTACTGCACAGAGGTACTAAGCTGACGTTTTCTCTCAATTTTAAAGTGGCAACGAGTACAAGTTTATTCCTTTTAGCAATTGGTACTATTTCCTTTTTCTTTGTCGAAGTGACCAACGGCGGAACCCTTGGAGACTTCAGCCTCAAGGATAAAATGCTCAATGCCTGGTTTCAGTCAGTCACAACGCGAACGGCTGGTTTTAATGCTATTGATATTGGTCAAATGACGGCGGCTGGACTATTTATTAGTATTGCCTTAATGTTTATTGGAGCTAGCCCAGGTGGTACGGGTGGGGGGCTAAAAACGACGACATTCCGTGTTTTAGTGAGTTGCACGAAGGCTATTTTAGAAGGCAAAGAGGAAGTTCATCTCTACAGGCGTCAAGTTTCCATTACGCTAATTTTAAAGGCTGTGGGGGCTTTGGTGGGTTCCGTCGCCACCGTAATTGTTTCGACGGTTTTAATTTCTATCGCTGACCCCCAAATCGAGTTTATTGAACTTTTATTTGAAGTTGTATCAGCCTTTGCCACTGTTGGTCTGTCTACTGGCATCACTGCCAGTCTATCACCATGGGGTAAGCTGATTTTAATCGTGACCATGTACATCGGACGAGTCGGCATTTTGTTGCTCATGGCAGCGCTTTTGGGAGAACCCCGCCCCAGTAAAATTCACTATCCAGAGGAAAACCTGCTTGTGGGATAGGTCTGACTGGGTGGCGAAATTAACTAAAAGGTAGACTCTATAAGCTTCATGAATAGCCAACCAAGGGGGGAACTGTATCACACCGACTCGGAAAGTGCTGTAGGAGGTTAAGGGAAAAAACTCAAGGACATTCAGGATGACGCCCACCTCTAGCACAGATATACTGCAATTGTTTGGTATCTAAATTTTTCGCTCTGGCAAAATTAACCCCCTGTACACGAGCACCGGATGTATCCGTCGGTGGCAGCGTAATAAATCCATTGGAACTGACAGGTGTAGCAGCGGCAAAGGTGGCTCCCAGAAAATCCGTTCCTGACACGTTCGCCCCCCGCAAATCGGCTGCACTCAGGTTTGCATTCTGCAACTTGGCATTTTGCAGTTGAGCATTGTTGAGATTCGCCCGCGTTAGATTCGTAGAGCTAAGGTCGGCACTTTGGAGTTGGCTATTGTTTAATTTAGCTCCCGAAAGGTCAGCACCTTGCCAATCCGATTGAGTCAAGTCAGCAAAGGCGAAATCGCTGCCTACTGCACTAGCCTGCCCCAGAGTTGCACCATGCAAGTTGGAGAGAGCAAGTTTAGCATCCCCTAAATCCGCACCGGTCAAGCTGGCTTTTTCTAAAACGGCTCGTCGTAAATCGGCACCAATAAGTTGAGCGCTGCTCAGGTTAGCACCGATTAAATAGCTGTCAGATAGATTAGCGCGGTTGAGAGTAGCCCGGATTAAATTAGTGCGATTCATAACGACGTTGTTTAAAACCGCACCCGTCAGGTCAGCTTCTTTGAGTTCAGCACCGCTGAGATCAGCAATCCAATCATCGAAGGTGCCGAGGCGTTCGTCCTCACCTGCACCGTAGAAACGGCTGCTCTTGAAACTAGCTCCAATCAAAATAGCCGAACGGAAGTTGATCCCCGCTAGGTCGAGGTTGTCCAACACTAAGGCAAATCGAGCTGCCCCGCTATTCACCTGACTCAGGTCTGTACGGCTTAAATCAGCATCATGGATTTGACTACTGTAGATAGTGAGAATTTTAGCGATCGCCCGATTGGTAGCCCTTTGCCGCAACGCTACCAACTGCTGCTCTTCTGGAGTTCCCCGGTACTGTAGCGTTTTCTGGTCATTTTGCAAGGATTGATTCAGGTTTCGCAGAGCAGGTAGGGCTTCTGACCCTTTACTCACCAAAGCTTGCTGAATGGTATCAATTAAACTGGGTGTCTTTTCCTGACCCAGTAAATCCACCAAGAACGGCACAGCACGACCATCATTCAACCGTGCCAACGCCAGAATTGCCCCCTGCCGCTCTTCAGTTGCCGTTGCCGAGGTAGAACTCAATTGTTTCACCAGCGCCAGAAATACCTCGTTGTTCTGCTGGTTGAACTCGCGCCGATTCGCCTGAGTTTGAATGTAAACTTGGGTGCCGACAAAGGTTCCCAATACAGACGCCATTCCCGCAAAGGACAGAATCAGCAGGGTTAAACCTGGATGACGGCGCATCCACCACCAAAGACTCAGGGGTGGCGATGGGCGGCTTTTGGGGGTGAGAACGATGGTGGTTACTGAAGAGTTGCGTCGTTGACCGTTCGATGTCTCCTGGTGCGATGACCAGCCATTTTCCACCTCTAATGTTACCGATTGGTTGTGTCCGACTGGCTGCCATGCCCCAAAATGGTTTGGCTGTGAGGAAACTGTCCGATCTGCCTCTAAGACATAGGTTCCTGCCAAGCGATCATGCAGAGTGCGGGATCGGGCGTGAAACAGGGCGCTAGCACTTTCTGCTAGCAGCATGAATCCCGCCAATCCTAGCAAAATTCCAAAATCAGGAAAGGCTCCCGTATAACGCCAGAGTAAATAGGCAGTTCCTACTGGCAATCCCCACCGTCCCACTGCTTCCCGCCAAACTGCCCGAATCAAACCAGGATGTGCTCCATAAGCATCAACGATCCGTACTCCAAACCAGCGTTTGGGCGTGGTTTGACCGGTTTTCGAGAGCAGATAAAGCTGCCAACTTACGACTACTACGGGCATGACGAGCGCCCCACACCAGAACAAATTGGTTAGGGGCGCGACTTGTCGGTTTAGCCGTGCTCGTGGGTAAGCGAGTGTTTTGGCGATCGCTTCCTCCGTGGATGCCACCATCGGATTGAGGGGAACGGGTTCGGCAGTGAAGTTCTCTTTGGCATACAACCCAATACTGTAAGGCACCAAGGCACTCCCTGCCACTAGGGAGACTTCTAAAACAAAAGCCGCACAGCGCCGAGTTACGAGCGGCAAGGTTCGGTGCAGTCGCAGCGGAAATGACCGACTAACCTCTTGATTTTTAACTCGCTTTACGGTAGGGCTAGTCATGTTTACATCTCACGCTACGAGAAAAGGGTTTGCACTTACTGACGAGACTGGGAAGTGATGAAAAACCTGTACGCCAAGTACAGCATTGTTCCCAATAGGGCAAGACTAATCACTGAGGCAACCAGTTGAAGAACGCTCCTCAACACGGAAAAACCTATGCTTGCCGCCATAATCACTACAATAACTTTACCAACCGTCGGCAGCCTATTAAACCAGTTAGTAAGTTGATTTAATACCGACTTAACGGGGTGAGAATCTGGAAAACCGTCTTGTCGAGTAGGTTGCCAGAAGCGCCCTGAGTCGGGTTCTAGTTCCACTTCTATCTCTTGAAGTCTGCGCTCATAGTCTTGATAGTTAGGATGGTTCATCAGTTGATTACCTACAGGCTAAAGCTAAAACGTTGTTTGTCACCCCTCGCCACCTGAACTCCATAAAGATTCTGTAGTGACACTTGGCAAACAGGAACAGTTCCCGCGCCAAACGGTCTAGTGATTTAGGACAATTGTATTAGGAAGACTGGAGAAAAGGTTAGGGGATGACATAATGATGAAACTATTTAACCATTGGCTCGTTATTCCTACCACTTTGGCAGCGCTATTAACCACGATTGCGCCAGTTCGTTCTGAAACGATACAACTTGCACCCAACTTCACACCCGATCCCCTAGTCGTGACGGGTACGTCTGGAGGAGTGCAAGATAGTGGCGGCTGCGGCAAGATTGGAGCAGCGCCCAATGTAGTTGTGAACTTGAGCGATAACTTCAATTACTTGCGCTTCAGCGTGGAGAGTGCAGGTCAACCCACCCTATTGATTAAATCTCCGAACGGGAATTCCTGTGTCCTACAGGGTAGTTCCTCTGGGAATACCCTCGAAGCGCCAGGGTTTTGGGAGGAAGGTATGTACCAAATTTACATCGGCGATCTCGCAGGAGAAGAGCATCCCTATCTGCTGTCAATCACTCAAGTTCGTTAAGAAAGCTGGCAGCTAAACTAAAGGGCAACGAGTGAATTGTCAATCTTCAAGCTGTTGAACCGACACCTCTACAGCCTCAACATCAATCGTACCAGGAGGTGTCAAGCGGTTGAAATGTCCCTGTTCGACTCGTAAGGGTTCTCCGCAGTTGGGACAGCGGCACTCGGTACGGTTGAAACCAGTGAACTCGTAGGCGCAGACTGGACAGTTGTCTTCAACCAGGTTGCGTCTCAGCCACCAGCGAAATGCGAGCCATCCAACGGCTGGTGCCATTAATGCTAGGGCTACTAGAATAAAAAAACCGTTGACTAGCCAGCCCAAGCCAACCGTTCCTAGCAACAAAAATACCGTTAAGAGTGTCAGCCAACAGCCCACACCTGATAAGTTAAACTGAACAAGTTTAGGATCGTACTGGTTCACGGAACTCATTTGGGATGGAACATTTCCATCCTAGTCCACATTCGCTTCAACCTGAGATGGGGAACGCCGGATGGCTTTAGTAGGGATCGCCGCCGCCGTGGTATTGACAAGCTGGTTTAACCGTTCTCTAAAAGCATCTTGGCTAAATTGTGCCAAGCATTGTTCTCGCAACCACTCACCGTTGCAGCGCAGATCTTCCCCCTTGAGAATTTCAATACAAGCAGCAGCAACAGCTTCAGGGTTTCGGTGCGGGACTTGCCAGCCAAGGCGTCCGTCCTGTAGGGGGTCAGCAGAACCATCTGCATTACCAGCGAGTACGGGTTTGCCACAGGCCATTGCCTCTAGATAGACGATCCCAAACCCTTCTTGAGAGGGCATGATATAGGCATCAGCAACTCGGTAATGATCGGCTAAGTCAGAGGTGGGGACAAATCCAGCAAAGACAACCCGATCAGCAATTCCTAACTCTTGCGCCAGCCCTGCTAGTCTAGGTTGGTCATCACCCCGACCAATTACCAGATACTTGACTTCTGGAAACACTTGGGCGATCGCAGGCAACGCCCGAATCGTGACATCTACTCCTTTATAAATATCACCCGACCACAACCGCGCCACCGTCATTAATACCTTAGCTCCCTCAAGACCATAGTTCTGGATGAGTGCAGGGGGTTTGGTTCCGGGGGTGAAGGCATTTCCATCAACCATACAGGTAAAAATTTTCACCTTCTGGGGGTCTAAGTTATTTGCCGCACAAGCGCGATCGCGGCTGTAGCGGCTGATTGTCCAAATTTCTGTTGCAGAGTTCAAAGCCTGATGTTGCAAACTCGGCAATCGATTCCAAACTTCTTTGCCATAGGTCAGAATAGTATAGGGAACCCCCAGTGGCTGACAAAGAAGCTGGATTAGGGGTGCCAAATTGATATGACCGCAGAAGACATGGTTTGGGCGTTGCTGCCACAGACATTGCAGAAGGGCTGCGGATAATCTCAGACGACCCAGTTTGGGATGGGGGCTTTTTAGATAATGAAATTTGAGGGGATAGCTATCTAAAGGATTATCACATCCGGGTTTATCTCTAAGCAAAAACACATCAGCGGCAATTTCATGCTCCGTCTGAGAATTAAGCGATCGATAAGCATCCAAAAGATTTTTGACGTAGGACTGAATGCCCCCTTCCTTTTCAAAAATCTCTAGAAAAACAAAGACCTGGTTAATTGTGGTATGATTCTGGTGCTTCAAACCGTTTTTGTCCCTCAACTGAATTAGTTATTGGCAATTGGGGTTTGGTAATTTGGGATAGGGATTTCCTGAAAAAGCGAAAAGTGACCACTGCACAAACGCTCCACAGTTCTACACTATCATTTTCACAACGTTATAAAAATTTATGCCTGCAAACACCTTGGGGGTACTGATGTACGGCTAAGGCATTTACAGGCATTTAAACGAAGGAATTAAGAAATTAGAACAGACCCAAGGTAAAAGATGTATCGATTGGGAAGGTAGCACCAATGCCCAACCAAAGGGTAACCAAGGTGCCAATCATGAACACTGTGGTTGCCACTGGACGGCGGAACGGGTTTTGGAACTTGTTGACGTTCTCAATAAAGGGAACTAGGATTAGACCCAAGGGAATCCCAGCCATCATGGAGATACCCAAAAGTTTATTGGGAACAACTCGTAGGATTTGGAAAACAGGATACAAGTACCATTCCGGTAGAATTTCCAGAGGCGTTGCAAATGGATCGGACGGTTCGCCAATCATCGCTGGATCAAGCACTGCTAAACCGATACACAGGGCGATTGTTCCCATGATTACAATGGGGAACGTGTAGAGAAGGTCATTGGGCCAAGCGGGTTCGCCATAGTAATTGTGACCCATCCCCTTAGCGAGTTTTTCACGTAATTGTGGATCGCTTAGATCCGGTTTTTTGAGGATCGACATCGTTAAAATTATTCTCCTTATTAACAAAGATTCAGCAAGGTTTATCTCCGAAAAGCCATTTATAGGGGACCGGAAATGCCCTGCTTGCGAATCATGATAAAGTGCAGCAGCATGAAAACTGCAATCAGCCAAGGTAGAACAAAGGTATGCAGACTGTAATAGCGAGTTAGGGTGCCTTGTCCGACACTCGTACCGCCGCGCATCAGTTCGACAATAGACGAACCCACAAAAGGAATGGCTTCAGGGACGCCAGAGACAATCTTGACTGCCCAGTAGCCAACTTGATCCCAAGGCAGTGAATAGCCAGTCACTCCGAATGAAACGGTAATGACTGCCAAAATCACGCCTGTCACCCAGGTGAGTTCGCGAGGCTTTTTAAATCCACCCGTCAGGTATACCCGGAAGATGTGCAAAATCATCATCAGCACCATCATACTGGCAGACCAGCGGTGGACGGAACGGATGAGCCAGCCAAAGTTCACTTCGGTCATCAAATACTGCACGGAGGCAAATGCTTCAGTAACCGTAGGTTTGTAATAAAAGGTCATGGCAAATCCAGTGGCAAACTGGATGATGAAGCATACAAGGGTAATCCCACCCAGGCAGTAAAAGATATTGACGTGAGGAGGCACGTATTTTGAGGTAACATCTTCGGCGAGTGCTTGAATCTCTAGACGTTCCTCAAACCATTTAAAGGCGCTTGATTCGGTTACTTGCTTAGAAAACATGAAGCCAAAATTGCTAGAAGGATAGTGCTGTTTTTGCGTAGTTTGACCTCCAATAGGCACAGGGGCGCTAGGAGAGATCGATTACTTCGGGGTAAGACTGCTAAGAGACACCGCTTTTGCGGAACGGAGACCCACTTCATCAGGATTAGCGTTCCTGATTTGAAGTTCTCTATCTAAGAAATGTAACATAGCTTGACAGAGGCAGGTGTGGCAGACGGTAACTCTATCTCTATAGGGGGGGCGATCGCACACAGAAGAAGACGCTCAACCCAAGAGTGTAGGGTATGGCATTTTAGGATCAAAGGCTCTGTCACACTAAGAAATTAAAGCATCAAAGCCTGAAGTAACTGTTTTTACCATGCACAAACGAGCTTTCTGGGTTGGACTCTTAGTAATCTGTCAACTCCTGTTTATGTCGGTGTGGTGGACGCCACCCGCCTCAGCCTTTACCGAAGAACAAGAACTCTTCGCCCAAGCGTGGCGAATTGTCTCTCAAGCCTATATCGATGACAGCTTCAATGATCAGAACTGGTGGTTGGTGCGTCAGAATGCCTTGAAAAAGCGCCTGGAGAATCGTGATGCCACTTATGAGGCGATTCAAACGATGCTAGGGAGTCTGGAAGACCCCTACACTCGATTATTAAAGCCGGATCAATATCGGAGTTTGCAGGTTACTACCTCCGGGGAACTCTCAGGGGTGGGGTTGCAAATTGCGCTAGATAGTGAAACGGGGCAATTGGCAGTGGTGGCACCCATTGCAGGTTCACCAGCCGATCAAGCCGGCATTCGTCCGCGCGATCGCATCATAGAAATTGACGGGAAACCCACCTCAGAACTAACTCTCGACGAAGCTGCCGCCCGGATGAGAGGACCGATTGGCACAATGGTGACGCTGAAAATTCAAGACCCGAACGGGGCACAAAAGTCAATTGAACTAGTACGCGATCGCATTGCGCTCAACGCCGTTTATGCCATGTTGGATTCCCCATCGGATGATACCGAAGTCGGGTACATTCGCTTGACCCAATTTAGTGCCAATGCCCCAGCAGAAGTTGCAGACGCCATCACTCAACTCGAGGAAAAGGGAGCAGATGCCTATATTCTCGACCTGCGGAACAATCCCGGCGGTTTACTGCAAGCCGGCATCGAAATAGCCCGCCTCTGGTTGGAGCGAGGTACTGTTGTTTATACCGTCAATCGACAAGGGATGATGGGTAGCTTTGAAGCCAGCGAACCTGCCCTCACCCAAGCTCCGTTAGTCGTGCTGGTTAATCAGGGAACAGCCAGCGCCAGTGAAATTTTAGCAGGGGCATTGCAAGATAACCGCAGGGCAAAGATAGTTGGGGAGAGAACCTTTGGCAAAGGCTTAATTCAGTCGTTATTTGATTTGACGGATGGGGCAGGATTGGCAGTTACGGTTGCCAAATACGAGACACCCGACCACCGTGATATCAACAAGTTAGGAATCAGACCCGATGTGGAAGTGCCTTTAGAGGCAATCACTCTCGCTGAGGTAGGGACGACGGCAGATAACCAATATCAAGCGGCAGTGCAGCTATTGACGAGAAAACCAATGCTAGCAGCAGACGCGACCTGATTTAGTAGAGACGTTGCCAGCAACGTCTCTACTTGCTTTTTTACAAGACAGGTTTTGCCTGTAATTGGGCATTCAAATCTAGTTGAACTAATCGATCATAGGCTTGGTCAATAACCCCCTTACCTCGCAAAAAGCCAGTATTCGCACCAGGACAAATGTAACGGAATGTTTCAAAATTGAAGCGTTCCATTAAGATTTGGACACTGCGAAGCTGTCTGCGCCAGTGAAATGTTTTCGACATCCTCAAGGGAATAGGTTCTCCCTGTTGGTTCGGCAGCAAGTGACGCCCGGAAAAGAGAACGCCACCCGCAGCCTTAGAGTAGAGACAGGCAGAACCCGGAGAATGTCCGGGTGTCCAAATCCCTTGGCAGGAGGAAGAAAGGGTGAGTTCGCTCTCAAATGTAGCAACCTCTAATCCTGGCAGTAGGTAGGCTTCTTGTTCTTGAATCACGATCTTACAGCCCAAAGCTTCCTGAATTTCCCGTGCTTTGCCGATGCCACCTCGGTGGGTAATGAACAGTACAGACACTCCCCCTCGTTCGCGCAAGAATTGCTCGTTCGGTTCGTTCCAAGCTGGACAGTCGATCAGGAAGTTGGCGGCGTTTTCTACAATAAAATAAGCTGTTCCGCCCAAAATATCTCGGTTGGGTGGAAATGCGAAAATGGAATCAAGGACTAGGTGTGGTGTTTTGAGCGTAGCAGACCGCCGATCGGAGAACGGGATTTGAGAATCGGTAACTTTATCGGCTTGTGGGGAATCGGGTTGCACAATACTTGTAGACCTGTGACTTTTATGGGACTGTACTGGCGTTTGTCAAGAACTAGCCTTTAGATCAATACTTAACTTTACATTATGGAATGGTTACTCCTAATCTTATTGGGTCTGATTACATACTTCATTATCAAGCGGCGCATTACTAGCCTATCTCGCACCCAGGCAACTCCTGAAAGTTCAGCCCCTGGACAAACGGTTCCACCTACTGCTGAGAAGTCAACCTTGCGTCCAATCAGCAAGCAGGAAGAAACGGAACTGAGAAACTGTTTTCCTTGGGGAGTTTACTATCTCCAAAATGTGGAGTACCGCCCCCAAGCGGTATTGTGTCGTGGCAAACTGCGCACCAACCCGGATGCAGCCTACCAAACTGTGCGGGAAAATATTGAAGCCGAATTTGGCGATCGCTTTTTTGTCATCTTTCAAGAAAGCTTTAGCGGCAAGCCCTTCTTTGCCCTAGTACCCAATCCCCAAGCCCAGGAGAAAAGTGAAGGCGAACCCCTGATGCGACCGGGTTTGGCGTTAGGTCTGCTAATCATTACCTTATTTACCACTACGGTTATTGGAGCAACTCAGATTGCTGGATTTGACCTCCAACAAGTGCAATCTGATCCGGCTATTTTACTGAAAGGAGTCTCCTATGCACTGGCGCTGATGGCAATTTTAAGCGTTCACGAATTCGGTCATTACCTGACAGCAATCCTCTACAAGATGCGCACCACTCTGCCCTACTTTATTCCTGTACCTTTTTTCTTAGGAACATTTGGGGCATTTATTCAAATGCGATCGCCCGTACCCAATCGCAAAGCCCTATTTGATGTGGGAATTGCAGGTCCATTGGCAGGTTTTCTGATGACCATTCCCCTATTACTATGGGGGTTAGCTCATTCTAGTTTAGTGCCTTTGTCTGAAGAGTCGGGGCTGTTGAATATTAACTCCCTCAATCCCAGATTTTCGTTTTTGCTAACCCTGCTGAGTAAGTTGGCACTGGGCAGTGAACTAACGTCTGGGATGGGAATCAACCTGCATCCTGTGGCAGTGGCGGGTTACATCGGGTTAGTGGTGACAGCGTTTAACTTAATGCCCGTGGGACAACTCGATGGCGGTCATATCGTTCATGCGATGTTTGGTCAACGAACAGGGGCAGCAATCGGTCAGATTACCCGATTATTGATGCTGGTTTTGGCATGGGTTCAGCCAGATTTGCTGTTGTGGGCGATTATTTTGATATTAATGCCCGTTGCTGATGAACCGGCACTGAACGATGTGTCAGAACTAGACAACTGGCGAGATTTTTGCGGATTGCTGGTACTGATCATTTTAGTCAGTATTCTTTTACCCGTCCCCGGAACCGTGACTCAATGGTTAAATCTGTAAGGATTAGTAAGTCTTTTCCCAATTTAATAACACAGTAGTTAAACTGGTGGATAACATACTGCTCTGGCGCTATTCATTATTGTTATCGCATCCCATAACGCCAAGGATTTTAAAAAATGTCGAAAGCTGAAACCTCTCAATTCCCTCAATCTAAAGCTAAAAGTCTGCCAACTGGTTTTAGAGGGAAACCTTCAAACCCTTCAGAACTTGAAGAGACTCACTTGCTAATTGTGGAAGACGACGAGGGACGTCGAGTAATCTCCTTAGGAGAGGAGGTGTATTCTCTCGGTCGAGATCGCAAGTCAGATATCCGCCTGTTCTCTATGTTTGTTTCTCGCCAACACGCAACGTTGCTACGCCAAGAGGAGAAGCAAGGTTCCTACCAGTATCAGATTATAGATGGCAACCTTCAAGGTCAACTGAGTGCTAATGGTATATTGATTAATGGTCGCAAGCTTCAAACTCACCAACTCAAAGATGAGGACGAAATCATATTTGGGGCAGGTGTGAGTGCTAGGTATTATATGCTCAACCGTGAAGAAAGAAAGAGTGGACCCCTCGATCCGTTTGATATTACCCTCATTGATCCGGGTATGGTTGAGGAGTCCGAAGAGGGATTCTAGTTGACGGGTTGCTAACCCCAACTATCTTGAAGTGGGTCAGCACAATATGATGATGGAAAAACAGACAATTCAGGTAATTGGCGGTGGATTGGCAGGTACGGAAGCGGCTTGGCAGATTGCCCAAGCGGGAGTTCCTGTCGTTTTGCATGAAATGCGACCTACGCGCCTCAGTCCCGCCCATCATACTGGGAAACTAGCGGAATTGGTTTGCAGTAATTCCTTTGGAGCACAGTCAAGCGATCGCGCAGCGGGGTTGTTGCATGAGGAATTACGTCGCTTGGGTTCAATTATTATTGCCAAAGCGGATAGCCATGTGGTGCCTGCGGGGGGTGCTTTAGCGGTAGATAGGGGTGTCTTTAGTGGGGAATTGACGGAAACCTTGGCAAGTCATCCCTTGATTGAGTTACGACGGGGTGAGGTGCGGCAAATTCCCACGGAAGGAGTGGTAGTGTTAACAACAGGACCCCTGACGAGTCCGGAATTAGCAGAAGACTTGCAGCGCTTCACGGGGATGGACTACTTCAGTTTCTTTGATGCGGCGTCACCGATTGTGGTGGGGGAGTCGATTAATCAAGATATTGCGTTTATGGCGTCGCGTTATGACAAGGGAGAAGCCGCTTATTTGAATTGTCCGATGAATCGGCAGCAGTACCTGCATTTTTTGTGGGAATTGTGTGGGGCACAGAAGGCGGAATTGAAGGATTTTGAGCAGGAAACGGCTAAATTCTTTGAAGGGTGCCTGCCGATTGAGGAAATGGCGCGGCGGGGGGAAGATACTATGCGCTACGGTCCTCTGAAACCTGTGGGATTGTTTGATCCTCGCTTGGGAGAGGGTGCGGAACGCCCTTATGCGGTGGTGCAATTGCGCCAGGAAGATAAGGCGGGTCAGTTATGGAATATGGTAGGATTTCAGACGAATTTGCGCTGGGGCGAACAGAAGCGGGTATTTCGCCTGATTCCGGGGTTGGAGGATGCGGAGTTTGTGCGCATGGGGGTAATGCACCGCAATACTTTCATAAATTCGCCAGAATTGCTGTATTCTACATTACAGTTTAAAAATCGTCCGGCGTTGCTGGCAGCCGGTCAGTTGGTGGGGACAGAAGGGTATACGGCAGCGGCAGCGGGAGGTTGGCTGGCGGGTACTAATGCGGCACGATTGGTATTGGGGTTAGAGCCTGTCACGCTACCGCCAACGATGATGATGGGAGCGTTGTTTGAGTTTATCAGTTCAGCCTCGCCGAAGCATTTCCAACCGATGCCGCCGAATTTCGGGATTCTGCCGGAGTTGGGGGTGCCGATTAAGAGTAAGAAAGAGCGGTATGGGGCGTATCGCGATCGCGCTTTGGCAGATTTGGAGGGGTGGAATCGCAGGTTGCGGGTATCAGCAGCTTGATAAACTACCATCGACAGCTCATGTTGCCTGTCCTAGGGGATATTTTATTTTTTGGAGTTTTCTTTAACGATGTTGCTTTTGAGCGTTTCCAGGAATGCAAGCAACCGTTGCTGATCGGATAAAGGTAACTCTTTCATTAGTTCGTCAGCCTCTTCTAAAATTTGCGCTTGCGCCTCTGGCATCAGTTTTATCCAATTAGAAAGTAATAAGTTGCGCTCGATTATAGTTAGTTTCCACTGATAGTCAGGCATATTAATTGTCTCGCCGAATGTCCGGTATCCGTTCACAATCCTAGACGATGAATGTAAACAGACTGCAAAGAAAGCGCCTTCTTTCTGTAAAGAGATTGTGAAAAATTTTACGGAGTGTAGGAGAGCTCCAAGGAAAGAAAGTTCAGCTAAAACTTGTCTACTAGGTATTTGTCTAGTTCACTTTTCTCCTCTTGTGTCAGTCCTTCGGTTTTGCTTTGGTAAATTAGGTCAGATAAACGTTCTTTAACTGCTTCCGATAGTTTAAAATTTATTACACTTTGAGGTGTGGTTCCAGCAGCAATGAAGTCAATAATTTCGTCGTAGACTTTGGTTGTTTTTATAGATGTATTCATAAGTGTATTTCTCCTGTCTCTAGTTTCCTTTATTTCCCTAAGTTAGAATCTGGATTAATTTTTACCCTTTCTTTTTTATGTTGAATTTTCTCCCCTTCTCGTTAATCCAATTTCACGGCAATCGGCTCACACTTCAAAGATTCTGAAGCCTTTGACTCCGTTTCAGCCGCTGCGCATTCGTTACTATTGGGTTTAAAAAGCAACTTCAATTCGTTAGCCGTTTCCGGCACTTCAAACACCACTTTACCGCGTCGTTCCTCACCTGGAGCAATCTCACCGGTAGGCAGTTCTACATCCTCTAGTGCCCCTGCCAACAAAGCTACTTCATAGGCGTTATTTTTATCATCTACTACTTCAAAGGAAACCACGGAAAAAGTTTTAGGTTCCTGTCCCTTATTGGAAAGTAGAGTATCTACTACAACCCACTTATTTCCTTGATTGGGTTTAATTACCCCCTTTCCCGGATGCTCACGCACGCCGTTAACTGTCAACTGCAAGTTGAGGTTTTGATCCTCAATTGCAATGACTTCCCCAATGTCGTGAACCTCTGGTAAGGGAGGCGATACTGAAGGCGCTGAAGCAGTTTCTTGAGACGTGCGATCGCTTGATTGAGAATTATTCTGAGTCTGTTCGGGAGCGGAACACCCCGCAGCTACAGCAATAAGGGTAATGGTTGCGATCGAGCCAGTCAGTCTTCTCCATTGTAGATACATAAATTTATTCATTTGTCAACTTGTATTCATAGTGTTGACGTTTGTTCAGTTAGCTGAGAGCCAAAAAAAACAATCGAGTGTGTTCCTTACAACACAAGAACCCCTATCCAGCCTCAAGTTCCCAACATCTGCAACTTATATAACGCCGCATACAATCCATTCTGCTGCAACAGTTCTTCGTGAGAACCCGACTCTACCAACTCCCCTCGCTTGAGTACCAAAATCCGGTCTACATTACGAATAGTTGAGAGGCGGTGGGCAATAATAATGGCAGTGCGTCTTTCTAACAAATGATCGAGGGCTTGTTGAATCAAAGCTTCTGTTCCCACATCTAAGCTGGCTGTAGCTTCATCCAACACTAAGATCCGGGGATTGCGAATGGCAGCACGGGCAAATGCCAGCAATTGCTTTTGCCCCCCCGATAAATTCATGCCTCGTTCTCGCAGTTGCGTTTCATACCCTTGAGGAAGCTGTTCGATGAAACGATCAACGTTAGTCGCTTGGGCTGCCCCTTGGATTTCTGCGAGGGAGTAAGTTTCACCCAAAGCAATGTTGCCCTTGACATCCCCAGCAAACAAAAATCCTTCTTGCAGAATAACGCCCAGATGACGCCGCAGTTCTGCCTGGGGTAAGCTGCGAATATCGATACCATCGATCAGAATTCGTCCGCGTGTGGGTTCGTAGAGGCGGCACAGCAAGCGAATAATCGAACTTTTTCCCGCACCCGTAGGACCGACTAAAGCGACTTTTTCACCAGGACGAATGGTAAAGTCCAAATTTTTGAGAACGTAGTCGTCATTTTTGTACGCAAACCAAACGCCTTCAAAGCGAATTTCTCCACTCATAGAGGATGGAGCCAACGAAGAATCTAGTTTCCTCGGCTTGCCTGCTCCCTTGCTCCCCAGCTCCCCAGCTCCTCTGCTC
>NZ_JADEWY010000056.1 GCF_015207375.1 Coleofasciculus sp. LEGE 07092 | reverse complement strand
GAGCAGAGGAGCTGGGGAGCTGGGGAGCTAGGAAGAAGAGTAACACCTCAAAAATCTCCTTGTCTCCTTGTCAGGGTGGAACACATTCGGCTAGTTAACCTGTCTGGATAGGGTAAGGATTGGATAACTGGGTAGTACAAAGCGATCGCATTTCTGATTAGATTAAGCTTTGGAATGGGACTGTCGAGGTTGCCCCTTTACCCAATACTGGCAGATGAACGTTAGGGTGGCGAGTACATTGACAAATTGGTGGACATCTTGGGAAAAGCGTCCGAGTCGAATCTGGATGCTTTCGATTGTATGGCTGCTGGCAATTAGCTGGGTGGCTTTCTTGTGGCATTTGGGCAGTACAGGTTTGGTTGATGAAACTGAACCGTTGTTTGCTGAAGCTGCTCGCCAGATGACGGTGACAGGAGACTGGATCACACCCTACTTTAACGGTGATACCCGTTTTGATAAACCGCCATTAATTTACTGGTTGATGGCGATTGGTTACAACCTGATTGGTGTCAATGAATGGGCGGTACGACTGCCCTCTGCCATTTCTGCGATCGCTCTAACTGGTTTAGCCTTCTATACGCTGCGATATTTCGGTGTATCCCGTCCTAGTAGTCTGACTCTCTCAGTCAATGCCGGATTAGAAGACAATGCCAAACGTCCAACTCTAGAGCGCCAGCGATGGTTGTCTGCCTGGATCGGTGCTGCTCTGATTGCCCTCAATCCCCAAACGATTATCTGGGCTAGGATTGGCGTTTCTGATATGCTGCTCTCCGGCTGTATGGGAACGGCATTACTGGCATTTTTCCTGGGGTATGCCCAAGGGGAAAGGAATCAGAAAAATTTATCTGCTTGGTATTTAGCGTTTTACATCCTGATTGGCTTGGCTGTCCTTGCCAAAGGACCGATTGGTATTGTCTTACCCGGATTGATCATTGGTTCATTTGGGCTGTATTTGGGCAACCTGTGGCAGATTTTGCGGGAAATGTGGTTTTTTCTTGGTTCAATCCTTGTCCTAGCTCTGGCTCTACCCTGGTATGTTTTAGTCACCTTAGCCAATGGCAGCGAGTTTATCGACTCGTTTTTCGGATACCATAATATTGCTCGCTTTACAACTGTTGTTAAAGACTACGACCATTCTCAACCTTGGTATTTCTATATTCTAGTTGTACTGGTTGGCTTTGTTCCCTGGTCGTGTTACTTGCCTGTTGCGATCGCACGGCTGCGCTTTTGGCAGCGAAACCGATGGCGTTCCTCTCCTCGTTCTGCTCAGTTAGGGTTATTTGCCCTGTTTTGGTTTGCTGGCATCTTCGGCTTTTTTACAATTGCCATGACCAAACTGCCCAGTTATGTCCTCCCCCTAATACCTGCTGCGGCAATCTTGGTTGCATTGCTAGGAAGTGACTTGTGTACCTCTATAAGTAAGGGGCAAAAGCGTCAGCCACTATTCCTAGTCTGTGGGGTGATTAATGTCTTGTTGTCACTTGTGCTTGCAGGTGCAATTTTCTATAGTCCTGATATTATCGGTTACGATCCAGCCGCGCCTAATTTAACCGAACGTCTGCAAGCGTCAGGTTTACCCCTGCGAGGAGGTGCAATCTGGGGAGCAACGGCTGTTGCTGCTGCCATCGCTTTACTAAAACAGCGTTGGTGGCGATGGCTGGGAGTGGTTAATTTAATAGGGTTTGTAGCGTTCTTGATGGTTGTCGTGACTCCGGCATCCTTCCTGATGGATGAAGCGCGTCAACTCCCCCTGCGGCAACTTTCTGCGATCGCTGCTCAAGTTGAACGCCCCGGAGAAGAGTTATTGATGATTGGCTTTAAAAAACCTAGTGTTGTTTTTTACAGTCAAAGACCCGTCAATTACTTTGATGAAGACCACAAAGGAATAGCTTACGTTGAGAAAAAAGCTACAACTCAACCTAATCCGCCCTCCGTTCTCATCTTGCTTGACTCTAAAAAGCTCAATAAATTTAAGGAAGAGTGGCTAAAACCCAATGAATATAAAACCCTCAGCCGTGCTGGTGCCTATGAACTGATTCGGGTTGCCAAACAAATTGTTGCTAAAAAATAGAGACGTTGTATGCAACGTCTCTACCTAAGAAACCTATATCAATGTGTCTACTTCCAACCTGCCCGATCCATCAGTTTGACGGCATCAGGATTATTTTTTCCGTAGGAAAGCACATTCACGTCGGATTCCTTAAACTCTCCAAAGCTAGCCACCTCCGAGTTGGGTTTGATGTTAGCTACAACGGGGTACTCGTTGGCTTGATTGGCAAATATTTCTTGGGCTTCTGGGGTCACTAAATATTCCAAAAACTTAACAGCATTTTCCTTATTCGGAGCATTAGCAACGACACCACCACCGCTAATATTAACGTGAGTGCCTTCTTCGTTTTGATTGGGGAATAAAACGGCAATGTTTGATGCCACCTCTTGATCTTCAGCCTCTTCTGACTGCTTGACGCGGGCAACATAGTAATGATTAACAATGGCTACATCACATTGACCGGCTGCCACAGCTTTGATCTGAGCGGTGTCATTGCCTTCTGGCGGACGAGCAAAGTTAGCAACTAAACCTTTGACCCAGTTTTCAGTTTCTTCAGCGCCCTTGCTTTCAATTTTTGAGGCTACGAGGGACTGGTTATAGATATTTTCAGAACTGCGAATGCAGACACGACCTTTCCACTCCGGTTCAGTCAGTGCCTCGTAGCTCGTTAGTTCTTCTGGCTTCACATTTTCGGGGTTATAAACAATTACCCGTGCCCGTTTGGATAAACCAAACCAGTTTCCTTGAGGGTCGCGCAAATTAGCAGGAATTGCTGCTTCTAGTTTTTCAGAAGAAATCGGTTGTAGTAAACCTTCTTCTTGCGCCCGCCAGAGACGCCCAGCATCAACGGTAATCAGGACATCAGCAGGACTATTCGCCCCTTCACTCTTAATCTTTTCGATCAATTCATCGGCATCACTTTCAATGAGATTAACCTTGATGCCAGTTTCTTCGGTAAAGTTGGTATACAGGGCGTCATCGGTGTCGTAGTGACGGGCAGAATAGAGATTGATTTCCCCGGCATTGGCGGCGCTGCCAGTAGCGTTATCTGCCCCCGCCTCTCCAGTTGGTGCTTGTGTCTGGTTCGTGCATCCCACAACTAGAGAGACTGCCAATCCAGAACAGAAAGCAATTATACTGCGTCTCTTAATTTTCATGCGCTACAAGTGGTTGTTCTAATGAGGTTCTAAACATTCCAAATTACTGTCTAGACAGCAATTTACGACAGACTGACACCCACCCCCCTAGTTTCCAAACTTTTAAAGTAAACTAGAGTTCTTTGCCCAACCTTTGATAGGGATGGGGGCGCAAGGGGTTTTGGCAACCCTCAAATGGATCAGTCCTGTTGCCATGAGATATTGTACCGTTAATGCAATTAATTCTTAATTGCTTACGGGAATTTTTGAGATAAAGTTTTAAGAACCAGGAGAATTCGTTGGCAGAAGAACGCGCTTATTGGCTGGCATGGTCGCAAATTGTCGGTATAGGACCGATACTGCTCAGACGACTCCAGCAGCACTTTGGGACTCTAGCAGAGGCTTGGACAGCTCCAGTTAGAGATATAGGAGCAGTGGAGGGGTTTGGGGTGCGGTTGGTTGAGACAGTGGCAAAAGGGCGCGTGCAACTGAACCCGGAGCAATTTCTAGAGCAACACAGCCTCAAAAATCCGTGCTTCTGGACGCCTGCCGATACCGACTATCCCCGCTTGTTGCTAGAGATTCCTAGTCCACCGCCAGTATTGTACTATCGCGGACAGGTTCACCGTCAAGAAAATCAAGGGATTAAGCCCGTAGTGGGAATTGTGGGCACCCGTGAACCGTCCGAGTATGCCAAGCGTTGGACTCGAAAAATTAGTGCAGCACTGGCGAAGCATGGTTTTACGGTAGTTTCTGGGATGGCAGCCGGAATCGATACCGAAGCTCATCAGGGTTGTTTGGAGGCAGGTGGTAGAACTTTGGCAGTTCTGGGTACTGGTGTTGATATGATTTACCCGCCGCGCAATAAGCGGCTTTACGAACAAATTCAGCAGCAGGGATTAGTGTTGAGTGAATATCCTGCCGGAACTCAGCCAAACCGCCCCCATTTTCCCCAGCGCAATCGGATTATTGCGGGGTTGAGCCGTGCTGTTTTGGTGATGGAAGCGCCGACTAAATCGGGGGCGTTGATTACAGCGTATCAAGCGAATGAGTTTTGCCGGGATGTTTATGCGTTACCAGGTTCGTTGGATAATCACAAGTCGTTGGGGTGTTTGGGATTATTAAACCGGGGAGCGCATGTGATTTTGAGTGAGGGGCATTTGTTAGAGATGTTGGGGACGATACCCTTATTAGATGCGGGGGAGCAGTTGTCGTTGTTCGAGCCAGAGCCGCCTAAGCCAATACCTGATTTAGCACCGGAGTTAGTGCAGGTGTTCCAGTCGTTAACGACGGAACCGACATCCTTTGATACCATTGTCCAGGAAGCGGGTTTGGCGGCGGGGGAGGTTTCTGGGGCGCTGGTGCTGTTGGAATTGCAGGGGTTGGTGTCTCAGTTACCGGGGATGCAGTATCGCAGGTGTTGAGTTAGAGTACCCTTCACCCCCCACGCCCTAATCCCTCCGAATCCAAGGACGGCGCAAGTTGCATCTATGGCTGTAGTAGCGGAAGCTTTGGATGAGAATGCGATCGCATTCTTCGCCGCACTTCATTTCGAGTGAATTAACCCACATTAGCAACTCTTCAAGGGAGAAGGTGGGTGTTGCCCACCCTACTTAAAAGATAGAGTTGATTTAGGAAGGAGGGATATCCCGTGAAAATATCCGCTGGAACCAGGACGAACCTGTTTGTAGCTTAGTGCGGAGAACTGAGAGATTTTTGCGGAAGATGGCGCTATTGGGATGATCAACACCTAGAACCCGCTCGCTGACTTCTAAAGCCTGCACTAAAAGGGGTTCGGCTTCAGCGTAGCGTCGTTGAGCTTTGTAGAGTCCGGCTAAGTTGTTGAGACTGGTGGCAACATCGGGATGGTTGTTGTTTAAGATGCGTTTTCGCAGTTCTAGTGCTTGCATATACAGGGGTTCGGCTTCTCTGTAGCGTCTTTGAACGTAGTAGAGTAATCCTAAATTGTTGAGGCTGGTGGCAATATCGGGATGATTGTTGCTCAAGATTCGTCTTCTCAGTTCCAATGTTTGCAGGTACAGAGGTTCAGCTTCGCTGTAGCATCCTTGAGCGTAATAGACAGATGCTAAATTATTGAGACTGGTTGCCACATCAATATGGTGAGCTCCTAACAGCCGTTTTCTCAGGTCTAATGCTTGCTGGTAAAGGGATTGGGCTTCCCTATAGCGTTCTTGGCAGTAATACAGTCCGGCGAGATTGTTGAGGCTGGTGCTGACATCAAGATGATCTTCTCCCAAGGCAGCTTTTGCGATCGCTAAACACTGCACAAACCAAGGTTCTGCTAACCCATATAATCCCTGACTTTTATAAAATCTGCCGACTTTATCAAAAAGCCAAAGCAAATCGGCTAACTCTTGGTTTTTATAAAATTTGCCTAAATTATCAAACGAGTATAGTAACTCTTCATCCCTTGCTGCTGTTTGCAACATCTGGGCAATTTCTTGCAGGTGCGGAATCACCTCTTTTAAAGACTCGATATCCTGGGGTGTGGGTGAATCAGAAATACCCTGAACAACTTTGATTACGGCAGCAGCAAACGCCCGTCTGAGATCGTCGGCTTGGATGTGTTCCTGCTGCCACCTCTGTTTTTCCTTGGAGAGGGAGTCTTCAGAGCTGGGTTGCAAGGATGGGGCGCTGGGAATTTGGGGATTCGGATCGAGTTTGGCAGGTACGGCGTCTACAAACTGTAGCGGCTCCTCTACAATACAGCAGTTGCCTGAAAACTCTTTGTAGGGATACATTGATAGGGTGGGGTGCCATTCAGCCGATTGTACTGTTTCTGTCTCTAATGAATTCTCGCTGTCGGGGAGTTCTGGTAAAGGAATTGGGTTAGGTGGCTGAACACTTTCCTGTGACAATGCCCCGCTTCTATAACCAGAGAAGCGAGAGAGGAGAGTGGCGGGTGACTCTAATGCATTGAGCTTGTGCTGAAAAAAGTCTCGAATTATGGGCTGAATTTTGTAGCAATTCTCTCGATCGATAACCGACTCCATCAAGTGCCACATCTTGAGTTGGTTTTTGGCTCGCTCGATGTCAGCTTGCTGCCAATTGAGAGACTCACTCACGGCAATCTCTACCCATTCCCAGGGAAAGGCTGTTGGTGCAAACAAGCCTAACAATTGAGCGACTTGCTGCGCCATTAAGTCCAGTTCCTGCCAGACTAATTCTAATGCAGCTTCGACCCTCCACTTGAGTGTAGTTTCTGATTGAGTCGTTTCTCTATCGTGCCGTTGGCGTGCGTCCAACCGCCTTAAGACTGTACTGAGAGAAACTTCGGGCTTTTTGGCTAAGTAGTGTCCTACGAGTTGCAAACCCAACGGCATATAGCCCAGCCATTCACATAGTAAGGGTACGGTAGACCGTTCCTGCAAGTCTTGCTTAATGCGTTGTGTACCCACAAGGGTTGTTAAGAGTTTGCCAGCTTCCTGGGGTGACAGTACTTCCAAGGATTTCTCCACTTCGCGACGTGTGTCCGGCTGCTGGGATTTCATAAATTTGTAAGGATTACAACAGAATCTCCACATCAGTTAAAAACTGCGATCGCTTTCTTGATTGAAAATTAGAAATTAATTTGTCACAAGAAATCGAGCCTTCGCTGTACTTTTTAGGGTGGAGTTGAGGAGAGCTTTTTCTAGATTTTTCGGAATAGCAAGCCAACTCTAGGAGCAAAAGAAGCTATTCCTTTAGCAACAGGAACACTGTATTTGCAAACTTGTAAGACAAGTGTAAAACAAGTAATACACAATTCATATATTAGGATAATTGGCTCAAATTTAGCAACCAGTCCTAGGGAGATTGATTGCATCTTTCTAAGGGTTGAGGGTGTAACTGCGTAAGTGCTGTTTATGTCCGACGGCTTCGCTTATGCTGAATGCAGAATTTAGAATTTATAAATGGTGAGACGGATTTTGGGATTGTGTCTGATTTTAATCGGGCTGCTGCTGGGGGGTGAGGCGCAGGCAGGAGTGTTAGCTGAGCGTTTAGCGCAGTTTCCTGATTGGGAGAGTAAACCTGCCGTTACTGTAGCGGAAGGGGATTTGGTTTACCCAGCTTGGATGGAGGGAACTTGGAGTGTTACTAGTACCCTAACTGAACAAATCGCTCCCTTAGCGCCAGAGGTGGTAACGCCGGGGTTTGAAAGCAATCGCCGCTATCTCAATCAGCCTGTACGGTTTCAGGTGCGGTTTCAGAAGGTTAACCCGTCGCTATCGGCAATTCGCGATCGCTTTTTGTCTGTACCGACTCAAAATCTGAAACGGGGGCGTGAGAGTTCAGTAGTCGTAGCTGATCGGGAATTCAATGGGTTGAACATTGCTAAGGCTTATCTGGGCGATCGGGCTGTGCGTTCGGTTAAGGTTGATCCAGATTCTCCCAATCGTCAAATTACCGCTTTGCGATCGGAGCGTCAACTTATTTCGGTAGTTACGGCTCGAGGGGCTGAGATACCAAAGAGCGATCGCTTTATTGCTACTGAGATTACCCATCAATTTTTTCGGGGAACACCTCAGCCGTATTTTAACGAAGTGGAAACTACAACATCCTATCAATTTCTGCCCTCACCCCGTTCAATTGAAGCATGGCAGGTAACAGCGGTTTATCTTTCACCTCAAGACCCCAATTATTTTAAGGCGTTGGAGCGACCGGTGGCACTTTATCGCTATCGATTGGAGTTGGAGCCGATTAAATATACTGACTAGCAGAACTGATAAACAATTTCAACTTTATCGGGTGTAGTAGAGAACAAAAAAGTCATGGTTCAACAACAAATTCAAGAGGGAATGGCGAGTAAAACTCTCACCCCATTTAGAAAAAAACTGAAGACACCCTTAATAAAAAACAAAATTACGGTTCTTCAAATCAATCTAGGGAAACGCTGCAATCTAGCCTGTACACACTGCCATGTCGAAGCGAGTCCCAAACGCACTGAAGAACTGACTCCAGAAATTTGCAACCAGCTTATCGAACTGATTCATCGTTATCCTCAAATTCAAACCGTTGACTTGACGGGTGGCGCACCGGAAATGAACTATGGATTTAAGCCATTAGTTGAGGCGTCACGATTAACCGATAAAGAAGTTATCGTTCGTTCCAACTTAACCCTTTATTTTGAGTCTGGGTTTGAAGATTTGCCAGACTACTTCGCCAAGCACCAAGTCAGAGTGGTGGCATCCCTACCCTGCTACTTAGAAGACAATGTAGATAAAATGCGTGGCAAGGGCGTTTACAATGATTCTATTCGCGCTATTCAATGGCTGAATCAATTAGGTTATGGGAGAAATTTAGATTTAATTCTGGATTTGGTATACAATCCGCCCTTACCCTTTAGCGAAAAATTTTCTCTGGCTCCCGATCAGGCTAAATTGGAACAGGATTATAAAATGTTCCTCAAAGAACAGTTTGATATTGACTTCAACCAATTATTCACGATTACTAACTTACCCATTGGCAGAACAAAGTTTCATTTGCAACGCACCAAGGTTTATGCTCCTTATCTGGGGTTCTTAGAGCGTAACTTTAACTCGGATACCGTTGAGTATTTGATGTGTCGAAATGAACTGTCGATTGATTATCGGGGTAATGTTTACGACTGCGATTTTAATCAAATGGAAGAGGTGCCAGCCAAGTCTCGTACTGGAGAACCTCTGACAGTTGGTAAGCTGTTGGATGTTGGCAGTTTAGACGTAATCGATGAGATTCGCACCGCCTCTTACTGTTACGGTTGTACGGCGGGTTGTGGCTCTAGTTGTGGTGGGGCTTTGATTTGAGGTTTTATGGACGCAACCCTTAACATTGCTTTAGTGATTTCAATCCTCATGAACCTCCTCACCTTAGGACTGGGGATTCTTATTATTATCCGTAGGGGTTTCGCTTTCTCCCTAATTCGGAGGCTATTGGGTGTAGTGAGACGAAAATCAAAACTCTTTCCCCTAGAAGAAATTCCTTACTATCGCGATAAAACTAGTCACTTTAGCCGCTTACTTCACAGAGAGTCAGAGGTTGTATTTTTAGGAGATAGCCTGACGGATTACGGTGAATGGTCGGAGTTATTCAGAGATATTCCCCTAAAAAATCGTGGAATTTCTGGGGATAGAACGGATGGCGTGTTAAATCGACTGGATGAGATTGTGGAGTCCAATCCTAAAAGCATTTTTCTCCTGATTGGAATTAACGATATCATCCAAGGGAGAAGGAATGATGAGGTGCTAAAGACTTACTGTGAAATCTTAGAAACCCTAAAAAGTCAGCTTTCGGGTACAACTGTTTTTATTCAAAGCGTTTTGCCGACGAATACAACCCTGTCTGTGCAGAAACTTGGAGTAAAAATCAATAACAATCAAGTTGTGGAATTGAACAACCGCCTCAAAGAGTTAGCCAAAACCTTTTCATTTCCTTATATCGACCTGTTTTCTGCATTTTCTGATAACCAAAATGAACTCAATGCTCAATACACAACCGATGGTGTGCATTTGAACGGGCAAGGGTATTGGCTTTGGAAGGAGTGTATCGAAAAATATGTAGTAAACTCAAAATGAGATATCGTCTGTAAAAAAGCGTCGTTGATTGCGATCGCTCCCCTATCAAACCCAGCGACCCATGATTCTCCAAACCCTACGCCCAGACCAGCAACAACGGAACTGGAAACGGATCATCAAGCAATTTGAAGCCGTCGTTGGCAAAAATGGCGTTGTCCGCCGCAAAGAGGAATTGCTGACCTACGAATGCGATGGTTTGGCGAGTTACCGGCAGCGTCCGGCGTTAGTTGTGCTGCCCCGAACGACGGAACAAGTGGCAGAGGTGGTGAAAATTTGCGATCGCAATACGATCCCTTGGGTAGCGCGGGGGGCTGGAACAGGTCTATCGGGGGGGGCATTACCCGTCGAAGATGGGATTTTAATTGTCACCGCTTTAATGAAGCGCATCCTCAATATTGACCTGGAAAACCAGCGAATTGTCGTGCAACCGGGGATTATCAATAATTGGGTAACGCAAGCCGTTAGTGGTGCAGGGTTTTACTACGCCCCCGACCCTTCCAGTCAAATTATTTGTTCTATTGGCGGTAATGTTGCCGAAAACTCCGGCGGTGTTCACTGTCTCAAATATGGGGTGACAACAAATCATGTTTTAGGGTTAAAATTAGTTCTCCCCGATGGTGCGATCGTGGATGTAGGGGGACAGGTTGCAGAAATGCCGGGATACGACCTGACTGGGTTATTTGTTGGTTCGGAAGGGACCCTGGGTATCGCCACCGAAATTACCCTGCGCATCCTCAAAACACCAGAATCTATTTGCGTTGTCCTAGCCGACTTTCCCAGCATTGAAGGGGCGGGTGGTGCGGTTGCCGATATTATTGGGGCGGGGATTATTCCCGGTGGAATGGAAATAATGGATAACCTCAGCATCAATGCGGTAGAAGATGTTGCGGCAACGGGGTGTTATCCCAGAGATGCAGGTGCCATCTTGTTAGTAGAACTGGATGGTTTAGAGGTGGAAGTAAAAACCAATAAGCAGCGCGTTGCCGACCTTTGCAAGAAAAATGGGGCGCGAAATATCACCACAGCAAGTGACCCAGAAACGCGGTTGAAGTTGTGGAAAGGTCGCAAAGCCGCATTTGCTGCCGCTGGGAATATGAGTCCCGATTATTTTGTTCAAGATGGGGTCATTCCCCGCACGCAACTGGTAAGGGTTCTCCAAGAAATTGAAGCGTTGAGTGAGAAATACGGCTATCAGATTGCCAATGTATTTCACGCAGGCGATGGTAACTTGCATCCTCTGATTCTTTATGATAATTCTGTGCCTGGGGCGTTAGAGAAGGTAGAAGAATTGGGGGGAGAAATCCTGAAACTTTGCGTGCAAGCTGGGGGGAGTATTTCCGGGGAACACGGGATTGGTTCGGATAAAAAATGCTTTATGCCGGATATGTTCAGTGAGGCAGATTTGGAGACGATGAAATGGGTCAATCAAGTCTTCAATCCCAAAGGGTTGGCAAATCCGGGTAAGGTATTTCCGACACCCCGCACCTGTGGAGAAGCGGCAAATGCTAAACAGCAAATTGCCCAACAGCTTAAGGATGTCGAACTCTTCTAGTTGCCTGTTTTAAAATGAATAACAAAATTTTTATTCCCCTGGCTATAACCACTGTTCTCTTCGGTGGCTATTTTGGACTTGAAAATGTTCAAGCTAGTCAACCGATTCAAATCGCTCAGTCTGTCTGGAAGCCATTTTCTTACACAGAAGGTGGCTTTCGGATACTCCTGCCCGGTACGCCTGACGAACAAAGACGAACAATTGATACTCCTCGGGGTGGCATACCGATGCGCATCTTTTCGGTTTTGCGCGGGAATGAAGCACTCTATGGAGTAGCTTATGCAGATTTACCAGCGAATGGTGTTCCTAATTCCCGAAACGTTAATGAGTTTCTCAGGGGAGAAGCTGCGAGTTTTGCTGAAGGTTTTGGTGGCAGATTACTTAGCCAGCGAACGATTAGTTTGGGGGGTTTTCCAGGACGGGAATTTCGGGTTCAGCTTAGTGATGGCAGGATTGGAATCGGTAAATCTTATATTGTCAACGAACGATTTTATCAAGTCTTTGTCTTAACGGGTCAGGAAAGAAATTTAACTAAAACGATTGAAGGGTTTTTTAAGTCGTTTCAACTGGTGGGGAATGGGAACAGTCCCAGAAATGCTCCGCCGGAAGACTTGAATGCCCAGCTAAAACAGGCTTTTTGCAGTCAAAACTGGTCGCAAGCCATCAAAGTTATTGACCGAATGCTGGTGGTTGAATCGGATGCCGAGTCTCGGAGTCAGTTAATGGCGTATCGACAGCGATTGCAAGGACTTGCTAGTTCTGAATCGGACGTTCCTTCTGAGTTGCTAGCCGATTGTAGGGTTGGGGAATAGGGAGTAGGTTAGGTTAGCGCTAGGGTAACCCAACAAAACCTCAGGACTTACGAAAACAGCGTTGCGAAAGCCCCCCCAACCCCCCAACCTTGGGGGGAGTAAATCCAGTACCCCCGTACTCCAGAAACCCTGCAATCATCTCACTAACGAGAGGTGATTAACTGTATACTCAGGAAACACTGAGTTAATTTGAGACGCACTCAGTTCCATATGTTCCTCTAGTAACGACGCGATCGCATCTCGGAAATCCGTTGTAACTGCTAAGTCACGCTTATTATACAACTGCGATTCCTCTAATCCCAGCCAGTCCCCATACACTTCACCCCCCCGAATTCCACCCCCCAAAAGCAACATCACATTACCATGCCCGTGGTCAGTGCCACCATTGCCATTTTCCTTCACCGTGCGACCAAACTCAGATAAAACTGCGATCGCTGTATCTGAATAAACCGACCCTAACTCCTCAACTAACGTTACCAAACCTTCTCCTAAGGACTTTAACTTTCTAGCAAACCCCCCCTTACTACCCCCTTGGTTAACATGGGTATCCCAACCCCCAACATCCATAAATGCCAATTGCGTTTTTGCATCCCCCACCAATAGCCGTGCTAATTTTTGGGTTTGTTTGCCCAACTTACTCGGGTCGGGTGCCCCCTTAGACGCCGCCTTCATTTCCGACTCCAACGCCGCTAACAAGATTTCCCGTGCTTCTCGACCATCCTGATAGGCAAGGCTGATAGGATCATTACCACTATAAAGACGGTCAAAAGCCCTATTAATCTCCGGACGGTCTACCGACAAAGAACGGTCAGAATTTCTGCCCATCGGTAGGTTCGCCACCGGCATAGAACCCATCATGATGCGAGGGGTTATTGAAGCCATATTCACCGCTTGAGTCGGCATTCCCTTCGGGAGGGTAGCTAACAATCGATTCATCCACCCATCCGGGGTATTTTTAACACCCGGAGTCCCGCTTTCCATATAATCTTGGGCATCAAAATGAGAACGAGTCGAATCCGGCGAACCGCAAGCATGGATAAACGCCAAACTCCCCTGCTTCCACAAAGGCATCAAGTCAGCTAAAGCTGGATGCAAGCCAAAACGACCATCTAAATCTAAAAGTCCATCTTTTTTACCCGGCTTCGGAATAGCGATTTTCGGTCGGGCATCATAATACGCCGCCTCTTGATAAGGAACAACCACATTCAGTCCATCAATTCCCCCCCGCAAGAAGATCACAATCAGTCGCTTCCGGTTATTGCTTTGACCCAATCCTCTGTCCGCCCAACCCTGCATCCCTATCGGCACAAGCCCCGCAGCCGCCAAGAGGCTGGCATATTTTAAAACGTTGCGTCTGTTCATGTTGAATTAGGAATTATGAATTATGAATAAAACTCGACCTCCTCACCGACGCATCATCTCCGGACTACCCAGAATTAACGCCGCACGTAACTTTTCTGAACTATTTTCTATCACCTCTTGAGTTTGAGCCGATAACCTATTACCTAAAGTACTAATCAGTTGGTCAACATTTTTAGGTTTCTCATCGCTCAGATACCCATTCGCCAGTGCTGTAGCGAAATTGAGACGGCGCAGCATCGCATCCGGACTCAGCCAAATCCCTTGAGTCATTTTATAGCCGTTGGGAGTACGGCAACCGTAGAGGGGCATTTGCATCTGTTCTAAAAAGCGGGAGGTGCGGGTGAGGCGGAAATCTTCTACGCCAGTAGCTCGCACAGCGGAGATGGCGTACTGATAGGGAGTCTTGAATTTACTACTGTAATAGTCAGGGTTTAAGAATTCTCGGCTTTGAAATAACGTCTCTAAAACAGCACGAATATCCCCGTCACTCTGCCGGAAACGTTTCGCCAAACGGTCTACTAACCCTGAGGGGGGTTCGTCGGCAACAAAGTATTGAGCTAATTTGTAGCTGATATGACGGGCGGTTGCCGGATGACTAGCTAAGATATCGAGGGCTTGTTCGCCTTCTTGAATACCACTGCCATTAATACGTTGACCTAAAAAGATTTTATCGGTGTAATCGTGGCGATCGCTATCAAAATAAAATCCACTCTCACTCCCACGACTGCCATCACGGTCTAAGCCCCAACCGGTAAGGATACGAGCGAGGGTAATCACATCCTTCTGGGTATAGCCCCCATCCACTCCTAAGGTGTGGAGTTCCATCAGTTCACGGGCATAATTTTCATTTAAACCCCGAAATCTACCCTTAGCACCCCGACTACCGGGTGCAGTATTCTGCCAGTTATCCAAGTAAAGTAACATAGCCGGATGATGGGCAGTAGCTGCCAACAAATCCCGGAAGCGACCGAGAACGTGAGGTCGGATGGCTTGCTCTTCGTAAGCGCCAATCCAAAAACGATTTTCCTTGTCCTGGGCGAATACATTAAAGTGATTGAACCAAAAGTCTACCATCACTTCTTGGAGTTGCCGAGGACTTGCGATCGCTCTGAGCAGACGAGCGTCTGTGGCTTGCTTGAGCGGTTGTTTGGCTTTCTTTTTGGCGTTTTTAAGTTCTTCTTCAGATAACTGTTCTCGCCGTTTTCCTTGAGGCGGTTCGTAGTCTCTGAGCAGTTCAACAGGACTCAGTTGCAAGGTTTCAAACTGCTCAATCTGTCCCTTGAGTTTTGGTCTTTGAGGGATAGACTCTGGAGAAAGTTGGGATTGAATATAAGCTTTGATACCCGACGATTGCACCCCCTCGATATCCCCAGGACTCAAACCGTAACTGAGGCGATTGAGAACATGCAGCACCTGAGGAGCAGCCGATGTACTGGCGGTAGAGGTGGGAGTTGGTAAGCTAAACCACACGATGAACCCGAGGAGAAGGCATACCAGCCGCTGTCTTAGTTTCATGGTTCTCCGTCTGCTGCCTTACATATAGAACTGAAGCGATACTACAGGCGCGTATATTTTCCCACCATAAATATTAATTACAGAAAACATCGCATTTGTCAACAGTCAACCACTAACTAATTGTAGTGACTTTGGTATCGTGTCCCTGCCAAATGTTGTGTCTGTGCCTAAGATTGAATTCTATTTTATGATAATAATATTAAGAAATATAAAGTTATTTCATGCCAAACGTTCCTACTGGCAACAGCAAAACCCGCCGTGTTGTCGTCATTGGTGCGGGAATCGGCGGTTTAACGGCTGGCGCACTCCTCGCCCGTCGGGGTTATGACGTAGTAGTTTTTGACCAAGCCTTCGTACCTGGAGGATGTGCCTCCACCTTCAAACGACGCGGCTTTACCTTCGATGTGGGAGCCACCCAAGTTGCAGGATTAGAACCGGGTGGCATTCACAAGCGAATTTTTGACGAATTAGAAATAGACCTACCCGCCGCTACACCCTGCGACCCAGCTTGTGCGGTATTTCTACCGGGTGAAAGTGAACCCATTAACGTTTGGCGTGACCCAGAAAAATGGGCAATCGAACGGCAGCGACAGTTTCCTGGTAGCGAACCCTTTTGGCAGCTAATGGCAACGTTATTCAAGGCTAGCTGGAAATTTCAATCCCGCGACCCAGTTTTACCCCCCCGCAATCTCTGGGACTTGTGGCAGCTATCCTCAGCCGTGCGTCCCGATACCTTAATCACCCTGCCCTTTACCTTCATGACTGTAGGGGATGCATTACGGATATACGGACTCTATCACAACCAGCGTCTACGGACATTTCTAGATTTACAACTGAAGCTTTACTCCCAGGTGAATGCTGATGAAACAGCACTGCTGTATGCAGCGACAGCGCTGGGCGTTTCCCAGGAACCCCAAGGACTGTTTCACCTGCAAGGAAGTATGCAAGTTTTGAGCGATCGCCTGGTGGCGGCGTTAGAAAAGTGGGGTGGTAAACTGCTGATGCGCCATACCGTTGAACAGATTCAAGTTTCAGGTGGCAAAGCAACTGGGGTAACGGTGAGAAATCAGAAAACCGGGGACGTGTGGAACGAACCCGCTGATGAAATCGTTGCCAACGTCACCGTGCAAAACGTAGTGAAATTATTAGGAGAAGAAGCACCTAGAGGTTACAAGCATCGGATCGATAAATTGCCGCCAGCTTCTGGTGCTTTCGTTATCTATCTCGGCGTTGATCAAAGTGCGATTCCCCCCGGTTGTCCCCCCCACCTCCAGTTTCTATACGACTACAATGGACAGATTGGGGAAAATAACTCTCTCTTTGTTTCCGTCAGCAAACTGGGAGATGGTCGTGCCCCAGAGAGAAAAGCTACGATTATTGCTTCGTCGTTTACCGATACTAAACGGTGGTGGCAGGGTTCAAAGGACGATTATGACCAACTAAAACAACAGTTTACAGAAGAGGCGATCGCTCGTTTGAACCAATACTTTTACTTAAAACCCGAAACCATCCTCCACCAAGAGACGGCAACTCCCCGCACCTTTGCCCGCTACACCGGACGGGACTTGGGAATTGTGGGGGGTATTGGTCAACGGATACCAAATTTTGGACCCTTTGGCTTTGCCACGCGCACACCAATTCAGCAGTTGTGGTTGGTGGGCGATTCCACTCATCCGGGTGAAGGAACTGCTGGTGTCAGCTACTCTGCCCTTACCGCTGTCCGCCAAATTGAGGTATCCTGACTGAAGCAGAAAAAGCAGAATTGTTCAGGCTCTTTCGGCTACTCTAAGAAAAGAGTTTGACCGATAAATTGGGCAAAACCTGCGATCGCTTGTACTCGGTGCCAACATTTCCAGATGTAGCCCTTGCAGGTCTCTTTTACACAAAATCGTTTTGATTAGGGAAAACGGCTGTGGATTCGGGGAATCAGCAAAGAATTTTAGGCTATTTCATTGAAGAGGCGAAAGAACACCTTGACACCCTCGAAAAAGGACTCTTAAATTTACGAGAGGTTGCTAAAGACCCAGAAACCGTCAATGAAATGTTCCGCGCTGCCCACTCTGTCAAGGGTGGTGCGGCTATGCTAGGTTTTAGCAGCTTACAAAAAACAGCCCACCGCTTAGAGGATGGTTTGAAGATACTCAAAGAGCATCCTATCGAAGTTGACCGCAATCTGGAGAATCTGTTTTTACAGGGATACGACACCCTCAAAGCCTTACTCGATCAACTCCAAGGACCCTTTGGTTTGCGGGAAGAAGAAGCGGAGCAAGCCTTACAAGCAGCAGAACCGCATTTTGTAAAACTACAGGCTCACCTTGAAAGCTTAATCAGTGATGGCAGCCCACCAGCAACAGCGGCACCCTCACCCGAACCGAGCAAAGCTGCTGGCAAAGTCTCCCCTAAGTTTGCGTCTCAAGTAATGGGCATCCTGAAACAGATGTTGCAGCTCTTCAAACAAAAAGATACGCCAGCCAGCCGCCAAAAACTTCAGGAAAACTGCCAGCATTTAGCCAAGCTCGGTCAGGGAGTACAATCGTGGCAAGGGTTAGTCCGAGTCGCATCTAAAGCTATAGCGAATTCGCAAAATTCTTATCCAACTCTTGCTCCAATCCTCATCAAAGACCTCAAAAACGCCAGCGATTTATTACAGGGGGGTAAAGGGAGTACCCTAACAGTGAGTCCCACCTTGCAGAAACTCGCCAGCACCCCACCTGCTACTTCACCCCCAGCGAGTAAAGCGACTCCCAAACAGATAACAATTACCGTAGAACCCAAAGCCGCCGCTCAAGCAATTGTCAAAGCCTTTGACAAAAAGCAACTAACTCAACTCGCCAAGTTACTCGTGCAAGCGGCTCGCGCTTCATCCTGAAAGAGGTGGGGAACGGGAAAGTTTCATTTATTCCCCCCGCGCCCCATCCCCTCCACGCTATCAAGGATTCAAATAGCGAGAGGCAAGCTTCATCGCATCAGAGATATCAACATCACCATCTTGATCAGAATCTAAGAAACTGCTAAGAACAGAATTGGAACCTTGGGGGTTCTGAGCGTCTGCACCCGTTTGTAGGAAATTCAACACCAACGGCACCAATATTGGCAGCATAGATTGAATCATACCAGCATTGAGTCCCGTCCGTTGTGCGGCTTCCTGTACGAGTTGCTGGATCTGAGGCATACTAAAAAGCGACTCAACCGCTTGAGTACTGGGCTGAGTGCCGCTGTACTGATTGACAAAGGATTGAGTTTGTTGCTCACCGTCGGCTTGTCGCTTTTGTTGCAAGGCAGGGCGGGCATATTTACCGACAACGGATAAAACTGATTGAATTGTTGAGGCGTCAGTATTGGCATTATTGCTCAACTGTTGCACCGTACTGACAATGCTGGCTAGCTGGCTAGGGTTGGCTTGCTGATTAGGATTATCGATGGCGTTGAGGATTTGGTTGAATAGGCTCATCGTTTTTAACTCGGTTATTGGTCAAAACTTATTATCTGGCATGAATGAAGCCACCTCCTATTCCTTGTGACGGATCACGCAGTTTGATAGTTTGCTCGATAGGTCCTAATGCACAAGGTAACTCGGTTCCCCAGCAAAGTGCTTTTTCTTCAGGATAGACGTACTGAATATCGTTTAACTGTGCAGTAATAACTTGAACCTTCGGCATCGCAGGTGGTAGAACAAAACGAGATTGAGTGATACCTTGAACCAGTGCAACTGTAGCCAAGCTTGCCATGAAGAAAGGAACTACCCCCTTGAATTTAGATAATTTTTTTCGTTGAAATAAAAAATTAAAATCATGGCTCTTTTGAGATAAAATTATACTAACCATTTTTTGCATATAACTAGCAACTAATAAAGCAGGGATCAGTAAAAAATATCCTAAACCAAATCGAATAATCGGTGATACTATCATTATAAAGGCAATTCCTGTGACGCCGATTGCTATTACCCATATATGACCCCAAATCTCCCGAATTTTCGCTGTTTTTAAAATCCAAATAGCAAACATAACTGAAACAATAAGCAGTACAACCATTAATTGGTTGAGTAGATTATTCTTAAACCATTGGGTCAATACCCAGAGCAAATAATTTTCACCAGATGGCGGAGAACCAAACCATTTCCACCATCCGGCAATGCCAACATTTCTTGCCATTTGTTCTTTGTCTATGACAGACCAGGGGAGATCAAGGCACATAAATGATGAGGGAAAGAGGGGACATCCAGAGGTAATAATTCCAAATATTAACATTGGGAATAGCAGCAAAAAAAGTATGATAATTCCAGAAAAGATTCGCTGAATGCTAAGGTTTTTTCCAGACAGATAAAAAAGACCGACTACAGGCAGGAGAGGAAAAGCCGTCGGTTTCATAGTCACAGCTCCTGCTGCGAGAATTAGCGGAATGATTCTAGCATCTAAAGTAAAATTATTATCGGCATCCCAAAGGAGTTTATTAGTGTCTGAAATAATTAGAATTGTCCAGGCTACAACTAATGTCAGCAGAAGTATAGGTATATCAGGGGACGGCGAAACTAAGATGATCGACATGAGGCTTTTTTTATTAACAATCGGCAGGCTTCTAATCATCAACATGGGCAGAATAATGAATGATGAGATTATCACTAACCAGTCTGCAAGTTTTGCCTTTTTTGTAAAAATATGACCAATACTCAGTAGAAAATGTAGAATAGTGATGAGTAGAGCAAAACCATTGGTGATAGCACTGACGCGATCGCCGAATATTTCCGAATGGAAAGGTGCAGCCAGGGCGAACCATGACGAAGTCCAACCAAATCTATTCTGAATTAAAGCAACACCAGGAACGGCTCCATATTCAGATAACCAGTGAATTGCGCCAAAGTGATACAAACCTGTATCAATCCAGGTAACTTGTTGGCTTGTCAAGGAAGCAACAACAACCTCTAGGGTAAAAAACCCTCCAATTAAATTCAAAGAAAGATTGGACGAAAAATCTGTCACCTCCGTCCGTGTCTGTCGCGACAACAGGGATAAGGAAACCAGAATGACAGAAACGCCTAAACCAACTAAGCTAGATAACGGCAAAACCAATGAAGTAGTCAGGAGAGAGACACAAAGAACTACTACTCCTAGCCATACCGCAATAATAAAGCGATCGCCGCGTTGCTCAAAGCAATCCGCTTTAAAGGTATTCAGAAGGTTTGTTCCTATTACATAACAAAGGACCGTGAGAAAAGCCCAAGCAATAATAAAGTAAAGCATTAGAGTTCAAAATACAGGCGTGACATTCTCTCCCACCAATCATAGATTATGGTGCGAGACTTATCGCCTCCCCCAAATCCTCGATAAGTAGAGTGGGCAGTGTATTCCCTGTCTAATAGCACCTAAAACTCTGATGCAGTCGTCTAAAGACGAATGCAAGCTATGAGACAGTGGTTTTAACCACTGACAGATTGTTGTGATTAGTACAAGAACTCAGTTATTATAGGCATTGGCTTGCTACCAGTAAAGCGAAAGCTGATGGGGCGACGGCTTCAGCAAGCATTGATGCCAAAATACTGCCGTAGTTAGCTGTTAAGTCACTAAAGCTAGACTTTTCAAATGCTCTGATAGACCATTGGCGATTTTTCAATGAATGGCGCACTATACCAATTGCAAAAGCTAATCCACTATACCCATAGTAGAGCCAATGCCAAAAGATGGTGGAAATGGCAAACTTCAAACCACGCTTTTCATAAAAGAATTGATAGACGGGAGCGTTGATAACCACAAGAGCCAGACTCAAGCCAAAGACGGCAATCACAGCACTAGACCACCACCAAGTGGCGGCTAAAGCAGCCAGTAAGGTATAGACTAATACAACGCTAATTCGGTTGGAGAGTTTGAGATTTAAATCGTTGGCGACCTGGCGATTGGATAGGATCAGATCAGTCCAAGGCAGTGCTCGGTAAAAAAAGTCAGCTTTCAGCATAGAAAGCGCTTCCCAGCGTTTAAGATGCTTCACTTGGAGGGTCTTATCCAGCTTAATCGTGTAACCGGCTTGCTTTAGCCGACAACCTAACTCAATGTCTTCAATCCGATTGCGCCAAGTCTCGTAGAAGCAACCTACTTCTAAGAAGATGTCACGACGAATTGCGCCACAGGCTCCCCAGAATGTAAATGCTTCTTCAGAGGAGGTTTGGTGAGTGTAATGGTGCAACAAATTTCTGTACTGAGACAAGAAATTGCTGGCTCCAGGCGTATCGTCGTAGGAACCAATCAGCGCGGCTAAATCGGGTTCTTGGTTGAAGGTTGCCGCTACCTTAGCGATCGTGTCAGGATAAATCTCGACATCGGCATCGACAAAAAAAATAATCTCACCTTGGGCTACTATTGCTCCTAGATTTCGGGCTTTGGCAGGACCTTCAGATTCAGGGACTCGAATGACTCTGGCACCGAATTCCTGAGCAACACGCCAGGAACTATCAGTGTCGCCGTCTGCTACCACAATCACTTCGTGGGGATAAGGCACCGCTTGACGCAGACTCGAAAGACATCGCCGAAAGTTCTCGCCCCCGTTATACACGGGAATGATCACTGAAACAGTTAGTTCGGGAGTAGGAGTAGAAGGAATCATATAGAGATTGATATTATGAGTCAAGCTATATCAAATCAACGCCGGAACATTTTTTAGCCGAATTCCGTCAATTTCGTCAAGTAGTCATGAATCATCATACTTGAAATATTTCTAAATAAATTGTCCGATGAGGAGATTCACTAACATCTTTATCGAACGTTAATATTTGTGCAGATAATATGAAGAGTTAGTAAATCTGCCGATATTATACCCCCAAAGCAAAACAATTAGTGTTATATCTTGAGTTACACAGCAGTATCTTCGGTGGGACTCATCTTGGCTTCGCGTGGCGACTCCCTGGGATACTCAGCACGTGTTAGCGTTAGCTATTAAGCACCATCTTTATAGATATAGATAGGAGGAAATTTAGATCTCTCTATTTGAGAAGCCCCCGCTAAGTCTTGCGATTATAACGGGGCAATGGTCAACCATAGCACAAAACTTGTTGCATAAATCTAATAATCAATACAATTTAAGGATTCAGTCACTGTGCCTCTTATCAAGCCAAGCATTCTGGTAACTGGAGGAGCGGGTTTTATCGGGGCTCATACGGTACGAGCATTACAGAAAACCAACTACCCAGTCATCATCCTCGACAACCTAGTACGTGGACATCAGGACTTTGTTGACAAGGTATTGCAAGCCAAGCTCATTGTAGGAGACATCAGCGATCGCGCCTTACTTGATGAGCTGTTTGCCGCGCATCCGATTACGGCAGTCATCCATTTTGCTGCCTATGCCTATGTGGGGGAATCTGTACAAAATCCCCTGAACTATTACCTAAACAACGTGGCGGGGACGTTGACATTACTGGAAGCGATGATGGCAGCATCGGTCAAAAAAATTGTCTTTTCCTCGACTTGTGCTACCTACGGCATCCCTCAGTCAATTCCCGTTACTGAAGAACAGCCCCAAAATCCCATCAATCCCTACGGCAGCAGCAAGTTAATGGTGGAAAAGATTTTGGCGGATTTTGATAGGGCTTACGGGTTGAAGTCAGTAATTTTTCGCTATTTTAACGCGGCTGGGGCAGACCCTGCTGGAGAATTGGGCGAAGACCACGACCCGGAACCGCATCTGATTCCATCGGTGTTGTTTGCGGCAATGGGCAAGCGAGACTCTATTTCAATTTTGGGGACGGATTATCCAACCCCTGATGGAACCTGCGTTCGCGACTACATCCACGTTGCCGATTTAGCTCAAGCTCATGTTTTGGGGTTAGAATACCTGCTCGAAGGGGATAGGAGTGAAATTTTTAACCTGGGTAATGGTAATGGTTTCTCTGTTCGACAAGTGATTGAGACAGTGAAAGAGGTAACGGGGCAACCCATCAACGTTGTAGAATGCGATCGCCGTATTGGTGATCCGCCTACCCTGGTTAGCAGTGGGGAAAAAGCTAGGAGAGTTTTGGGCTGGAAACCGCAATATCCAGACTTGAAAGATATGATAGACCACGCTTGGAACTGGCATCAGAAACGCCACGGTCAGTCAGAGGAACTAACAAGTAGTTAAATTACTGCGGTTGTATAAATGGAACAGCAATCTAGCAAGGATGAATAGCGAACAGCCAGTTTCTCAATCTCCCTTAATTTCGGTCATTATCCCCGCTTATAATGCCGAAGCGTTTATTGAACGAACTTTAAAATCTGTCCTGTCTCAAACTTATAAGAATCTGGAGGTTTTAGTTGTCGATGATGGCTCTCAAGATCGGACGGCTGAGATTGTTCAATCTATTGGTGGACAAGATAAGCGGGTCATTTTGTTGCAACAGCTCAATTCAGGAGTGGCAGCAGCCCGGAATTTAGGAATTGAAAAATCCCAGGGAGAATTCATTGCGCCGATTGATGCTGATGATATTTGGTATCCACAAAATATTGAAAAGCAAGTGCAGTGTTTTCTAGATTCAGACCCATCGGTTGGGTTAGTCTATTCTTGGTCAGTGGATATTGATGAAGATGACGCACCAATGGGAGAGTTCCGTGCTTCTAGTATTGAGGGAGATGTTTATAAAACACTAATTTGTCACAATTTTTTAGGAAATTCCAGTGCTTCTATAATTCGCCGTGCTTGCCTCGAAAAAATTGGCGGCTATAGTTGCCAACTGAAAGAACAAGATGCTCAAGGGTGTGAAGACTGGGAGCTTTATTTGCGAATTGCCGAATACTATCAATTTCGAGTGGTGTCGGAGTTTTTGATTGGTTATCGCAAGATTCAAAGCAGTATGTCTCGCGATTATAGCAAAATGGCGAAGTCTCACAACTTGATTTTGCAGGTGGTTCGGCAAAATCATCCAGAGATTCCTGGAGCGCTTTATCGGTTGTCTAAGAGTAGTTTTTATATGTACTTAGCACGACAAAGTAGTCAGTGTGGAACCCCTGGAATTACCCTCTTTTGGTTAAAGGCAGCTTTGCAAGCTGATTGGATTACACCCCTTTGGCGCTACGGCTTGTATACGCTGTCAATTAAGAGTTTTTGGGAGCTAATGGGGTCATCAGTTTTATCTCCGTTGGGTTTCAATCATTTTTCTGTAATGAGATTGAATGCAGGGTCGTCTTCTAATCGTCGATTCAGTACAATCACGGATTTTAATCAACGACAATTAAGCCTACGTTTTAAGCTCTTAGTTGGAAATCTATTGCACTGTTCACTGCTGATGATATAAGAAATTATATGCTGTATCCAATTAAAGTAGTAGATATTGAACTAAGCCGTCCAATTACTACGATTGAAGGGTTAGACGGTTATATGGGACTGCAAGGATTAGTACGGTTGCATGGTGTGCCAGTTGGGTATGTCAAAGCCCCGATTACTAATGGTTGCTGCATGGCAAGCACTTTAAGCAAACTGATTCTGGAAGAACATAGTTGGACAATTATTAATCGTCTCTTGGAAAACGGGTTAGCCGCACCACCAACACCAGAGGGGTTACGGCTTGAAGATTTGTTTGATGTACCACCGCCGGAGTATGAAGGAACTTTACCCCTAGTAACTGTAGCGGTGTGTACGCGCGATCGCACTTCGGATTTAGCTCTGTGTCTGGATGCTTTGTGTCAGCTAGATTACCCTAACCTGGATATTCTGGTTGTGGATAATGCGCCTACCAGTGAATCAACTAAAGAGCTGGTGCAGGTAAAATATCCTCATGTTCGCTATGTTTGCGAACCACGTCCGGGCTTAGACTGGGCACGTAACCGAGCGATTATTGAGGCGAAAGGCGAGATTATTGCTTACACCGATGACGATGTAGTGGTTGATCCAGGTTGGGTGAAAGCCTTAGCTAAGGTTTTTGCAGAAAACCCTGAAGTCATGGCTGTTACTGGCTTGGTGGTGCCTTACGAACTGGAAACGGAGTCCCAGGTTTTATTTGAAATGTACGGTGGCTTCGGACGCGGTTTTGAGCGAAAGTGGCATCGAGTCTATCCAGGTAGCAAGATGCCTTGGCAGTGTCTGGGTACTGGACAATTTGGCACGGGGGCAAACATGGCTTACCGCCGCTGCGTATTTGATGAAATTGGTTCCTTCGATCCTGCCTTGGATGTAGGCACTGTTACCAATGGTGGCGGAGACTTGGAGATGTTTTTCCGAGTGTTGAAGGAAGGACATACTCTGGTTTACGAGCCAAATGCTGTTGTCAAACATCGTCATCGGCGAGATTATGCTAAATTGCGATCGCAAATTGCTAATAACAGCATTGGTTTATTTTCCTACTGCCTGCGGAGCCTTTTTGTTTATCCTGAAGAGCGTTTTTCTTTCTTAAAGTTATTTGTCTGGTGGGTAGTATATTGGAATCTGCGCCGTTTGTGGATTTCCTTTAAGCATCCAACTCGCTTTCCCAAAGACTTAATTCAGGCTGAATTAGGGGGTTGCTTTATCGGTTTGACCCGCTATCAAACAGCACGACGCACTGCTGCGGAGATTGCCAACTCTTTCGGTTCGCAAAGCCCAGAGAGCGATCGCTACCACCCCGTCTCAAAAGATACTACTACCGCACCCTCAAGGAAAGTGGCTGTGCGGACTGCCGAACTCAGCCAACCCTTACAACCACTAACCGATGTTACAGATTACTCGGACGTGCAGGTGTTTGTTACTTGGAAAGGAGAGCCTTTGGGTGGTATTACGATTCCCAATATTTATCAGCCAATCAGCACCAATCGTTTAAGTGAAGAAATTGTCAAACAATTAGGTTTAAAGCTACTCAAACCTGCTTGCCGCCGAACAGTTGATGTTCGCTGGGCTGAATCAGTTTCTATTTTGAGCGATCGCTATACACCAACTGAAAAGGAGACAGCTTTACCTGAGGGTTTACCCACTAACGTTTCGGTTTCTATTAACCTCGCCACCTATGACCGACCTGACGATTTGCGGAACTGCTTGCGCTGCTTAATCGCCCAAGAAACACCCCGACAGGTCGAGATTATCGTTGTTGACAATAATCCTAGTTCTGGTTTAACTCCTCCTATAGTGGCTGAATTTCCAGGTGTCAAGCTAGTTAGCGAACCACGTCAAGGACTAGCTTACGCTCGCAATGCAGGCTTTGTTGCCAGTACAGGCGACATTGTAATTGCGACTGATGACGATGTAACGCTGCCATCTGACTGGCTAGAAAAACTAGTGGTTCCCTTTGCTAGACCAGAAGTGATGATTGTTACAGGTAACGTCTTACCACTACAGTTGGAAACCGTTTACCAGCGATTCTTTGAAAGATATGGCGGTTTGGGGCGCGGCTTTGAGCGTTTTGAGGCTAACGGCGATTGGTTTGAATCCTTTCCACGGGATGCTGTATCGACTTGGCGTCTAGGCGCAACAGCCAACGCCGCGTTTCGTGCCAGTATGTTCACACATCCCCAAATTGGTTTGATGGAAGAGTCCCTTGGTCCTGGAATGCCTTCAGGAGTCGGAGAAGATACTTATTTGTTCTATAAGGTGCTCAAAGCAGGATACACACTAGTATACGAACCAGCCGCTTATGTCTGGCACAAGCATCGCAGGGATATTGCTGCATTGCGCCGCCAAATCTATGGCTATAGTAAAGGTCATGTCTCTTATAATCTGACAACCTGGCTACGCGATGATGATTGGCGAGGGTTGTGGCGAATATTCGTGACGCTACCGCTAGTGCATTTGCTGCGAATCATAAAATGTTTGGGGGGTCGGAGTGAATATCCACTCTCACTAATAGTGCTGGAAATTGTTGGTAATCTAGCCGGACCTTGGTCATTGTGGCAGTCCTATCGGCGTGTTAAGCGTGAAGGTTGCAGCAGTCCCTATATTCCGCCTCAAGAGCGTTCTGTTGTCGCCACAGAAACGCTGCAAGTAGAAACACTTCAGCCTGCCACAGTTGGTAACTCACAAAACGTCTCATAGGAGTGAATGCTCATGGTAGCAAAGAGAACTGTCTCAGTTCCTCTTCCCAAGTGGCGGCTTCCCTATCTATATGACCTGTTGCGAGAGCTAGTATCTCGTGATATGAAGTTGCTCTACAAGCGGTCAGCTTTGGGAGTCGCCTGGACATTAATCAACCCCTTATTGCAGTTGGCAGTATTTGCCTTTGTCTTCCAGTTGGTGCTACCCGTTTCGATTTCCCACTATGCCTCATTCGTGTTTACGGGCTTACTCGTGTGGAATTGGTTTCAAAACTCCTTGTTTCAAGCGACGGGGGTGATTATTGCCAATCGTTCCCTAATCCGGCAACCCGGTTTCCCGAATGCAATATTACCAGTGGTGATTACGACAACGGGGTTAATTCACTTTTTGTTAGCACTTCCTGTTTTAATTGTCTTTCTCTTAATAGATGGGATTGCGCTCAAGCCTGTCATTTTGTTTTTGCCCATATTACAGGCTCTCCAATTTGCCTTCACGGTCAGTCTGGCTTATGTACTGGCTGCACTGAACGTCACCTTTCGTGACACGCAGCATACGCTGGGTGTACTGCTACAGCTATTCTTCTACCTCACACCCATTTTTTACGATCTCCAGAATGTGCCGACAGGGTATCAATCCCTCTACTTTCTCAACCCGATGGTGCATATTGTCACTGCTTACCGTGATGTACTAATACAAGGCACACAACCGAATTGGCTAGCCCTGCTAATTATTGGCTTAATGATGGCAGTGCTTCTACCTGTCGGTCATTACTATTTCCAGCGACAGAGCGATCGCTTTGTGGAGGAGTTGTAAATGCGCGAAGCGATTATTGTACAACGATTGGGTAAGCGCTTTAACCGCTACCATGCCGAAAAACCCGTCACGATTATGGAAGCAGCCTTGTCCGGGTTGCGGCGCATGAAACCTGTAGAGCATTTCTGGGCATTGCGTGATGTCAGTTTTACTGTTTCCCCAGGTCAGATGTTAGGCGTACTGGGTCACAATGGGGCGGGTAAATCGACACTGCTACAGTTGATTGGTGGAGTCGGTCGTCCTGATGAAGGTAGGGTAAAAGTTAAGGGAAGAATTGGGGCGCTGTTGGACTTGGGTGCTGGCTTCCATGGCGATTTGACAGGGCGAGAAAATGTCTTTGTTACGACAGTAGTAGCAGGTCTTACCCGTCGGGAGGTGGCACGGCGCTTTGATGCAATCGTCGAATTTGCTGAGTTAGAACAGTTTATCGACAACCCAGTGCGGACGTACAGCACAGGGATGCAGATGCGGTTGGCTTTCTCGGTTGCTGTCCATACGAACCCAGACGTGCTACTAGTTGATGAATTTCTGTCTGTTGGCGATTTGGCATTTCAGGCAAAGTGCTTGCAACGAATTGCCCAGCTAAAAGCAGACGGCTGTGCCATTGTCTTAATTTCTCATAGTAGTGAACAAATTCAGGAACTGTGTGATCAAGCGTTGTGGCTGCGTCATGGTCAGGTGGTGGCGCATGGTGAGCCAGAAGTTGTAGCAGGGCAGTATGTTAGCGAGATGCGCCACCAGACCCAACAACGCACGCCAGTACGACCGCCCCAGCTTACAAATTCTGGTGTTGAACTACGAGTCAATGAAAATCGCTTTGGTTCTTTAGAAGTTGAAATTGCAGATGTGCGACTGCTACCTGTCTCGGAGATTAAAAGTGGTGATTCCCTGTGTGTTGAGATTGAGTATTTATCACCTCAACCTATTGATTCTCCTATCTTTAGCGTCGCGATTAGCCGTGAGGATGGTCAAATTTGCTTTGATACCAATACGGAAGTAATGAGTGTCTCATTGCCGCTGATTCAAGGTGAGGGGCAAGTAAAACTTCATCTTGAGCGCTTGGATCTCAATGGCGGGAAGTATTTCATTGATGTTGGCATCTACGAGCCTACTTGGGCTTATGCCTACGACTACCACTGGCACGTTTATCCGTTAGAGATTCAATCACCTGTTAATAAGAACGGTATCCTTAGCCCCCCACTACGTTGGGAAATTAGCAGTGCGCAAATCCAAGCCTTAAAAAATATTAAAATTTAGCAGAATATGACCAGCTTAAGCGTGTCCATCATCATCCCTGCTCATAATGCCGCAGGAACAATTGCCGAAACACTAGAATCTCTTCTTGCCCAAACTTGTCCAAATTGGGAAGCGATTGTGGTTGATGATGGTTCTAGCGATGAAACTGTTACTATTGTTGCAACCTTCTCTAAGCAAGATTCTCGAATTCGTGTCGTAAGTCAACCTCAAAGCGGTGTGAGCGCTGCTCGAAATACTGGTATCGGTTTAGCAAACTTTGATTGGTTGTTGTTCCTGGATGCTGATGATTGCATCTTACCCGCACACTTGGAGCAACTCACTAGCATTCTGAGCAGTGACCCCAGACTCGATGTGGCTCACTGCGCCTGGGTACGAGTGACACCTGAAGGCAAGATTATAGGTGATACGGGCTGGTTTTCCTCAGGCGATTTATTTGTTGCGTTGGGTCACACCAATGTATTTGCCATCCATGCTTGCATTGTTCGGCGATCGCTCGTGCAAGCTGTGGGATGTTTCAACACGTCCCTCCGTACCTGCGAAGACTGGGATCTTTGGCAGCGTATTGCTCGCACTGGCGCTCGCTTTGGTGGAACTTCTGAAGTACTGGCGCACTATCGCATTCGGATAAACTCAGCTTCTGCAAATGCCCATCAACTCTTTGCCGATGGTCTTCAAGTGATCGCTCAGGGGTATGCACCCGATCCACGAGTCCAAAACCCTCATCCTGCTTATGCCAAAGGGCTACCTATTGAAGAACTACCCACTGCCAATCTGCTCTTTGCTTGTTGGGTAGCTGGACTGCTAATCGGTGGAGGTCAAAGTACTCGTTCCCTGCTTGATCTGCTTGTAGATAACCGCGCTCCAGAGCTAGATCCGATGCAGGTTGCTCAGTACCTTTTCTACGCTTTACCTCTGCCGACTTGTTGCCCCCTACCTGATTACCACATCCTATGGCAACGTCTTGAAGCAGGCATTAATGAATTTTTGGTTGTCTTGGAAGCACATGCAACAGCAATTGGGCTAGCTCGTCGTGCCAGTACTCTCCTAGAGCGCTTCATCCTGGAGAAATCAGTAGCGCTGTCTCCTTTGACGATTGGCACATCTCATAGAGCAAGCATTGAGGTGACAGAGCCAATCCAAGATATCGTTACTCCTGCTTCAGCCGAACGCCTGTATGCAAGAGTTGAACTGGAGGGAGAAACACTCGGAATTGTAGAACTTCCAGTGTGTGAGGGAGTAGTTTCAAAATGCGTGCTTGCTGATGCGATCGCCGCTGAGTTCGCTTGGGTCTTGCTGGGTCGCTTCTTCCAGCGCACAATTTACCAAGATTTGCAAATCCAACACGAGTCAACAGGCTTAGCACTATGGCGGGGAACTCTGCGTCTTGCCGAAGGACTGTTAGAGGGCGAACAGTTCTGGATACAAGCGCACGATCAGGTTGGTTGGACGATATTCTTACAAGAGCTTTGGGGACATTCTGACTGGTCTGATGAGATTTTCTACGATCCGCAGGCAGCAGAACAGAGAAGGAAGAAGGAGAAAAACAACTCCCAATCCCCAGCCCAACATTCAACAGATGCTTGCCTTGTGGTCGAGGTTAGCGATGAGTTAGCTGATGTAAAGGTTTCTGGTCAATTCCTCAATGTTGTGCTGACAGTCGGTGGAATTGCCATTGGGGTCTTTACCATTCCCACTCAATCACGGATTGTCAGTGCAGGGCAGTTGCAAGTAGCGCTGACAATCGAGAGCGGCTTTGAGTTATGTCGAGCTGTTGTCCGAGAGGGTTTACTCGGCAGACCCCTTACCGATGGGGTATCGCTAAGAGAGCGATTGGCGCAGGTGGCAGCAGTACGGCGCAGTCAGGACACTTCAGAGCTAGAAGCAACTGTACCTGGTCTTGTACCAGGCACGGCTTCCGCTGTGGGGGAGGTTTTGCGACTGTCCGAAAGCACGTTGTTGCTGGGTCATCGCACTCAAGAAGCGATCGGAACCAGTGCTTCTCGATGGGCAATGCTTCCTAAAACAGCGTCCAATGAGCTGACTCATGCTGCTCTGGTTGCTGGCGAACCACTGATTCAAATTCCCGAAAAAAACCAGCAACCCGAACGGGTGTTCTATGTACCAGGTCTGATTCTGCACCCGTTTGGAACTCAGCAGCGCACTGCTACAAGTTCGCCTGTCTCTAGTCAAGCTGAAGAAAATTGCACAAACTTCTATGATCGGAGCTACTTTGAAACAACCTTTGCTAAAGGGCCAGAGCGATGGAATTACGATAACTCCTACGAGCAGACGAAGTACGAGCAGACGCTTTCACTACTGCCATCCAAGCCCATTAAGCGGGCGCTTGAGCTAGCCTGTGCAGCCGGTCACTTCACGATACAACTGGCTCCCCGCGTTGGTAAGCTAATTGCCGCCGACATTTCTCAAATTGCGATCGAGCAGACGACTGAACGCTGTGCAGGGCTAGACCATGTTAGCTGTATGCGGCTGGATTTCGTAAAAGATCCTCTTCCCGGTCGCTTCGATCTGATCGTGTGTAGTGAGGTACTTTACTTCACAAATGAACGCAAAGTACTAGAAGCGGTTGCCCAGAAATTTGCTGATGCCCTTGAACTGGGTGGTTACTTGCTCACAGCCCATGCCAATCTTGTCGTCGATGAACCCGATCGAGCAGGATATAACTGGGACTTTCCCTTCGGCGCTAAAGTCATTGGCGATACCCTTGCCAATACACCTGGACTTCACCTCGTCAAGGAAATCCACACTCCCCTTTACCGCATTCAGCTTTTCCAGCGAAAACCTCGTTGGCATCTACCCTGGCAACAGCGAACTCCACAGGTAATCCAAATGGATCAGCCTACACCCCCTCCGCCTATGGTAGCTGCTGATGTTTTGTGGTTAGGGGGTCAGCCAAAACGCCTTGGTGCTGAGTTGGCAGTGGTAACTGACCGCTTGCCAATTTTGATGTATCACCGCATTGCACCGACTGGTTCGCCAAAGATGAATCGTTGGCGCGTGACACCCCAAGCTTTTGAGGAACAACTTTGTTATCTGCGGGATAGTGGGTTTTATAGTGTCACCTTAGAGGACTGGCGCAAGGCGATGGCAAGTAGAAAACCATTAACGGGTCGAGCCGTGCTAATCACCTTTGATGATGGCTACCGGGACTTTTTAACCTATGCTTGGCCCTTGCTGAAACAATACGGCTTCTCAGCTACCGTTTTTTTGGTCGCGGATAAAGTTGGACAGTCTAATAGCTGGGACTACCTCTATAGTGAGGAGCTACCTTTACTAGATTGGCAGCACATCCAGCAACTGCAAGCCGAGGGAGTTGAGTTTGGCTCTCACTCTGCCAGCCATCACCCACTCACCAGCCTTACGGTTGCAGAGGTGGTGCGAGAAGGGGCGCGATCGCGAAGCATCCTTGAACAGCAGTTGGGATTCCCCATCCGCTCCTTTGCTTATCCACATGGCGATTTTGACCCAGTAGTTGAACACTTAATCGGAGCTTGTGGTTATGTCTTTGGTTTGTCTTGTCGGTCAGGTCGGGCACGTTTTGAAGACAGGCTACTGGCACTACCTCGTGTTGAGGTCATGGGTTCTGATAGCTTGCAGGAGTTTGTTGGTAAGCTAACTTCATGATTGGAAATGATTAAAGCAAAGCGCTAGTTCAATAGTTCAGCGAGAGGGTTATCCTTTATTATTTTTCCCACTACGTTAGGAGCGTGAAAATTTCTGTAAGCTCAAATGGTGAAATTCTTTCAGTATAAGTGTTTTAGGTTTTGATCTGGCGAGAGTGACAGAAAATCGATATTAGATCCTTTGTTTCTAAAAATGTAGATAGTAGACAAGGCAAACATGAACAATGAAAATCAAAATGAATTTCAACCAAAGAACTGTACTTTTTAAGAATCTAAATGTCACACTCCAAGATTTTCTATTCTTAAGTCTCGTCGTAGTGTTCTCGCTAATCCTTTACGTTTGGCATTTAGGCTTTTATAGTGATGACTGGTCTTTTCTGGGGTATTTCAGTCTATCCCAGGATCAATCTCTGATTGGGCTGTTTCGCTCAGTGTATTCTCCCCACGTTCAGATGCGACCAGTACAGATACTATACCTAGCAGGGTTATATTGGTTATTTGGTTCTCACCCACTCGGATATCATTTGGTTAATGCTGCGGTACTACTGTCAGGCATTCTTCTGTTCTATCTAGTACTTCGTGAACTGGGTCAGTCACGCCTACTTGCTCTTACTGTACCAGTAGTGTATGCCTTACTCCCCCACTATTCCACTAACCGCTTTTGGGTCGCAAGTTTTCAAATTACCTTGAGCATGACCTTGTACTTTCTAAGCCTCTATTCCGACTTGAGAGGGATACAAGCTAGAGAACCACTAGTATGGAGCTGGAAAGTACTCAGTATCATTAGCCTACTTGGAAGTGGCTTAGCCTATGAGATTTTTTTGCCCCTGTTTCTCCTCAATCCGCTAGTGGTTTGGTATCGCAGTCGCCAACTCGATAGCTCATCCCTTAAAAAGCCGTTAGTTTGGTGGAAATTCTCAGTACTATCTGGGATTAACATACTGCTAGTGATCCAAACGCTCCTATTTAAAGCACAGACCACAACTCGTATGGGAAATAAAGCAGGCTTGATGCAGCAAATGCTTAGAGTTGCCAAAAATGCTGTTTCTCTTAAATATGATAAATATGATTATGGGCTGAATATAAAGCAAGCGATCACTGTGCATTATGGTGACTATGGGCTTGGTTTACCTCATGCGGTGTGTCGGATAGTGTGGGATTACCCCAACATAGGAACATTTGCCCTAGCAGGAGTGCTGGCTTTAGGCATATTTAAGTATCTCCATTTCACAGCTAGGCAAGGGAAAGCTCAGATGCCTAGTCGAACCCATATGTTGCGCTACATTATCCTAGGTTTGGTTGTTTTTGGTTTAGGCTACATGATTTTTCTGACCACCTTTCAACTTCAGTTTTCATCCACGGGAATAGCGAACCGTACTGCGATGGCAGCAGCAGTAGGAGTAGCAATCTCGCTAGTGGGTGGGATAGGTTGGGTGAGTACCTTTTTGCCCTCAGATCGGTTACGCAGAAGCCTCTTCTGCATACTAGTTTCTTTACTTTGCACAAGTGGCTTCCTTATTAATAACACTCTTGCTTCTTTTTGGATAACGGCTTATCGTCAAGAACAAGCAGTTCTAGCTGATATTCGTCGGCAGTTTCCCACCTTGCCTGCCGGGAGTACCTTGATTCTTGATGGGGTCTGCCCCTATGTTGGACCTGCAATTATTTTTGAATCGAGCTGGGATCTCGCTGGAGCATTGATGATGTTTTACCGCGATTACACTCTCAAGGCAGATATTGTCACACCAAACTTAAAGGTCAAAGGAGATGGACTCTCTACATCACTATATGGAATATATGGTGCTAAGGAAAATTATCCCTACGAGAAACTGTTTATTTATCACTTTGATCGAAAAACAACTCACCAAATAACTGATGCTAAGTCTGCTTATTACTACTTCCAAACTTTCAATACGAATCAGCACAATACTAGTTGCCCCGAAGGTCATGCAGGGTTGGGTGTACCAGTTTTCTAAAGCCTAGTCAGTACCATCACTATAGCAATACTAGCTAGGCGGTAAACTTTATATTATCAACAAATATAACAGGCAGTAAATAACAGCTACAGCAAGGGAAACGCGATCGCGCGACTTGACCTGAATAGCGGACAGTACTTTGTTGATGTTGGGAGCTACGAACAAAATTGGGTTTACGCCTACGATTATCATTGGCACGTTTACCCGTTGCTTATCCATTCAAAAACAGGAAAAAAAGGCGTTATTTATCCCCCTCTTCACTGGGATTTAGGATAAATATTACTGACTTAAGCAGTTTAGAGTAACTACTGAAAAACATATCCTGAAATTATTTTTTTGCTTATTGACAAAGGTAAAAAATATCATTAAAATTTAAGACAAACCTTATTGAAGGAAAAAACAATGATTAAGTTTATAAAATATCCACAAAAATTATTCATAAAAACTAGACAACAATTCTTCCAGCTCATGGTAAATAATTATTATAAGTCACAAGGGAGTGATTGGTTAAATAATCCTTCCATATTATGTGCTTCACCACTTAGCAGTTCTCATCTAAAAAATTGTCATGTAGTTGAGAGTCGAGAAAAAATGCTAGAGCACCTACCTAAAGGCGCTACGGTTGCTGAGGTAGGAACGCAATACGGACACTTCGCAGAAAAAATAGTTTCTGTTACAAAACCCCAAAAATTTCACATTATAGATATTGATTTATCCCTATTGAAAAGAGAACTGAATCAGGGAAATAAAAAGTTATTACAGGAAAAAATAAGTGACAATAAAATTGAGATTCATGAAGGAGATTCATCTTCTATTCTCAAAAACTTTCCCGATAGTTACTTTGACTGGATATACATTGATGGAGATCACTCCTATGAAGGTGTAAAAAAGGATATTAATGAGGGATTTAATAAAGTAAAAGAAGATGGATTGCTAATTTTTAATGATTATACAATCTGGTCAGTTGCCGAAATGATACCCTATGGTATTCCGCGAGCAGTTAATGAGTTTTGTATTGCAAATGACTGGGAAATAATATTTTTTGCTCTTGATAGTTGGGGCGGCTATCATGATGTAGCCATAAAAAGAATGAATGTAGAAAAATTAGGTTAAGGTTAATTCATCCCCAGAGTTTTATTGATGTGGGATGCGGGGATGGAACGTGGTTATTGGTTTTTCAAGAGTTCGGAATTCAAGATTATCTGGGAATCGATGGTAATATTCCTTCCCCAGTGTCCTTTGTCCACCTCATCACTGGGATTTAGCTTGAATCTCACATCTTGCACCCGTCTCACCAACCGCTAGAGGTTTAAACCCCTGACTGATGAAGCACTAAACTAAACTGCCTCCGGCAACGCCCCCTGCATCTTCCCAAACCAGTCAATCAGATGCCCTAACTGCTGATCCGCTTTAAGCACTCCCAAACCCCGCACCGTCACCTTCCCCAGCGAATAGACAAACCGCGATCGCAAATGCTCCGGTAAATTCTCCTTCAGCAAATTCCAAGCCGGTTCCTCCATCGGCGTTTCCAATACAACATGCTGCTTGCCCTCCGGTTTAATCCGACTAAATCCCAAAGATTTAGCAACCTGCTTAAGCTCCACCACCCGCACCAAATGCTCAACCGGTGAAGGCAGAACCCCATAGCGATCGCTCCAATCTGCCACTAACTGTATCAACTCCTCCTTCGATCCAGCCGATGCCACTGCTCGATACGCACTCATCTTCTGGTCTAAATCCGGGATATAATCGGCTGGAATGAATGCTGTGAGATTCAAGTCAATTTGAGTATCATCGACCTTGGGAATTTCCTGCCCCTGAATCTCCCGAATCGCTTCTTGCAGCATTTCCATGTACAAGTCAAAGCCAATCGCATCCATCTGTCCCGACTGTTCAGCACCCAAGAGATTACCCACCCCCCGGATTTCCATATCCCGCGTTGCCAAATGATAGCCCGAACCCAGTTGGGTAAACTCCTGAATTGCCCGTAAGCGCTGCCGCGCCGTTTCTGACAGTTGCCGTTGCTTTGGGTAAAATAACCAAGCATGGGCTTGAATACCCGCCCGACCCACTCGCCCTCGAAGCTGATACAGTTGAGCTAGACCGAACTTCTGAGCATCTTCAATTAAAATCGTATTAACTCTAGGAATATCCAGTCCTGATTCAATAATCGTCGTACAAACCAGAATATCCGCTTCCCCATTACTAAACGTTAGCATCGTTGCTTCCAGTTCCCCTTCCGGCATTTGACCATGAGCGATCGCTAATCTCACCCCAGGCACCATCTCCCGCAGTTGCGCCGCCACTTCTTCAATACCCTCTACCTTCGGCACCACATAAAACACCTGCCCCCCCCGATCCAGTTCCGTGCGAATAGCTGTGCGGATTGCTTCTGAGTCATAGGGAGACAGATGGGTTTTAATCGGACGCCGGGAAGGAGGGGGTGTGGTAATTAAGCTCATTTCCCGCACACCAGACAGAGACATATAGAGGGTACGAGGAATGGGGGTAGCGCTAAGAGTCAGCACGTCTACCTGAGTTTTGAGAGTCTTAATTTTCTCCTTCTGATTAACCCCAAACCGCTGTTCTTCATCAATCACCAACATTCCCAAATCTCGAAATGTTACCCCCTTGCCTAATAGTTGGTGTGTCCCCACCACCACATCCAATTCCCCCGTAGCGAGACGGCTTTGAATGTCCTTTCGTTCTTGGGCACTACGAAAGCGGTTGAGCAATCCCACATTAATCGGATAGGGGGCAAAGCGTTCTTTGAGGGTGTGGTAATGCTGTTGGGTAAGAATAGTGGTGGGAGCCAGGAAAGCCACTTGCTTTCCAGAAACGATAACTTTAAAAATAGCCCGAATTGCCACTTCAGTTTTACCAAAACCCACATCTCCACAAACTAACCGATCCATCGGGCGATCGCTTTCTAAATCCCGTTTCACGTCTTGAGTTGCCTTGAGTTGGTCGGGAGTTGGCTGATAGGGAAACGACTCCTCTAACTCCTCCTGCCAGGGTGAATCGACTGGGTAAGCATAACCTGATTGCTGCGATCGCTGGGCGTACAGTTGCAGTAAATCCACTGCCAGTTTCTTGATATTCTTGCGGACGCGACTTTTCGTTTTTTCCCAGGCTTTGCCCGACATCTTGTTCAGTACAGGCGGCTTCGCATCTGTACTACGAAACCGGGAAAGTACCCCCACCTGATCTGCTGCCACTCGCAACAAGCCATCGGCATATTGCAAAACCAAATACTCACGGGTTTCGTGATTAATCGTCAGGCTTTCCAGTTTAAGAAACTTACCAACCCCGTGGTTTTTATGAACCACATAATCCCCAGGACTCAGCTTATTGGGATCAACCTGTTTCGATGCCGCACGACGGCGCTTGCGGACGTAACTGGGGGTAGCTAAAACGTGCTGTCCAAAAAATTCTCGGTCTGTAACGACTACAATACGGAACGTCGGCAGGATAAAGCCTTCCAGTTCCGCCAGTCCCGAATACTTCACCGCTACAGGTGTCTTTTGGCTTTGCAGCTTATCAATGGCTGGATAGTCGCGGGGGTTGGGGACAAACTGCGCCGGACAGTCGTGTTCTTGCAACAGGGATACCGAACGACTCGGTTGAGCCGAAATCAGCCAAATTGATAACCCCCTATCGCGTTCGCCCCGAATTACTTCTGCGAGTTTGGCAAACTGATGAGGGGTTACAGGTACAGGGCGACTGGCAAGATTTAGGGCGTTTTTATTGGTTTCTTCTACGAGTTCTGAGAGGTACAGAATGGGGAATGGGGTGGCAACGGATTTGGTAACGGATGTAGCGGATAGGTTGGTGGTTTCTCCCCTATTCCCCTGCTCCTCTGCTTCTAACACCGCTATTGACTCGTCAAAGGAACGATGCACGGGGGGAAGGGGTGGAGCGATCGCTTCGAGTTGTTCTTGAGCGTGTTCTATCCAGCGATCGCTATGGGCGCGACATTGTTCTGGCTCATCAATAGCAATGACTGTCTGCGGGGGTAAGTAATCTAAAAGAGATGCGGGTTGATCAAAAGCGATACCTAGGAAACGGCGACTGCCTTCTATATATTCCCCGGTTTCCCAGGAGGCTTGTTCTTCTGGTGAGAGGTAGGCTTTGACGTGTTCGGCTTGGGCAGTATTTAGCGCTTCTGTAATAATGGGACTGAAATTTGTGGGCGTTAGCACTAGTTGGGCTATTTTGTCAAGGGATCGCTGGGTTGAGGGGTCGAATTCCCGTAACTGTTCGAGTTCATCACCGAACCATTCGAGGCGCACGGGCAATTCTGCGGCAACGGGGAATACATCGACAATATCACCGCGCCGACTCCACTGACCTTCCATTTCTACCAAAGGAACACGCTCATAACCCAACCGCGCCAATTTTTCGTCAATTGCCTTGGCGTTCCAACTCATCCCCTGGGTTAGGGTGAGGCAATATGGCTCAAAGGCAGCGATTGGCGGCAGGTGAGGTTGCAGGGCAGCATGAGTGGCGACAATTGCTAATTGTTGCTTGGCTCCACGATTGGGTAAAGTCTTGTCCATTCCCCATTCCCCATTCACCAAATCCGCCAACACCTGCATTTGTCCCCAAGTCATCTCAGATTCGGGGTCAAAGGGTTCGTAGGGGGAGGCTTCCGAGGTAGGGTAGAGGTGAACTGTGTCCCAACCCATCGTTTCTAGTTGTGCCGCCCAGCGACTGGCTTCTTCCAATGTGGCGCAGACAACGAGTAGGTTTCGCCCCATAGCCTTAGTTAAGGCAGATGCAACCAACCCCTTCGACAGGCGGGGAATACCATTCAGATGTAGAGATGGCTGGCGATTCAGTTTTGATACCAGTTCACTGGTAAGGGGCGATCGCTCTAGAGTCCGAATGATTGAAGAAAATGCCATGAGTTCACCGCATACGTTTTGAACGTTACAACCAAAGCCAACAAATAATATACTTACCTATTCCCCTCATTTTATAAGCCCTGCTCATGGGGAGCGGGGGAGCGGGGGAGC
>NZ_JADEWY010000055.1 GCF_015207375.1 Coleofasciculus sp. LEGE 07092 | reverse complement strand
GGTTTGATGGGCGTCTCTTGCCAAATGTTTCAGAATTTGTAATTCTACATCCATTGTCCTACTTAGCTTCCAGAGTTTTTTCTTTTAATCCCTTTATTCAGAATACTCGGAAAGTGACAGAAGAGGGCTAACCGTTGAATTGAGATCGGTAGCGATCGCTTATGCATACTAGTTTATATTAGTCAACCTCGTCTGTGTAGGACTAATGGCTAACCCTCCTCTTACAATTGCTAAATAATTCATGACTTAGGACAAATTATCTATGACTTTTATCAACCCCAAAACTGACTTTGCCTTCAAAAAAATATTCGGTTCTCCCGATAGCAAAGATGTTCTTATTAGCTTCTTAAATGCAATTCTCTATCAAGATAGACCCGTTATCGAAGATTTAGAAATCCTCGATCCCTATCTTGCACCCCAAATCAAAGGTGCAAAAAATACTTACCTTGACGTTAAAGCCAAAATTACTGGAAATAAAACGGTCATTATCGAAATGCAAGTGCTACACGTCGAATCCTTTGAAAAGCGGATTCTCTACAATGCAGCTAAAGCCTATTCTGTCCAACTCAAAACTGGAGAAGATTACCGCCTCTTAAATCCAGTGATCGCTCTAACTATAACGGATTTTAAGATGTTTGACGCCATCGATCATTTTATTTCCTATTTTGTTCTCAAAGAAAAGCACGTTCTTGTCAATTATCCAATTGGTGATTTGGAACTCGTATTTGTTGAACTTCCCAAATTTGACAAAGCCTTAGATGAGTTAGAGACTCTAGCTGATAAATGGATCTATTTCCTTAAAAGCGCCCGTCTCTTAAACTCAGTTCCAGAACCTTTACAGCAAAATCCTCCCATTCAGAAAGCCTTTGAAATTGCTCGTGAAGCCAATCTCAGTCCTAAAGAAATGGAAGATTTAGAAAAACAGGAAATTTTCATTCAAGATCAACGTGGTGTCATTGAACGAGCGCTCAGGATTGGTATGGAACGCGGTATGGAGCGTGGTATAGAACGTGGTATTAAAGCTGGAAAAGTTGACTTAATCCTACGTCTACTAACCCGTCGTTTCGGTACACTTGAACCCAGCATTACCAATCGCGTCTCGGAATTATCCGTTGAGCAATTCGAGAACCTTGGAGAGGCGATGTTAGATTTTAACAGTACAGAGGATTTGAACCATTGGTTACAAACTCATTAGTGAGTCGAAAAGTACATCGTGCTGCCCTGAAAAGTTATAGGATGTTTCGTCGCATTGTGAGGTACATTTAGTTTTCTTCCCCACTCCCCACCCCCTTAAATTACCTTGTTAATTCACCATCAACACCCCAGTTGTTAAGGCATCCTGAGGCTTTTGAAATAAGTATCCCTGAGCATATTCGCAATGAAGGGCGCGGAGTTGAGCTAATTGTTGAGTTGTTTCGACGCCTTCAGCGATAACTTCCATGCCTAGGCTATGTGCCAGCATGATAATCGTGCGCACAATTTGCAAGGGTAGAGTGTTGTCCTTATCTTCCATCTCCTCAATGCCCTCGCCCTCGCTAATGCTACCAATAAGAGACTGGTCAATTTTCAAGGTATCAATTGGAAACCGATGCAGGTAGTTTAAGGAGGAATAGCCTGTACCAAAATCATCAATACACAATTCAATTTTTCGGGCTTTCAGTTGTCTGAGAATAACAGCAGATTCCTCCGGATTTTCGAGTAAACAACTTTCAGTAATTTCAAGCTTCAAGTCACCGCCACTCAGCTCTGTTTCTTGAAGTATCTGATCAATTTGAGAAAGTAAATCGGGTTGCCAAAATTGCTTGCTGGAAAGATTGACGTACATGGTTAATGTATCTGTTGTTACTTGTATTTCAGAAGTGGTGTTGACAAAGTACTGCCAGCGCCTTAACTGGTTACAAGCTTCGCGAAACATCCACCAGCCAATGGGAATAATCAGCCCCGTTTCTTCTGCCATGTCCATGAATTCAGCCGGATAAACCAAACCCTTCGTTGGGTGCTGCCATCGCAACAGTGCCTCGAAACCCTCAATGCGGTTAGCAGTTAGGGATAAAATTGGCTGATAGTGGATCTCAAATTCTTGATGCTCTACAGCCCGTCGTAAGTCCGTTTCTAATTTCAAGGCGCTGACAGCACTCTGGTGCATCGTTAAGTTAAATACTTCATAGCGTCCCCGCCCCAAAGCCTTGGCGCGGTACAGTGCTGTATCTGCATCTCGCAGTAAATCCTCCGGTTTATCGTAGTCAGTTGCACGAGACTCTTGAGGCACCTCTTGACTGATCACGATGCCAATACTGGCTGCCGTAAATACTTCGTGTCCGTCTAAATTGAAGGGTGCCATTAGTGCTTGCTGAATGCGTTCGGCGATACGAGTCGCTTGTTGAGTCTCTTCGATATTCTCTAACAGAATCGTAAATTCGTCCCCTCCCAAACGAGAAACGGTATCTTCTGTCCGCAGGCAGGTTTCTAATCGACGGGCAATTCCCATCAGTAAGCGATCGCCTACGAGATGTCCTAAGCTATCATTAACGACTTTGAAGCGATCCAAATCCAAAAACAGAACCGCAAATCCACACTCAGAACGTCGTTTCGCCCGCTCCACCGCCTGATTCAATCGATCCATAAATAATGCACGGTTGGGCAATCCTGTCAAGGCATCGTAAAATGCCCGTTCTTGCAGTTGCTCTTTTGCTAACTTATGCTCCGTAATGTTTTCTACGGTGCCTTCGTAGTAGAGCAGTTCGCCGTTACTATCCCGAACCGCACGGGCATTCTCCGTAATCCATATCACGCTGCCGTCTTTACAGTAAACCTGGGACTCAAAATCTGAAACAGCATCATTTTCTTGCAGTAGGCAAATAAACTCTGCCCGTCGCTGAGAATCGACGTAGAGCTGATGCTCAATATCCGTTAGGCGTTCCATCAGTTCACTCGGATTGGAGTAGCCATACAGCCGTGCCAAGGCTGGGTTGGCACTGATAAAATGCCCGTCAGTAGTGGTTTGGAAAATGCCTTCCAAGCTATTTTCAAAAATGCTGCGATATTTTGCTTCTGCTTGTTGGAGGGCTTCCTCTGACTGCTTACGCTCGATTGCTGCTCCTAACTGCGCGGCTACTGTAGAAATCAGCTCCACCAATCGTCGATCCTCTTGGCGAGATTCAAACATAAAAAAGGCAAGCACTGCCAAAACTTCGTCATGGGCAATGATCGGTACAGCAAATCCAGCCTTGAGTCCGCAAGCTTTTGCTAGATGCGATCGCACGAAAAAGGCATCCGGTTGGCAGGAAACATCGGGAATCCACTCAGGCTGGCGAGACAACCAGACTCGTCCTGGCAGTCCTTTATCTGGAGTAAACCGCAGTGTTTGACTATGACGGCAAAATTCCTGCAAATCAATGGATAATTTGTCTAACAGGACAGAAAAATGAGACTCTCCTGCCCTCCTATCTCTTGCTTCCTGGTGTTTACCTTCCTCAATACTTCTTTCCCAAACCGTCGAGCATTCTAAAACCTTGCCGTCAGTACTCTTAATCCAAGCTTCACCCAAGTCCCAGTTTGTCGCCTCGCACACTTTACTCAACGTCACGTATAGGGCAGATTGGAAATCAGAGGCTCCATCAATGGCTTGGGTTAAGGTTTGCAATAAGTGAATTTCTTCTAACGCCCGCTTGCGTTCGGTGATATCTGCGATAAAACCTTCTAGGGATTGCAGTTCATCGATCGCAGATAGGATACCCCGACCTTGTTCCCAGACCCACTTCTGGCTACCCGTGGCTGTAATAATACGATATTCTAGCTGATAGGGTTGGTTCTGCTGGAGAGCCCCTTGCACCTCTTGAAAAATGCGATCTCGATCGCCCGGATGTATGATTTCGGCAAACGAAATGGTTCGATTTGCAATTAAATCCTGGGGGGAGTAACCCGTGAGACTAAAACACCCTTCGCTGACAAACTCCATCGTCCAGTGTTCGTCAAAATGACAGCGGTAAGCCATGCCGGGTAAGTTGCTCATGAGGGTAGAGAGCATTCGCTGGCTTTCTTTCAGCGCGGCTTCTGCCTGTTTTTGTTCGGTGGTGTCGAAGGCAGTAACCAGCACACCAGACTCTCCTTGGAAATCAATCGTCCGGGTACTAACATCCAGCCAGCGCACCTCAGCGGTTTTGGTGAGGATTTTGACCTCAAAATGGCAGGAAGAGGGTTGGCTGAGATGGGCTGTCAAAACTTCGCTATCTGCCCGTACTAACTCCCAAATATTCTGTCCTAGTAATTCTGCATGAGTGTAACCGGTGATTGTACACAGTGCCTTGTTGAGATAGAGGAGTCGGTTGTTTTGGCAGATAAAGGCAGCGGCGGCTATTGTTTCTGCTAAAGTCCAGAATTTAACCGCATTCCCACAGAGGACGTTAGGTATGAGCGAATGGTTTTCGACTGGCTGAGGGCTTGCTTGAAAAATTCCCAGCAGCACGAGTTCGCTATTAAAACTTACAAATCGCAGGGAGGCTAAACCTGGGATGAGCGTACCGTCTGTTTTTTGCAGTCTGACTGGGTAGTCGCGGAGGTATCCTTGGGTAGTCAACACTTGCCATAAAAAGTCCCGTTCGCTCTGGTTGCGGTAGAAGTCGGGAGTCAGATCATAGGTTGAACGATAGGGTTCATTGGCGTATAAAATAGCACCATCTGCAATGCGGAGGATAGCTAAAGGAACTGGAATAGTTTGGAACCACGTTTTTACCAGTTGGGCTTCCCTTCCACAGAAAGCAGGTGGTAAGGGATAGGGCATCTGGGACAGGATTTCTACGGGTGTAGTGTTTTTAAACAGAGAGTTGTATTTGACTTCTAAACGTTCCACGGTTGCTTGAAACTCCAATGAATAGCACCTCCAAATCCTTTAGGATTGAGTGCAGGGCGCGATCACCTTCTACTTCTGCTGTGGTTGTCTGCTTTGCGATCCCTAACGCGATTGCTTCAAGTTACAAAAATTTTAACGATAGATAGCACCGTGAATACAAGGAATGGTTTGACTTGAACAGTAAGTGTGACAATACGCTCTAGTCTTTCTCGGATGGCTTGGGCATCATCTTGACTGGAAGATAGTGTTAACTCCGACTATCAGCATGGCTTTGAGATAGGTTGTCAGTTTGAATGTTCTTGAGAGACAAACTCTAGCCACCACCACAAAACCAGTCTTACCAGACTCAACTCAAGCTACTTGCTGTCATATAAGAGGGTAAATAATAAGAGTACAGTAAGGTCAGGGGAAGAAAACAGTTAAGTAGACTACACTTAACTGAGTTAACTTGATCACCCTCTCAGCGCAATTGCCAAATATTTTCGCTGCTCCGATGCCAAAGGATTCAATTCTTATCAAACGACACCTCACGCCTTACCTATTTATGCTACCTGCCGTGGCTATCTTAGGGCTGACTGTTTTTTATCCGGCACTGCAAGCCTTTTACGTGAGTTTCACTCAGTATGGATATGATCTAACCCAGACTCCTGAGTGGATAGGTTTGGCAAACTTTCAACGGCTGTGGACAGACCGTGTTTTTTGGCAGACGTTGGGAAATACACTGCTGTATCTCGTCGGTGTCGTGCCACTGTTGGTGGTGCTGCCCCTGAGTCTAGCAATTTTGGTAAATCAGAGGCTGCGTGGAATTAGCTGGTTTCGAGCCGCTTTTTATACACCGGTCGTGATTTCAATGGTCGTTGCTGGGATTGCGTGGCGGTGGCTGTATGCTGAGAACGGTTTGTTCAATCAACTCCTCCAACAACTCGGCTTTGAGAAAGGCATTCCCTGGCTGACGAGTCCAGATTGGGCAATTTTTAGCGTCATGGCGGTGACAGTATGGAAGGGCTTAGGTTACTACATGGTGATTTATTTGGCAGGGTTGCAGTCGATTCCTGCTGAACTTTACGAAGCGGCTGCCATTGATGGGTCTGATGGTTATCGGCAGCACTGGGACGTGACGGTGCCGTTAATGCGTCCTTATTTGGTGTTGGTGGCGGTGATTTCTGCTATTTCTGCCACAAAGGTTTTTGAAGAAGTCTATATCATGACCCAAGGCGGACCTCGCAACAGTTCCAAGACGGTTGTTTACTACTTGTACGAGCAAGCCTTTGATGAGTTTGAATTCAGTTATGCTTGCACGATCGGATTGGTTTTATTTTTGGGTATTTTGGGCTTGTCGATTATAAATCTCACCTTATCTCAAGGACGCAACCGCTTGGGCTAATCTTCTGGGACTGACAGGTTACTTCGTTCCTACTAGAAAACCATTAAGCTTTACGTTTTTTTAATGATCTATTTATTTAGATTTAATTAAAATTAAAGATGTTTGGAACTTACACACAGCATCTAGATTGATTCCTAAGAAATACACTTAATATAAATCTATTACCTAGGAAAAACCAGCAAAAAAATATTTTATCCTTGATTTGTTTTCATCTTTTATTGATAAATAAAATAAACTGGCTATAGTTCAATTCGATTACTAAGGGGGCTCACGTGAAAGTAGATTATAAAATGTCCAAAAAATTAAAGATAGCAGGAGTTGTGGCGTGGAGTGGGCTAATCGCAGGGACAGCACAACCGACCCTAGCCCAGATTACCCCCGATACCACCTTGGGAATAGAAGAGTCTGTAGTAACACCCAATGTGACTATCAAAGGACTGCCTGCCGATTTGATTGAGGGCGGCACCCAGCGCGAGGCTAATCTATTCCACAGTTTCAGCGAGTTGAATGTCCAACAGCAGCAGCGTGTTTACTTCGCCAATCCCATCGGTATTGAAAACATTTTCTCTCGCATTACTGGTAATGACGTTTCCGACATTTTAGGAACACTGGGAGTCAATGGAGGAGCTAACCTCTATCTACTCAATCCCAACGGTATTATCTTCGGTTCAAATGCCAAGCTAGATGTCGCGGGTTCATTTACAGCATCGACGGCTAACTCTATTGTCTTTGGCGATGGCATGGAGTTTAGTGCCACCAATCCTCAAGTGCCCCCCCTATTGACGATTAATGTCACTCCTGGATTGCAATATGGACAGTTTAACAAAGAAGGTGCGATCGCTAATACGGGCAATTTAGCCACAGGACAAGATTTAACACTGGCAGCGGGAAATCTGAATTTACAGGGTTCTCTTCAGGCGGGTAGAAATTTAACCCTACAAGGGGCAGATACAGTACAGATACGCGACACAACAACCCATCCCTTCATTGCCTCTGCTGGAAATCAACTCTTAGTGGAGGGTATCAAGGGGATTGATATCTTGGCGTTGAATTATCCTAGCAGTGGCTTATTTTCTGGGGGTGATTTGGTATTACGTTCAGGAAATACTGTCAGAGGGGATGCTCATTACACCACAGGGGGGAATTTCCGGCTTGAACAGTTGGATGGAACTCCAGGAGTACTAAAAAGTCCCACTGATCCGGTAATTCGTGCCAGTGGGGATGTAATTTTAGGAGGTTATCAGGGAGCCTCACTACACATTTTAGCTGGGGGAAGTGTGACGATTCTGGGGGGTGTGATCATTGGTATTCCTGACCCTATCAACGGACTGGTTGAGACTATTACCTTATCCGATGACACAACCGTATCAATTAACGGGAAAACGCAACCGACTTTAGATATCCGAGCTGGGACTACAGCAGTTGGTAGTCCTTCAATCATCGATACTCCCCCAGTGCCAAGTACCTTAACTACATTACCCCCCCTAGATACGAGTATTCCAACGAGTGCAGATATTACTATCGGCGGTATTGTTAATCAAGGGGGAGTGGTCTTTTTAACCAATCAGTATCAGCCCAACCTATCGTTACCGGGTGGTACGATTACCGTCAATTCCCTAACGACAGTGCCGGGAGTTACTGGGGCGATTACCACGGCTAATCCAATGGGGAATGGTGGCTCCGTTACTATCGATTCTAGAGGTAGTATTGCCCTCAATGACCTGGTTAACACTTCTGGTTTAGGACAGGCAGGCGATATCAGGCTTTTGGCAAACGGCGATATTACCACGTCTGACATTTATTCTGTAGGTGTATTGGGGGGGACTATCAACCTTACCAGTAATGGCACCTTATCTCTAGACAATAGCCTTATTCTCAGTGCTAGTCTTCTGCCTTTTAGCCCTCTACCTATTCGTGGTGGTGATATTAATGTCAAGACAGAATCACTTTCCTTAACCAATGCTGCTCGACTGATTGTGGGGACTTTTGGGGCAGCTCAAGGAGGGAATCTGAATGTAAGGGCATCTGAGTCTATTCAACTGAGTGGAACACAGGCAGATAGTAAACTATTAGACACCCTATTAACAGCAATTCCGCCGCTGAGTGACTTTTTAGCAACACTCCCCCCAGAAGCCGTCAAAACGCTAATAAATGCCCCCGGTTCACCAATCAACAGTCCTGCCACTTCCCTATTATCCATAACAGCAGGGACTGGTACTGGTGGTGATGTGACTGTTCAAACGGGGCGAATGACTATCTTAGACGGTTCTGAGATATCTGCTTACAGTTTTGCTCAGGGATTGGGGGGAAATGTAACCGTCAAAGCCTCTGAAGCCATAGAATTAATTGGCACTACCCCCCTGAATATTCCCGGTGGTTTATATACTCAGTCTTATGGAGCTGGAGATGCTGGAGATATCAGTATTGATACGGGACGTTTGGCAATCCGAGATGGCTCAGGCATATCCACCAGTACCTTTAGTCAGAGTAGGGGCGGAGATTTGATAGTGAATGCGGCTGACTCCGTTGAGTTGAGTGGCACTACACCCGATGAACAGTATCCTTCCCTATTGGGGGCTGGAACTAGAAGTTCTGGTGATGCTGGAAACTTAACCGTAACAACCAGACGGTTAATTCTGCGGAATGGAGCAGCAGTAGGAACAACATCTTTTAGCGAAGGTAACGCCGGAAATTTGACTGTCAACGCCTCGGAGTCTGTCGAACTGATGGGAGTATCAGCCGTTAATGGAATTCCCGGTGGCTTATCGACAGATACGACTGAAACCGGAAATGGGGGAATATTAACGATTAATACGAAGCGATTGAGCGTTCGAGATGGCTCAATTGTATCCGCCTCTACCTTTGGTTCCGGTGAGGCGGGGAGTTTATTCGTCAACGCTTCTGAGTCTGTCGAACTAAGTGGAACATCAGCAGCAGGTATTCCCAGTGGTTTGTATTCTCAGGGGTTTGCTGCCGGAGATGGTAACAACTTGGCAGTTGAAACCCAACAGCTAACGGTTAAAAATGGAGCCAGAATAACGGTTTCTACGGGAACTACTGAGGATGACTTAGTGAGGTTTACCAGTGGTAATTATGATTTTGGGGCTGGATTGAGGTTGACATTTGCCGATGAAGCGACAGGAGATGCAGGGACGATGAGGATTGCTGCTAACTCGATTCGACTGGATAACGGAGGTGCTTTAATCGCTAAAACTGTATCCGGTGAAGGGGGTGAAATCATGCTGAACGCGCAGGACTTCATTGAGATGCGGCGCAACAGCCTGATTTCTGCTGAAGCTTCGGGAGGTGAGGGTAACGGCGGTAACATCACCATTGATACAGAATTCTTAGTAGCTGTTTCTGAAGAAAATAGTGATATTGTTGCCGATGCCTTTGGTGGTGATGGCGGTAATATTGACATTACGGCTCAGAGTATTTTTGGTCTAGAATTCCGCCCCCAGCGAACTCCAAAAAGCGATATCACAGCTAGTTCTCGATTTGGCTTGAACGGCAATGTTACCCTTAATACCCCAGATGTTGATCCAAGTAGTGGCTTAACCCAATTACCCAGCGAACCCATTGATGTGGAAGGATTAGTAGACCGCACTTGTCAGGCAGATGCTCAACAAAACGCCAGTGAGTTTGTTGTTACCGGACGGGGCGGATTGCCTCAGCAACCGACTCAGCCGTTAGTTAGTGAAGCGACTATTGCTGATTGGGTGCCCCTAGAGTCTGAAATTAGCGATAGCGAAGCGCTGCTGCGAAGCGCAAATCCCTCAGAAACGCCTGCCATGATACTAGCAGATAGTTCTCCAGTTAAACCCATTGTAGAAGCTCAGGGATGGATGGTCGATGACAAGGGCAACGTCATCCTGACAGCATCAGCTCCCGATCTGACGCCTCAAGATCCTCAGTTCAATCCCAGTTCTTGCCGTCGTTCCTGAATGGGTAGGTAGATTCAGAAGTTCTGGAGTTTAGGCGTCAGAAAAATTAACTCCTCTTTTAACTTAATAACTCCAGACTCCTAACCCTACTCTATCGCCTATCATAGACCTCAGGAAGACTAACAAAAACCCGAATCAAATACATTTTTGTGTTAAGAGGATAAAAACAAAAAAACAGGGAGCAGTTGTTATTTTTGTCAAGAATCTCAAGGGGGTTTTAAAGTTAAGGTGAATGGTTTAGTTGTTACTCATTGAATGATTAAGCTAGCTTGATAAAAGGTAGGGTATAAAATGTCCAAAAAATTAAAGATAGCAGGAGTTGTGGCGTGGAGTGGGCTAATCGCAGGGACAGCACAACCCACCCTAGCCCAGATTACCCCCGATACCACCTTGGGAATAGAAGAGTCTGTAGTAACACCCAATGTGACTATCAAAGGACTGTCTGCCGATTTGATTGAGGGCGGCGCACAGCGCGAGGCTAATCTATTCCACAGTTTCAGCGACTTTAATGTCCAACAGCAGCAGCGTGTTTACTTCGCCAATCCCATCGGTATTGAAAACATTTTCTCTCGCATCACTGGCAGTCAGGTTTCCAAGATTTTAGGAACACTGGGAGTCAATGGGGGAGCTAATCTATATCTGCTCAATCCCAACGGTATTATTTTTGGTGCAAATGCCAAATTAGATGTACCAGGCTCCTTTGCAGCATCGACAGATAACTCTATTATCTTTGGCAATGGTGTGGAGTTTAGTGCCACTAATCCTGAAGCGCCTCCCCTATTAGCAATTAACGTTACTCCTGGACTCCAATATGGACAGGTTAACCCCAAAAGTGCAATAGCAAGTACGGGTAATTTAGCCGCCGGAGAAGATTTAACCCTCATCGGCAGTAATCTGAAGGTGCAGGGTTCTCTACAGGCGGGTAGAAATTTAACCCTAATTGCCGCAGATACGGTACAGGTGCGAGACACGACAAGCAATCCCTTTATTGCCGCTGCTGGAAATCGGCTATTCATTGAAGGCGTTAATCGTCTCGGTATTTTTGCCTTGAACCATGCTGAGAGTGGGTTATTTGCTGGGGGTGATTTGGTATTACGTTCAGGAAATACTGTCACAGGAGATGCTCATTACACGACTGGGGGTAATTTCCGACTTGAACAGTTAGATGGAACTCCAGGGATGTTAAAAAGTCCCAATGATCCGGTGATTCGTGCCAGTGGGGATGTAATTTTAGGGGGTTATCAGGGCGTCTCCTTGCATATTTTTGCCGGGGGGAGTGTGACGATTCCTGGTGGTGTTTTTATTACAGGCTCAGACGTACAGGATGGAATTGAGGAGAATATCACACTCTCGGATGGCACGACAGTATCAATTAACGGCAAGACTCAACCAACTTTAGATATTCGAGCAGGTACTACGGCAGTGGGGAGTCCTGGTATTGAAGATACTCCTCCTCCCTCGGGAGTTATAGTTCCCCCCTTCCCCAACCCGATTGGTGCTGCCACGAGTGCAGATATCACGATTGGCGGTATTGTTAATCAAGGGGGAGTGGTCTATTTAACCAATCAGTATCAGCCGAACCTATCTCTACCGGGTGGTACGATTACCGTCAATGGAGTAACAACTGTACCGGGAGTCACGGGAGCGATTACCACAGCTAACCCAATGGGGAATGGTGGCTCCGTTACTATCGATTCTAGAGGTAGTATTGCCCTCAATGACTTGGTTAACACCTCGGGTTTAGTACAGGCAGGTGACATCAGGCTTCTGGCGAATGGCGATATCACGGTATCTGAAATCCTTTCTCTGGGAAGCTTGGGAGGGGCTATCACCTTTACGAGTAATAGCACAATATCAGTGAGCGATCGCTTAATTACCAGTGTCAGTACGTCCCCTATACCCGGTACGACTGGTGGTGATATTAACATTAATGCCCGATCGCTTTTATTAAAGGATGGCGCTCGCATTATTGTTGCTACATTAGGCGCAGCTCAAGGGGGAAATATGAATGTAACCACCTCTGAGTCTGTGGACGTTACGGGAGTATCGAGCAATCCGACGGATAATTCCTTGGCTACTTTCTTGGCTACTTTCTTACCTGAGGCTCAAGTATCTGGCGCTCAAGGCTTACTGATACAGAATCCGGGTAGTGGTTTATATGCCATAACTGCTCTCGGAACTGGAGATACCGGAAACGTCAATATTACAACAGAGAGATTGAGTGTCAGGGAGGGAGCAGAGGCATCAACATTTACGTTTGGTCAAGGAAGTGGTGGTAATTTAACAGTGAATGCGTCAGACGTGGAATTGATTGATATTAGCCCCATGAATGTCGGCGGTTTGTTTAGTGAGAGTCAAGGTATTGGAGATGCTGGAAATTTATTGATTAATACAGAACGATTGATTGTCCAAGGCGGACAAAATATATCCACGAGTACTCGCAATCAGGGACAAGGCGGGAATTTGACGGTGAACGCCTCCGAGTCTGTGGAACTGAGTGGAATATCAGTAGATGGTCAGAGTGCCAGCCTCTTGGCTGCTGCGACTCTAGGTACTGGTGATGCTGGAGATATGACAATAAATACTAGGCGATTGACGCTTCGAGATGGAGCATTAGTAGCAGCGCCGACCTTAGGTCAAGGTAATGGCGGGAAATTAACCGTCAATGCCTCTGAGTCAGTAGAAGTGATTGGCAAATCACCGATTAATGTGATTCCTAGCAGCATCGCTACTGATACCTTTAATACATTAAGTAACCCAACGAATGCCGGAAATGCTGGAGACTTAACAATCAACACGAGACGGTTGAGCGTCCGGGATGGCGGCTTGGTGACAGTATCGACTTGGGGCGATGGTGCAGGCGGGAGTTTAGTTGTTAACGCTTCTGAGTCAGTAGAGCTCAGTGGAAAATCAGACACTGGTTTTCCCAGTGGCTTATATTCTCAGGGGTTTGGTAGTGGAAATGCTGGTAACTTGCAGGTGAACACTGAACAGTTAACTGTTCGGGATGAGGCACGGGTAACAGCCGCTACTGGCACCACAACTAGCGACTTGAGCGTTCCCAGTGGCACATTGACGTTTGGAAATGTCGCCGGACTGATTTTGCCCACCCAAGCAACTGGGAATGCAGGTATGATAACTATCGCAGCCAACTCCATTCGGCTTGACAATAAAGGCTCTCTGATTGCGAGAACTGTATCGGGTGAAGGGGGTAACATCGACCTCGAAGCGCGAGACTTCATTGAGATGCGCCGCAACAGCCTCATTTCAGCCGAAGCTTTGGGCGGCAATGGGAATGGGGGTAACGTTACTATTGATACGCAATTCTTAGTAGCTGTTTCTGAAGAAAATAGTGATATTGTTGCCGATGCCTTTGGTGGTGATGGCGGTAATATTAACATTACAGCTCAGAGTATTTTTGGTCTAGAATTCCGCCCCCAGCGCACCCCAAACAGCGATATCACTGCTAGTTCTCGATTTGGCTTGAACGGCGATGTTAACCTTAATACCCCAGAGGTTGATCCGAGTAGTGGCTTAAGCCAATTGCCCAGCGAACCCATCGATGTGGAAGGATTAGTAGACCGCACTTGTCAGGCAGATGCTCAACAAAACGCCAGTGAGTTTGTTGTCACCGGACGGGGCGGACTGCCTCAGCAACCCAATCAGCCGTTAGTTAGTGAAGCGACTATTGCTGATTGGGTGCCGTTAGAATCAGAAACCGACGGTCAACCTGATGTTGTCAGCGCCACCCCGACAAAAGAGTCCCCAGTCAAAACCATTGTAGAAGCTCAGGGGTGGACAGTCGATCAGCAAGGCAATGTTGTTCTAACCGCCGTCGCCTCCGAAGTGACGCCTCAGCGTCCTGGGTTCAATCCTAGTTCCTGTAAGGGATTGTGAGTTGATGCAGAGCAGGGGAGTGGGGAGTGGGGAGTGGGGAGTGGGTGAAACTGTTCCATTGGCAAGATGTAAGTTACTTAATTTAATACAGTGATAGATTATGACCAGAAAACGGCATCCACCTTATCAGCGCTTGCGATCGCTTTTCAGAGCTATCTCACCTTTCGATAGCAGTCAGAGAGGGCGGGTAAAACGCCTCAGCAGGCACATAAATCTCACTCCCTTACCCCCGAAAAAGGGGTGGAGTTGGTTCCTCCTAGCGCTAGTTGTAGCATTTTTGTGTGCAGTGGGTTCGCCGACGTTCGCAAAAGCTCCCTCAAGCCGATTGCCGATTACTACGGCTTCTTCTTCGCTTCCTGTTTTCCCGTCTCCCTTAAAGCAACTCGACAGAAAGTTCTACACCCTTGCCCTCGATTCCCCGGTTTCCCAATCTCCAACCGCAGGCTTAGTCGAGCAAGGCAAAACTCTTTATGAAACGGGGCAATTTACCCAAGCCGTAACGGTTTTGCAACAAGCCGCTGATGCGTATCAAGCCCAAGGGGATACTCTCAAACAAGCAACAGTACTGAGTAATCTCTCCTTAGCTTATCAGCAACTGGGGTTGTGGTCGCAGGCAACCGATGCCATCTCAACCAGTCTCGCCCTTTTGCAAACAGAAAAAGCCGCCGAATCCCCCGCACAACGCCAGCGAATTCTTGCCCAAAGCTTAGATATTCAAGGTCGTCTGCAATTAACATTAGGACAAACCGAGCAAGCTTTAGTCACTTGGCAGCAAGCGACTGCCCTTTACCGTCAACTCGGAAATGAGGTTGGCGAAATCAAGAGCCAAATCAATCAAGCGCAAGCGATGCAAGTTTTAGGGTTTTACCGTCGCGCCCTAGCCTTGCTCAACCAGGTTCAGCAAAGTCTTGAGGCTCAACCGGATTCCCTAACTAAGGCAGTTGGGTTGCGCTCCCTCGCTGATGTTCTGCTACTCGTTGGTGACTTGCCCCGCTCCCGCGAAACCCTAGAGCAAAGTTTGCAGATTGCCCGGAATTTGCGATCGCCTCAAGATACTAGTGCTGCCCTATTAAGCTTGGCAAATACAGCTCGTCAACAGCAGCAAACCCAAGAGGCTCTAGATTTCTACGAACAAGCGGCTGCCGCATCAAACTCTCCAACCCTAACCATTCAAGCTCAATTAAATCAACTCAGCTTTTTAGTCAAAACTGAAAAGATTCAGCCAGCTCTACCCTTGTGGCGTCAAATCCAGACTCAACTTGATGACTTACCCCTGTCTCACCCAGCTATTTACTCCCGCATCAACTTTGCTCAAACGTTGATAGCACTCAAACAGTACTCAGAAAATCAGTCTCAGGAACTGCAAGCCGGTTTTCCAGACTGGACAATGATTGCTCAACTGTTGGCAACAGCGAGTCAGCAAGGGAAGAGTCTGGGAGACACAAGAGCACAAGCCTATGCCCTCGGCACTTTGGGAGGACTTTACGAACAAACTAATCAATTTGAAGAAGCGCGAGAGCTAACTCAACAAGCCTCAGTGCGGGCTCAATCTATCCAAGCCTTAGATATTCTGTATCTGTGGCAGTGGCAACTTGGACGCTTGCTCAACAAACAAGGAGATACTCAAGGAGCGATCGCGGCTTACAGTGGAGCAGTTAGTACCCTACAATCTCTCCGCAGCGATTTGGTGGCGGTGAATTCTGATGTCCAGTTCTCATTTCAAAAAGGTGTTGAGCCGATATATCGGGAGTTGGTGGAGTTACTCTTACCAGAAGATGATAGCCAAATTGATCCAGAACGGCTTGAACAAGCCCGTCAGGTGATTGAATCGTTACAGTTGGCTGAACTGGATAACTTCTTTCGGACGGATTGTTTGAGTGCCAAGCCTGTCAAAATTGACACCCTTGATCAACAGGCGGCGATTATTTATCCCATTGTTCTGCAAAACCGCTTGGAAGTGATTCTCAGCTTACCTCAGCAACCCTTACGTCATTACACCACCATCATTCCCCAAAACCAAGTTGAAAGTACCTTATTAGAACTCCGCAAATTTCTGCCCCAGCGTACCAGTCGGCAGTATATACCCCTTGCCCAAGAAGTTTATGATTGGTTGATTCGACCCACGGAAGCTGCTTTAGTCGAAAGTGAGGTTAAAACGTTGGTATTTGTCCTCAACGGCTCCCTGCGTAATATTCCTATGGCGGCTCTTTTCGATGGTGAGCAGTATTTGCTAGAAAAGTATGCGATCGCTCTAACCCCAGGACTAGAGTTACTCGAATCTAAACCTTTGACCCAAAGAGATCTCAGGGTTTTAACCGCCGGACTCTCCGAATCCCGTGGCGTCTTTGGAGCCCTGCCTAATGTAGAGAGAGAACTCAAAGAAATTCAAGATCTGATGCCTGGAGAGTTGCTGCTCAATGACCAGTTTACCAAAACCATCTTGCAAAATACCCTCGATCAAGGGTCTTTCCCGATAGTACACCTAGCCACTCACGGTCAGTTTAGTTCAAAGGCTGAGGGGACATTTATCTTAACCTGGGACGATCGCATTGATGTCAATGAATTAAATAATTTACTAGAAACAACTGACTTACGGGGCTCAAATCCGATTGAATTACTGGTTCTCAGTGCTTGTGAAACCGCTAAAGGAGATGATAGAGCGGCGTTGGGAATTGCTGGTGTGGCAGTAAGAGCCGGCGCTCGCAGCACACTGGCGACGTTGTGGCTCGTCGATGATGAGGCAACCTCAAAGCTGATGGTTCAGTTCTATGACGAGTTAACCAAGGAAACGGTGACGAAAGCTGAAGCCCTGCGCCACGCTCAGTTAGCTATTTTGCAAGATCCTAAATATGGGCGACACCCCTATTATTGGGCACCGTTCGTATTTGTGGGGAATTGGCTTTAAGTTCTAAAGGTGTATCAAAAATATCTAGAAAATCAACTAAAAGAGAAGGAATTACTCTTGTTCAATCTGATGATTCATGTCCTCCAGGATATTAAAGAAGTCAGTTGAAGAAGGTTGGTTTATCATAGTCACACTTGGGTCAGTTTCTGGGATGATTGTTGGGGTATTGTTCAGGATTTAATGAGACTTAATTGCAATAAGCTAGAGTATTATTTAAGAGGTATGAGGGCTATGGATCTTATTCTATCAATGTTTTAGCTTTCATGTCGCCCCCTCAGGTGAAATTACACAATCTTCAAAATCTCGAATATTGCGGGTTGCGAGAGGTAATTGATATTTTCAAAACAGACTCAATGGAAGGAGTGCGATCGCGTTTGGGGTATGGGTAAGGATTGCGATCGCGCTTTCCCTTTCCCCAGATACGCCCGAACACCAGGAATTGAAGCTGTTTGATGGTGATGTGCGATCGCTTTGAGGAGATGGCATTAAAATCCCTTACAATACCCTTTTAACTGGGGGGGAAGACTATGGTAAAGAAACGGTCTGGATGGGGGCGTAGAATTTTAACCCTTCTCAGAAATGTGGTCTTGGGACTCCTTGTTACCCTGTGGATTGGGTTGAACCCTAGCACAGCCGGATTGAAACGTTTCTTCCCCCATCTGCCCTCCTTGAGTCTAGGGGAATTAGCCGTTCTAGCTATCACCGATGGCACACACTTCGCCCAACAGGGTAGAGAACTGTACCAGGCAGGGCAGTTCGCTGCCGCCGCCACTGCTTGGGATGCCTCAGCTCAGGCGTATCAAGAGCGCGGGGATGAACTGAATCAGGCAAAGATACTCAGCTATCTGGCTTTGGCGTATCAGAAACTGGGACAATGGACTCAAGCCAATGACGCGATCGCTAAAAGTCTAAAACTCTTACAAAGTAACTTAACTCAGAGCAATAGTGGCAACCCATTACTCATTCTCGCCCACGCCCTGAACACTCAGGGGAGTCTACAATTCGCTCAAGGTCAACTCGAAACTGCCCTAGGGAGTTGGCAACAAGCTGCGGCTACCTACGCTCAAGCTGATGATCAAGCAGGTCAAATTGGTAGCCTGATTAACCAAGCCCAAGTCCAGCAAGCATTAGGATTTTACTTGCGGGCGCGGCAGACCTTAGCTGGAGTAGAACAGTCTCTTGAGTCTCAATCCGACTTACAACTCAAAAGTACGGGGTTGCTCAGTCTGGGTAATGTTCTCCGCTTGTTAGGTGAGGGGGATGAGTCGCGACGGGTCTTGCAAGCAAGTTTGACTGCCGCTCAACAATCAAAATCCCCCTCAGATCTCAGTGCTATTCTTCTCAGCTTAGGGAACACTGCCCGCGCTCAACAGGATAGTGAAGCGGCATTAAGCTTCTATCAACAGGCTATCGCCCAATCCACGTCCAAAATCACTCAAATTCAGTCTCAACTCAATCAATTAAGCCTGTTGGTAGCCGCTGAACGGTGGTCAGAGGTTCAAACCTTATTGCCCCAAATTCAGTCTGAGATTACTAATTTACCCCCTTCTCGCCCTACCGTCTACGCCCAGATTAACTTTGCCCAAACCCTGATGAAGATGGACAGAAAGCGAGCTGAGGAGCAGGCTGAAATTCCCCAGTCAAGTGCGAATCTCCAATCTACTGCCCAGCTCCTAGCTACAGCCACACAACAGGCTAAACTGTTGCAAGATCAGCGATCGCTCTCCTTAGCTCTCGGTACTCTAGGGGAAGTGTACGAAGATGCCCAACAATGGTCAGACGCCCAAGACCTAACCCAACAAGCCTTAGCCCTGTCCCAAGGGATTAACGCCTCAGATATTTCCTATCGTTGGCAGTGGCAACTCGGACGCCTGCTCAACGTGCAAAAGGATGAACCAGGAGCCGTTGCCGCTTACGGAGAAGCCGTTAACACTCTCCAGTCTTTGCGCAGTGACTTGGTGGCAGTTAATTCAGAGGTGCAGTTTTCCTTCCGGGAGACGGTTGAACCTGTTTACCGAGAGTTTGTCAGTTTACTTCTGCAAGATAAAACCTCTCCAGAGCGGTTGGAAAAAGCTCGCAAGGTGATTGAGTCTTTGCAGTTAGCCCAACTGGATAACTTCTTTCGGTCAGCTTGTCTGAATGCCAGCCCCGTGGAAATCGACAAAGTTGACCAGCAAGCGGCTGTAATTTATCCGATTATCCTACCAGACCGCCTGGAAGTCATCCTCAGCCTACCCCAGCAACCCCTGCGTCACTACGCCACGTTTCTACCCCAGGAGCAAGTTGAGAGTACCCTCAGCAATCTTTACATCAATCTAACTCAACGTCTCGGTCAGGGGTATTTCCAGCTTTCTCAAACCGTTTATGACTGGTTAATTCGACCCGTAGAGACTGACTTAGTCGCCAGTGACGTCAAAACGCTAGTCTTTGTTCTGGATGGAGCGCTGCGGAATATTCCCATGGCGGCTCTCTACGATGGTGAACAATTTTTACTGGAAAAGTATGCCGTTGCTCTGACTCCAGGACTAGAACTGCTAGACCCAAAGCCTCTCGCTCAACGACCCTTAAAAGTATTAACGGCTGGACTTTCCGCAGCCCGTGAGGAGTTTCCTGCCCTGCCTAATGTTGAACTTGAACTGAATGAAATTGAATCGCTGCTACCGGGTGAATTGTTTCTCAATCAAGAGTTTACCCAAACCAATATTCAAAATGCCCTCACTCAGGTTTCTTTTCCTGTAGTACACCTAGCGACTCACGGTCAGTTCAGTTCCAATGCTGAGGACACCTTCATTCTCACCTGGGATGCTCGCATTAATGTCAAGGACTTTAATAACTTATTGCAAACCAGAGACTTACACGGGTCAGAACCTATCGAACTACTGGTACTCAGTGCCTGTGAAACGGCTAAAGGGGACAACCGTGCAACTTTAGGAATTGCTGGAGTTGCACTACGGGCGGGTGCCCGTAGCACCCTGGCAACCCTCTGGTCAGTTAGCGATGAAGCCACAGCGGGACTCATGGGTCAATTTTACCAAGAGCTAGCTAGGGGTTCCCTTACGAAAGCTGAAGCTCTGCGTCGTGCCCAATTATCAGTTTTGCAAGACCCCACCTACAGGCAACACCCCTATTACTGGGCACCGTTTGTATTGGTGGGGAATTGGCTTTAGGGGTTATTGGTTACTCAACCCCTTACGTCTCAGCAAGGAACTAGCTCCGAGAATACTAAATGCCAGGATAGCGCCCATTGAAGAGGGTTCGGGAGCCTTTTTACAATTGCGTTCCACATCGTCGGCTGTAAACGAGGACTCTTCACTGTCCAAATCGACAATAGCGAAGCAGGCGCTATTTTGCAGCCTAACGGATTGACCCGGTGCTAAGGTTAGCTGGGTTAGGTTACCTTGCAGGGTTGGATTATCTAGACTTGAATTCGCATTCGACAACGTTGCCGAAGCTACGGGGAGATTAATTTGAGAGACAGTGCGAGCCTCAGGGGTACCAGATGATTGGTTAGCAATTAAGGAAGTATTCACCAAAGCGGTAAAGCTCACCTGATTTGTACTCGCTACATTATTCGTACTATTACTTCTAAATTCCCCCGTGAGCTGCTGATAGGCAGTTACCTGACTCGGTGCCCCCCGTCTCCCCGAAAAACTGTAAGTAAAATCATGAGAAAATAGAATTAAGTCATTAATATTAAAGGAGCTGGTATTGGTGGTAGCGGCTGTTACTTCATACTCTCTGAGGGTTAATAGTACACCCCCTAATTGTTGACCCGTTTCATCAACGAGCGCCCCGCTCCCCCAAAGCGCCCGCAAAAAACCGCTAACGGTTGCAGTATTACCAGAGCTATCGGTAACGGGTTGATTAGTAAATCTAAAGTCAATAATATTTGAAGTGGAATTAATGTCTCCGGCTTGATTATCTTGGAGGTTGTTCGTTATCGTAGTCCCTCCCAAGGAAAGGGTGAGGGCTTTGGCAGGACTAGGGTTACAGAACATCCCCAGGGCTAGTCCCGCGCCTGCTAATTGAAATAAATGTTTCAGTTTAATCATTTGTCTCCTGGTTAGTCAATAGTATTGAATTTTTGAGTGCCTTAAAACTAGCTTTTTCTTGGGTATGATCAACAAAAAGCTATCTCTTTATATCGAAGGTTATGGTTTTTTCAGAGAAAATTTATTGATAGTAACAGCTAACTAAGAGGAAACCTTAGGGTTAACTCGGTGCTGTTACTTATGATGTTCAGATTAGCTTACCCTTAAGCAGCAAAACAAGGGATTTCTGGAACTTCATTAAAAAAACAAACTTATCTGTTTTCCTCGTTTCACTGAATAATCAGCCACAAGTCTTGATTGACAAGGAATTAGCCCTTATTTTTTGATTAAATTTTTATGAAGGAATTGTAAAGAAGAAGACTTGGTTATTTGACCGATGTGTACCCCCCAAGGCTAAACTGATGAGAGTGACTCTCCCCTGCTAAGATTGACACCAATCTTAATAAAAAATAAGACCTGTACAGGTGGCGATCACCGATAATAATAGAATTCATTCTTAACCTCAAATGACTTGCAATCAGAGAGTTGACCAACGGTTATCAAGTTTGGTCAGTCTTGTGACAGCGATTAGCTTAACCCTCTCGCTGGCAGACAGGGCGTTAACCCAAATTGTGCCCGATAGCACCTTGGGGGTTGAAGGTTCGGTAATGAATCCCAATGGTAATATTCAGGGGTTGCCAGCCGACTTGATTGAAGGGGGGGCAATTCGCGGCGTGAATTTGTTCCACAGCTTCTCCGAGTTCAATATTGGAGATGGGCAACGGGTTTATTTTGTCAATCCTACGGCAATTGAGACGATTTTCAGTCGAGTAACTGGCAGCAATCAGTCCAATATTCTGGGAACTCTCGGGGTATTGGGTAATGCCAACTTATTTTTGCTTAATCCCAATGGGATTATCTTTGGACCCAACGCTCAATTAGATATTAGGGGTTCATTTACAGCCAGCACCGCAAATCGTTTCACGTTTCCAGATGGCAGTGAGTTTAGTGCTACCCATCCTCAAGCACCACCCTTACTCACCATTAATGTTCCCATCGGGTTGCAATACGGGTCACAGCAACCCAAGGCTACCCTGACTAATTCTGGTAATTTAACAGTGGGTGAAAATTTAACCCTAGCTGCTGACACTCTTGACTTACAAGGTCAGCTAGTTGCTGGGGGAGATTTAACACTGCAAGCCGAGGATACGGTGCAGGTGCGTGATAGGGCAACTCATCCCTTTATCGCATCCGCCGGAGGTCAGTTGTTGATTCAGGGGAATCAAACGCTGGATATTGTTGCCTGGAATCATCCTGATAGCGGCTTCTTTTCGGGTGGGGATATGGTACTGCGTTCTGCCAATAGGATAGGAGGCGATGCTCATTACTCGAGTGGTGGAAATTTTCGAGTGGAAACCCTAGATGGCAGTCCGGGGAGTTTGTTTAGCCCCAAAGACCCGATTATTCTGGCAACAGGAGATGTGACTTTAGCAGAATTTTTTGGCGCTTCACTCCATATTTTGGCGGGTGGTAGCGTTACCCTAGGCAGTATTTTTATCGAAACGACGGATGCAGGGGCAAATACAATTAATCCGGCTAACCCAGACCCCTTCCTGGCGAGTTTGGCGAATGTGACGTTATCGGATGGAACACCCCTCACGATTGATGGCAGCAATACTGCCACATTAGATGTGCGGGCGGGAATTGATTGGTCTTTACTACCAAATTTTCCTGGAACTACAGGCATCGGGATTGCCCCACCCCCTTCTGCAACAGCAACGAGTGCTGATATTACGATTGGCGATATCGTGGTTTTTGATCTGAATACAGGTAATGGGGGAATTGTCTTTTTAACCAATCAGTTCTTGCCCAACCTATCTCTACCTACCCCCAATGGTATTACCGTTGACTCAATTGACACTAGAGATCTTAATGGGGGTGGTGCGGCGATTATCGATGCAGGCAGTAGCATTACCCTCAATGGCGGTAGTGGTGGAGAGTTTATTACCTCTGCCATTGATACCTCTCCTTTTTTTGGGCTAACCGATGGTAATGGGGGTGATATCACGTTGCTGGCAGAGGGGGATATTAGGATTCAAGCTCCCATTATTTCTGATGGCTTATTGAGCGGAACGATTACCCTCACTCTTGAGGGTAATATCTATATCGAAGAGAACCTCTCTAGTCGGAACTTTGGGTCTGACTCCAGCACAACTGGGGGAGATATTACAATTACAGCTAATTCGTTCTTCGCTACCGAGGCAGCACTGTCTACCCGGAGTATTGGCAACGCAAATGCAGGCAATGTGAGTATTGCTGTTAATGATACCGTTTCCTTAGAGGGCGGGGGTATTTTCAGCGAAACTCAGGGACAGGGTAGAGGTGGTGACGTTGATATCACTGCATCAGTAGTCTCTTTGACGAATACTAAGCTAGATTCCTTGACTCTGGGACAGGGTGATGGAGGAGATGTAGTGATTGAAGCTAGGGATAGGGTGTCCTTTGATGGTGGCACTGTCCAAAGCCGCACTCTGGGAGGAGGGAAGGGAGGGACTATTGATATTACAGCACCCCAATTGTATCTGACGAATAATGCGTTTTTAGATTCGAGTACTTCAGCAACTGGGGATGCTGGAGATGTAACTGTTCAAGCAAGGGAATTAGTCTCGTTGGATAACGGTGCCGGAGTTTTCAGTCGTGTGGAAACGAACGCCGATGGTAATGGGGGTGATATTATCATTGGGACGGGGGAACTTACCCTAACGAATGGAGCATTTTTAGATGCCAGTACCTTGGGAGAAGGAGATGCTGGCAATATCGTTGTAGATTCCCGCTCACTTTTCTTAGACAATGAAGCTAAACTCATTGCCAGCACCTCAAGGGAAGGGAATGCAGGTGATATTTTAGTGCAAGATGCTGACTCGGTTTCCCTGGATAATAGTTCTATCTCAACAGCAGTAAATGCTGGGGCGACGGGAGAAGGGGGTAAGATTGAACTTCAAACCGGCACACTTACCCTGAACAATGGCGCGTTTTTGAGTGCGAGTACTTCTGGAGAGGGAAGTGCTGGGAGTATTTTGGTACAAGATGCTGACTCGGTTTCCCTAGATAACAGTTCTATCTCAACAGCAGTAAATCAGGGAGCAGTATCGACTCAACCGAGTAACATTGAAATTCAATCGGGTTCTATTTCCCTCACCAATAACGCTCAAATTAATGCCAGTACTTCGGGTACTGGGGATGCAGGCAGGATTTTAGTCGAGAATGCTGACTTAGTTTCCCTAGATAATAGTTCCATCTCAACGGCAGTAAACGCTGGAGCAATGGGCGAAGGAGGTAAAATTGAGCTTCAAACTGGGACACTTTCCCTGAATAATAACGCTCAAATTACTGCCAGTACAGCAGGACAAGGGAATGCCGGCGATATTTTGGTACAGAATGCTGACGTAGTTTCCCTCGATAGTAACTCTCAAATCAATGCCTCTACCTCAGCACAGGGAAATACTGGACAGATAGTTGTGCAGGCACAACAGGCACTATCCTTAGCGAATGACAGTCAAATTAGCACGGCGGTAGAAGCAGGAGCAGTGGGGAACTCTGAGGAAATCATACTGCAAACGCGATCGCTTTCCCTCAATAATGCTCAAATTTCAGCCGCGACTTCTGGAGAGGGGGATGCAGGCAGTATTTTAGTGCAAGATGCTGAGTCAGTTTCCCTAGATAATAGTTCCATCTCAACAGCAGTGAATCAGGGAGCAGTCGCCACTCAACCGAGTGACATTGCAATTCAATCGGGTTCGGTGCTCCTAAGAAATAATGCTCAAATCAATGCCAGTACTTCCGGTACTGGGGACGCAGGCAGTATTTTAGTGCAGGATGCTGAGGCTATTGTCCTAGATAATAGTTCCATCTCAACGGCAGTAAACGCTGGAGCAATGGGTGAAGGAGGTAAAATTGAACTTCAAACCCGGATACTTTCCCTCAACAATAACGCTCAAATCAGTGCTAGTACTGCGGGAGAAGGAAATGCTGGTAGCATTAACCTGACAACTGACCAAATAACGATTCAAAATGGTTCCCAAATATCAGCAGCAACGACAGAAACGGCGGGGGGTTGGGGTGGCAGCATTAGTGTGAGGGGGAATACCTTCAAGGTGGCTAATGGGGGGCAACTCCGTACCACAACGGCAGGTAGTCAAAACGCTGGGGATATCACCCTGATTATTCAAGATAACATCAACCTATCCGGGGCAGGCAGTGGACTATTTGCCAACACCACTCCGGGTTCAACGGGTAATGGTGGCAGTATTTTTGTTGATCCTAGAATTGTAACGATTCAGGATGGTGCAGGAATTGCGGTAGATAGCCAAGGCACGGGGACAGGCGGTAATATTGAACTCCAAGCTGGCTCTTTGTCCCTGGAAAATCAAGCCTTTATCTCAGCAGAAACAGCCAGCAATACGGGTGGCGATATTAACCTACAGGTACAGAGTTTATTGGTGTTGCGCCACGGTAGTAAGATCTCTACCACCGCAGGAACGGCTCAAGCAGGTGGTGATGGCGGTAATATCACCATAAATGCTCCCTTCATCTTTGCTATTCCAGCAGAAAATAGTGATATCACCGCCAATGCTTTTGAGGGTCGAGGGGGGACGATTAAAATTACCACTCAGGGTATTTTAGGGCTAGAATTTCGCGATCGCCTCACCCCTTTGAGTGACATCACCGCTAGTTCTGAGTTTGGTGTCGATGGTGTAGTGGAAATCAACAATCCAGAGGTTGATCCCACTAGCGGCTTAATTAACTTACCCACCAATTTAGTGGATGCCACTCGCTTAGTTGCCCAAAACTGTTCAGCCGATAAAGTTGGTACTACTAGCCAACTCGGTGAATTTGTGATTACCGGGCGCGGCGGTTTGCCATCCAACCCGAACGAATTGCTCAATAGCGAGATACTCTGGCAAGATTGGCGCTTACTCAATGATGAAAGCACCTTATCGAATGATGAACACCCACCCAATCATTCATCATTCATCCTGCCTAATTCGGCTATTCCTCCCATGCGGCAAATCGTGGAAGCGCAAGGATGGGTAAAAAAGCCGGATGGGACAGTCATGCTAGTTGCCCAAACTCCCAGCGTTACCCCCTACAGTTCTGGGTTAACCTTCCTGGCTTGTCAGGGTGTGCCATCTGCTAGTGCCGCGCCGCAGGAATAACCCACTAGTAGTTCCGGCTTGCTGAATAAGGGCTGAGGTGAGCGCAGAGAGCTGGGGAAGCTGGGTAAGTCGCCGTACATTTTTGCTGATAGAGATGCAATGGTTTTGATGGGTTTGAGCTGATGAGCTTGTCTCTGATGGCTCACCCATGCATAAATCTATGGGAACCATAGTTATTATCTATGGAAAAAATATTTATTTTTGTAACGAATGAATCTATAATAAATATTAAGATTTGCTTAAAAATTTTTTGTCCTCTATTTTTCACCCATTAGCTGGCTAAAATATCATGAAGTTGACCCCCAATAAACTACCCGTCGCTTTGACTGGAATTTTTGCTTCAGTTGTGGCTTGTGTTTCGGCTATTCCTCTCGGACTACTGTCGGACATTAAATCCTCACAGGCCTCACCGGACTTTACTTATGGAGGTAGTAATAATCCAACAAGGTGGCATGAATTAGACCCAAGCTGGGCAGTTTGTGAAAGTGGAACAAAGCAATCTCCTATCAATCTAAAAGAATCGCTTCTTGATCTTGGTGGTCTCCTATTTTCTGGTAACATTACGTTTAATTATCAACCGATAACTAATCCTCTGATTCAAAATAACGGTCACACAATTCAAGTGAATTACCCGTTCCCATCAAACAGCACCATGACAATTGCAGGGAAAACGTATCGGTTAGTTCAGTTTCACTTCCATACTCCTAGCGAACACTGGTTAAACGACGAAGCAGCGGCAAAAGAGCTACACTTGGTTCACCAAGATGATCAAGGTAAATTGGCAGTGGTTGGCGTCTTTATCGAACCAGGTAGTAGTAATAGTGAGCTACAGACTGTTTTGGCTAATATGCCCCTACAGGAAGGAAGCACTATGGCAACTGGTACTATCAATGCTAATAATTTTCTCCCACCTAACAAGTCCTATTTCACCTATAACGGTTCTCTAACAACGCCACCTTGTAGTGAAGGAGTCAAGTGGATTGTTTTAAAGAATCCAATTACAGCATCTCAAGCACAGATTGATTCATTTACAGACCTTTATCAAGTCAATGCCAGACCGATTCAAGACCTTAACTTGAGAAACATTGACTATAGAGAGGATTAGGTTGATCTAAAAGTCTGTCTGAGGATAGCGCCTTTATTAAACTAAGCCACCTATCTTGACACTCCCACGCTTAAAAAGACGTGGGATTCTTCGTTTCACGAGCCAAATTGACTCACCGTTCGCCTTTACAAGATTTTTTGACAACCGCTTTTTTATCTGCCATCTGCCTTGTTTCTACCCAAGTGTAACTATTTAACTAGACTTGATCTGAGCGGTTAACGCTACAGCCGCCAACCCCAATAAAACAGGAGTTAGCCAATCTCCCCAACGCACATAAAGTGTCCGCGTTTGTCGCCGATAAATCGTATCAGCATGAATCTCATAGGTGTTAATCCCCGATAACCATAGGGTTCTGCCGTGAGGATTTACAATGCCAGAATAACCCGTATTCGTAGCTCGAACTGCCCAGCGATCGCTTTCAATCGCCCGCATCACATCTTGTGCATGGTGCTGGGCTGGCATAGTCTTACTGTAATGGGCATTATTAGATGCACTCAGGATAAACTCACCGCCTTGTGCTGTCTGACGCCGGAAATGCTTGGCAAAGGCGGATTCGTAGCAGATACTTGCGATCGCTTGCCCAAAAGGTGTATCAAAGGTTTGATTAGGCTGACCGGCAGCTAAGTGGGCATCTAAAGGAGAAAGGCGGTTAATTAACTTGCCCAACGCTTGTTCAAAGGGAATGTATTCCCCCAAGGGTACTAATTTCACTTTGTTATAGTGACTGACTGTTTCTCCCGTACCCGTAACAGTAAATAGGCTATTAGTCAGACTCTCTCCTTTTTCTCCAAACGCTCCCACCCAAGCCAGAACACCTTTGTCTAAAATGGCTGAATAGAAAGAACTGCGCAGTCGAACCTGCTCTTTCCACAAAAAAGGCAAAGCGGTTTCCGGTGTCAGCACCGCTTCAACTCCCTCATCTGCCAAGGTTTTGTAGCCTGTAGTGTAGCCTTCAATCGCCTTTTGCCAACCCGCCGGATAAAGTTTGATGCGGTTGGGAATGTTTCCCTGAATAATCCCTACCTTCAGTGCGGCTTGGGTTGGCTGTATTAAAGGGCGGCTGTAGAGTCCAAAACCAATAAGGTGCAAGACAACGAACAACCCAGCCGCCAAACCTAAGTAGATGAGGGGTGATTGGACATTGAAAAAACCGACTTTTGAAGGCTTACTGTAGAGATAGCGAATCCCCGCTTCCGCAATCAACCCATTGACTGCCACAATTGCAGCGGTAACGGTTGTTGGACCCGATAGCTGACCCAGGTGTAAAATGACTAGATTATGGGGACTCTGGGTATAGGATAGGGAAGTCCACCACAGGGAACCCGCGCTCCACAGCGACTCTAAGCTACACCACAAAGCCGTACCCACGAGGACGCGAGTCAAAATTCTGAATGTTGTGAGGGTAGAGGGGTATAGCCATTTTGAATTTAACAACGTCATCCCTGCTGCCCAGAGAGCGACTAAGATAGCTCCCCAAAGGGTGATGAATGCCCAACAAAAAAAAGCGATCGCAATACTCGCCAACCACGGCACTCCCATCCAATCCATGGGATGAACGCCGGTAATCCAAGATAGTGATAAACCGTGATAGCCGATTCCCCACACTAAACCATACCTAGCAGCTTGACAGAGGGTAGTGATTAGGGATTTTGCATTACCAGAAGTCCCGCCCGTGGAGGTATCTTGCCCGTACAGGAGTGAAACCGCAATCCACAGGGGAGCCAGCGCTATCCACCCGAGGAACCAAGCTTCTACAGGTGACGGGGTGAGTCCCATCAGAATACCGCCGATTAGAGAGATGAGTAAGGGAGACACTTGCCAGAGTCGCTTGGGTAGTTTCATGCTAGCTATAGGTTTGGGGCTTGGGAAGAATTACAGGCACAAGATAATTTTAAGCAAAGTTAAAATGCCTTGCTTCCAAAGCCCTAAGCCGCCCACGAATGTCTTCTTTAACAGAATCACTCCGTTGCGATATCTCTGGGCAAGAGTTTCTCGCGATCGCTAACTTGTGATATGCTAATTAATGTCTAGTCCTTCTATTTGTCCCGGCGATCTCTCACGCTTGGGGTTTCCTAAAAAGACGGTTCTAGGCTTAGTTTATGCTTATTCAAAATAAAAATAATAGTCCCCTGAACTCTGACCTTTAGATTGAAGCCAAAGTAACAGGGGAAAAATCATCATCCTATTTAAGGTAGATTTGGAGTTTTTATTCCAGACAATCGCCGTGCCAACTTACCCAGTGATGTGAGACGCCGCAACACTTCGTTTCTCCATCCAGTTCGCTGTCTGTTAGATTGGTTCCGCTCAAGTCAGCACCAACCAAGTCAGCACCACTCAAAGAAGCCCCATTTAAGCAAGCATTCTTTAGAGCAGCCCCACTTAAGTCAGCTCCTCCCAAGTCAGCATTTGTTAAGTTCGCGCTAGTTAGGTTCGCTTGGTGCAGGTTGGCGCAGCGCAAATCAGCTCGACTCAAGTCAACACCACTGAGATTAGCTCCAGTTAAGTCAGCACCAATCAGGTTGACTTCTGTCAAGTTTGCCCCAGTTAAGTCAGCGCGAATCAAGTCAGCGTTGGTTAAGTTAGCTTGATGGAAAGATGTGCCACTCAAGTCAGCACCACTTAAATCAGTACGACTTAGGTCAGTACGACTTAGGTCAGCTCTGCTCAAGTTAACACCTTTTAGATTAATCCCTGCCAAACTCGCTTCCTGAAAATCTAACTCTCTAGCAGCATATCGATTCAAAAGTTCTTGGGTTTTCATATCTAAACCGTTCCTAAATTCTCAAAGAGTTGCGGCTATCAATTCCGTCTAGCCTGCGGTTGCCGTGCGATTTGAAGGCATGAACGCAATTTAGCCGCGATATTTATTCAGTTGAACAATCCTCACATCACATCGAAGGCAGCATTATTTTTATCTGCCTACTTTTCACCAGTTGCGCGATCGCATTGGCTGAAGTTGAAATTCATGAATTTTAACCAGTTTGCACCCAAAGCTATTTGCATTGGGTGTTAAGTGTGCTAACCAGTGGTAGCGGTTCTTAAACTTGTAACTAACTTTACAGAATAGCTTACAGCAAACCTTAGAGTTTAGTTCTAAAGTGTAACAGAAATTCATCAGAATTTCTTACCCCTCAATCTGATTGTGCGAAATTCTGCTTGGTGATTCTATCGTACTAAGATGAGTCCAAGGCAAAAGGTTCTGATTTTTCCGCAGATAGGCAGGGAGATACCCTGAAAATTCCTGCCTATGGTGTGTTTTTTGGCAATCTACCTCCGACATAAGCTGGAAGTTGAAGAATTTTTCTAGCCTATGTCAGCTCAGTCAACTCTCAATCTACAGTCCAAAACGCGCAGTCTAAATCAAAAATCAAACAATTGGTGGCGCAGTGCCGTTATTTATCAGGTGTATCCCCGCAGCTTTATGGACAGTAGCGGAGATGGAATTGGTGATCTCAACGGTATCCTCCAGAAGCTTGATTACATCGCCTCCTTGGGGGTTGATGCGGTTTGGATTTCGCCGTTTTTCAAATCCCCGATGAAGGATTTTGGCTATGATATCTCTGACTATTGTGCGATCGAGCCAATGTTCGGCACGATGGAGAATTTCAAAGACCTGCTTAAGGAAGCTCACGATCGCGGTTTAAAAGTTCTCATCGATCAGGTGTGGAACCATACCTCTGACCAGCATTCCTGGTTTCAAGAGAGTCGCAGCAGTCGGGATAATCCTAAAGCAGACTGGTATGTTTGGGCAGACCCCAAAGACGATGGCACACCACCCAACAACTGGCTAGCAACCTTTGGCGGCAGTGCTTGGACATGGGACGCCCAACGGCAACAGTACTACTTGCACAGTTTCTTAATCGAACAACCTGACCTCAACTGGTACAACCCGGAAGTCGTGGAAGCCATTCTAGACGTGGGTCGGTTTTGGCTGGATATGGGTGTCGATGGTTTCCGACTAGATGTGGTCAACTTTTTCATGTACGATCGCCAACTACGGGATAATCCACCACGACCCAAAGATATGCCGCGACCGGCTGGTGCAGGTGCTAATGACCCTTTTTTCTCGAACTGGAATAAATACAATTTCTGCCAACCGGAAAATATCGAAATCCTAGAACCCATTCGGAAATTGATGGATGAGTATCCAGGCAGGACTACCCTGGCAGAAATTAGCAGTGCTGAAGATACTATCCTCACGTCCAGCGAATACGTTCGGGGAGAAAATCGCCTGCACATGGCTTACAACTCAGCCTTGATGCACGATTCGCCCTTGACCTGCGACCGACTGCGCGAGATGATCGAGCGAGTTGAAACCTATTTTCAAGAGGGCATCATCTGCTGGACTGGCGGTACCCATGATTTCCCCCGCCTCAAAAGTCGCTGGCGCAAGTTTCTCATTGACGATGAATTCACCCACGAAGCCTTTGACCATATGTTTGCCGCATTGCTGCTTTCGTTGCGGGGTAGTTGCTGCATTTATCAAGGTGATGAACTGGGTCTAACTGAGGCAACCATTCCCTTTGAAAAGATGCAAGACCCCTTTGGCATAAAAGGTTATCCTGATATTCTTGGCAGAGATGGTGCTCGCACGCCCATGCCTTGGCAGCAAGATGCTCATAACGCCGGGTTTACCAAAGCTGTAGAATCGTGGCTACCCATTCCAGATGAACATCTGCCCCACGCAGTTGATCAGCAGGAACATGAACCTATGTCGCTGTTGAATAAGTATCGCCGCTTGATGGACTGGCGTAAAAAACAGCCCGCCTTACTTAAAGGCAACCTAACCTTAGTGGATACACCGGAACCCCTAGTCGGTTTTACCCGAAAATGCGACGAACAACACCTGTTGTGCTTGTTTAATTTAAGTCCGATTGCTGTTCACTATAACTTGTCAGCTTATCCAAACTGTGTGGCAGCCGACGAGACAGATTTTGTGAGCCGACAATATGACCACACCATCGAAATTGCCAGTTATGGTGTGTTTTTCGGTACTCTTCTGTCGGAAAGTGGTAATAGGTAATAGGTGAGATTGGTGCTAGGGTAGGCATCTTGCCTGCCCTACCCAAGGTTAATCGGGATAATTTGAGATTTGGTCAAAATCCTTTTAGAAGAATTAGATATTGAGTTTTGGCACCTCGGTTCAACCACGTTCAAAAATAAAGAAATGGTCAAAGGGATAGAACCTGATGACTGTTTTTACATTCAAAATGAGGCAGCAGTGCGTGGTAAAAATCGGCTGGATTTAACCGTAGATCCACCTCCCGATTTAGCACTAGAAATTGATGTAACGTCTCGCACTCATCCGAGCATCTATGAAGCGCTGAAAGTTTCTCAACTGTGGCGATTTGACAAGGGAAAGTTACAAATTAACGTGCTGAGAGAAGGGGAGTATGTCCAGTGTGAATCGAGTCATATTTTTCCCAACTTACCCCTGATTCAGGTGATTCCCCGCTATCTCAACCAGTGTCGGAGTTTAGGGAGAAACAAAACAATGAAGGCGTTTAGAGCTTGGGTGAAAGAACAAGTTTAGATTAAGAGTTCATTGAAATTCTGACTTCTTTTCTACCGCTTTGGCTTAACCGTTAATTCCCCTTCGGTAAATTTTTCCAATTTTTTAAGAACTTTTTCTTTTTCTGACATCGGGACAAATACAGTCAAACCACCCGGAATACATTCCACTTCAATGGGTGTTGTGTCAGTCACTTCTCCATCCAAGACAACTTTCTGAGGAGGATGTGCTGTTACTTTAATGCGTCGAGCTTGTAGGTATCCTATATCCTCATACTCACCGCTTTTCCTTTGAAATGCTGACTGTATTAACTGGTAAGATGCTGCGATCGCACTAAGCTGATCTTGGGGAGCAACAATGGTTAAATCGAGCAACCCATCATCGAAAACCATCTCTGCCCCTCCGTGAGCGAGAAATGATGTCGGCGGTGCTATGTTCGCTACCGTAACTGCTGCTGCCGTCACCGTAATAATTTCTTCGTCCGCTTCAATCTTCGCCTCAAATGTCTCGAATTCTGACAATTGTTGAAATCCCGCCAAAAAGTAAGCTAACGAGCCAAATTGGTTTTTTATGTCTCGGTTTGCCTTTTCGACTACTTCAGCCTCAAATCCAACCCCTGCTAGCAGCACCATTGGCTTCTTATTGCATCGACTGATATCAATTGTCCGTGTTTCCCCTTCTAGAATCGTCTGACACGCTTCCTCAATGGTGTTAGGAATTTCCAATGCTAAAGCTAAGGCATTCGCTGTACCGCCTGGAATGACTCCTAGGGGAATATTCGTTTTTATTAATTCTCCAGCCGCCTCCGATACAGTGCCATCACCGCCAGACACAATGATAGTAGAAGCTTTCTGAGCGATCGCTTTACGGGTCAGTTGAGCGGCATCAACTTCTTTGGTAGTTAACCAAATATCGAGATTAAACTCTGGCTCCAATAGTGCCTGAATTTTACACAAATCTTGATCGGGGTTCCTCTTTCCGGCAACGGGATTGAAAATGAGACAAGCAGAACGCTTCATCTGTAACTTTAACTTTAATTAGAGGCTGGCAACGTGAACTATGACAGATTTTTATAGTCGAGTTAAGCCTGTAGTCAGCAGTAATCCAACCTTAAATCTACCTATGCCTATCCAGGATAGTGATCTCTCTGAAATACTCAATCAATCTTCAGGAGGATATCAAACTTTCCTTTGGGTAGAGGTTAACCTAGGTTATCATCGTTAAGCTTCATCTAGCTAAAACGAATGAATCGTGCTAAATTCTTCCAAAAATGTCGTTAAAGATGCCAGGAAGTTTCAATAGCGCGTTCTGAAACAAGTTTTTTATCCAGAAGGTGTAGATGTGAATAGTTTCGATCTCAGACTAACGTGTTCCTTGTTAAGTACTGCTGCTTTGATGATTGTTTTCGGTATGCCGTCAGTTCGAGCTGAAACGGTGGAGTCCTCTAGTCTGGATTCGCAATACGAGTGGCAGGATGTTTCGACCAGTGCTGAGAGCTTGAAACTACCTTCAACGGAAGTTGAATCAACTCTAGCAACAGATACAGCTCCAGTACTTAGTATTACCGATGAGGCTACCCTAACATCTCTATCAGCCAGTACCTTAACGCCTACTTCCGCGACAGTTATATCCGCAGAGGAAATAGTAGAAGCAACGGCAACTCCGATAGACGAAACTGCCTTCCGTGTCACTATATCAGAGCTAAACTTAACTACTGATACAGGCAAGACACTCCCAGACACTACCACCCAAAACCTTGCTCAAGAAACCGTGCCTCCTGCAGAACCATTCGACATCGACACGACAGATATTGATCCAGGTCGGGCAACTCGTTCTGGTTCCAGCTACATCGGAGTTGGTGGCAATATCGGACTCGGAGATGGAGATACCGCTCTTGGTGAAACTAGCTTCGCTGTATTCAGCAAAATTGGTCTGACGAGCAATATATCAGTCCGCCCCTCGGTCTTAATTGAGGATGAGCCGACCATTCTGATACCTGTGACGCTCGATTTTGTTCCTGCTGTCACTGATGTCACCGCAGATCTGACGGAAGACACTGGATTTAGGATAGCTCCTTACATCGGAGCTGGGATAGCAATCTCTACAGGGGATGACAGTTCCGTTGATTTCCTGGCTACGGGAGGTGTAGACTTACCGCTAAACGAGCAAATTACGGCAACGGCTTCTTTAAGTGCATCGCTGTTCGACAATCCGGCTGTAGGGTTGTTGCTGGGCGTCGGCTATAACTTCAGATAATCATCGGGCGGGAGAGCCTGAATAAAGAGTGTTGCGCGACCAGATACCCGACTTCTCGCTTGTAGTTGGGTATCTACGCTTCACTCCAACTTTTGACTGGAGATGTTGCCTCGGCTTGCCGCCAAAGAAGGGGATGCAATACTGCTCGGTTAAGAAAAATTGTAGGTTGGGTTGAGCGAAGTCGAAACCCAACCTACCTGCCCTTCTGCTCAAAGCTTATCCGAGCAGTATTGGAAGGGGATGAGGTTCACTGATTCATCAAAGCGGCAATTGCTCTGACTAACTCTTCGGGTTCAACGGGCTTGGAAAGATGCTGTTGAAACCCAGCCGCTAAAGCCTGTTGTTGGTCATGTTCTCCAGCATAGGCGGTGAGTGCGATCGCTACAATTTGTCCTCCTTGTTCGGGAGATAAAGTTCTAAGCTGGCGCATGAACATATAGCCGTCCATCTTAGGCATCCCGATGTCGCAAACTAATACATCCGGCAAAGACTGTTCTATCAGGTTCAAAGCTTCCATTGCAGAGGTAGCCACGCTCACCGTTGCCCCAGCTTCTTCCAGAATGAACGCCACCAGCTCCCGGACATCCGGCTCATCGTCTACAACCAGAATTCGCAACCCAGTTAGATGAGCAACCGAAGTCCCTGGTGGGTTGTCTTGGGGTGTTTCCGATGGAACTCGCATCAAGGGGAGTCGGACAGTAAACGTGGCTCCCTGTCCTTCTCCTGGGCTATCTGCTTCAACGGTTCCGCCATGTAATTCCACCAAATGGCGGACAATTGCCAATCCTAACCCCAGTCCGCCAAACTTCCGGGTTGTGGTAGAATCTGCCTGACGGAAGTACTCAAAGACATGAACTAAGAAATCTTGAGGAATGCCTTTGCCAGTGTCACGGACTTGGATTTGAGCCTGTGAACCTGCACGCTCTAGCTGGATGTCTACCTGTCCTCCTTCAGGCGTAAATTTCACGGCATTGGACAGTAAGTTCCATACCACTTGCTGGAGGCGAGCCGAATCTCCCAAAACCTTCCCAATTGTTGGGTCAAACACCATCTGGATTTGAATTGACTTAGCTTGTGCGGCTAAACGCACCGTTTCTAGTGCCCCTTCAATGGTTAGTGCCAAGTTAACCGGAGCCATATTGAGGCTGAGTTTACCTTGGAGGATGCGGGAAACATCCAACAAATCTTCAATGAGTTGAGTTTGCAGTTTGGCATTACGCTCGATGGTTTCTAAAGCTTTAGCCGTTTTTGCAGCATCTAACTTGCCAGTGCGAAGCAATTTCGACCAACCAAGAATGGGGTTGAGGGGCGATCGCAACTCATGAGACAATACCGCTAAAAATTCATCTTTAAGGCGATTGGCAGTTTCTGCTTCCTTCCGTGCTGCTCGCTCTCGCTCTAAGAATCGCTCTCGCTCTTGTTCGGCTTCCAGGCGATCGGTGATGTCCGTATTGGTGCCAAACCAGCGTAACACCTTGCCCGTTTCATCACGCACAGAAATGGCTCGGGAGAGAAACCAGCGATACTGCCCATCCTTACCCCGCAGAGGAAACGTATCCTCCCAGGTTTCGCCCATTTCAACACAAGTCCGAAATTTTTCCACCACACGCTCAACATGGTCTGGGTGATGCACCTTCTGCCAGCCCCAGCCTGCCATCTCTGCTAAGGTTGTGCCCGTGTAGTCGAACCAGCGGTAATTATACCAGAAAATCCACCCTTTTTCGTCTGCCATCCAAGCAAACTGAGCGATGTTATCGGCTAGAGTACGGAATCGCTCCTCACTCTCCCGCAGGGCAACTTCGGCTTGTTTGCGTTCGCTGATATCGAGAAAAGCGCCAATCACCCCACGCACCTCACCATTATCGCCATGTAGGGGAACCGCCCGTCCCCAAATGGAGCGAATTTTACCATTGTCAAAGACAAAATCGAATTCGTCTTCGATATCCTGTCCGGTTCGTCCGGCTTTCTGCATGGGTAAGTCATGCAGGGGAATATCCTGCCCATTTTTGTGAATTTTGAACGGGAAGGGGTATACTTCATCGGCTGGCGTTGCGGTTGCTACTGCGCCCAGGGGTAGCTCCACCAATTGATAAGCTGCCCGATTTGCCGTTATCTGTTGACATTGGGGATCATGGGCAATCCAAACCGCCGCTGGAACTGCTTCCATAAAGATTTCCAATTCTTCGGCGCGTGCTCTAGCCATTGCCTCACTTTCTCGCAAAGCGGCTTCTGTTTGCTTCACCTCATGAATATCCATCGCCGTGCCGTACCACTGGATCACCTGCCCGTTTTCATCTTTGAGGGGTACAATTCGAGCCAGATGCCAACGGTAGGTTTCATCAAATCCCTTGAGACGGCATTCCACTTCGTAAGCTTCACCCGCTTGAATGGCACGCGATCGCTTTTCTAGAGTCGGCTGAAAATCATCCGGGTAAATCACATTGTCCCACAAGCCAACACCCAACTCTAAATCGGCGATACCTGTATACTCCTGCCAACGTTGATTAAAAAACTGAATGTTACCCTCGGCATCATTCATCCACATCAGTTGAGATACGGCATTGGCAAGGGTACGATAGCGGTTCTCACTCAACCGCAAAGCGTCCTCAGCCTCTTTCCGTTCGCTCACATCGTGAAAGTAAACAGCCAATCCATCAGACAGAGGATTGATATGCACCTCAAACCACTGCTCTAGATTGATGATCCCATAGAATTCAAACACTACAGGGGCTTGGGTGTTGACGGCATGGTAAATATTATTTTCAAAAATAGTGCCTTTGACTTGAGGAAATTTTTCCCAAACCGATTGTCCCAGTAAGGTATCGGGCGAGAGTCCCAATATTTTCTCGGCTTGAGTGTTAACATAGGCAAACCGCCACTGGCGATCAAGGGTAAAGAACCCATCGGTAATACTTTCCAAGATGTCTGTGATGCTTTGGTTAGCCGTTCGCAGGGATTCTTCACTGGCTTGCAATTTCAAGAGGTTGCGATCCAGCCGCTGATTCGTGGTACGAAGGGAGCCACAGAGAATACTAATCAAAATGCACTCTAAGACAAATACCGCCTGCCGCACTCCACTGGATGGGTCAAGGGAGGGAAAATACCTAGGTTCCAGGAAAAAGTAATTGCTGATGAGTACAGCCAATCCAGTGGCTACTAACCCAGAGCGGATTCCCCCCTGCCAAGCACTCACCACAACGGCTCCAAAAAATAGGATAAATGGGGTTTTGGTCATGCTTGCCAGCGGATCAAGTGCCAGCATGAGTAGCAGCGACAATCCCACACTGAGGATTGCCGTGCTGTAAGGATGTCGTTGTAGGTAAGCGATCGCTGACATAGAATAATGAGCGATACTAGGTGGGGAAGCGCTATATATAAATAAGAATAAATAAGAAGAAATTTATCCAGTATAGACCCGCTAATTCAGGCGGAGGCTTCTCTGTCAGTCCAGAAAAGTTAAAAGACGATAGAATTCATTTTTTCTAGTATACTTTTACAATGGGGAAATGTGTGCGCCTGTAGATAATGAGTTGGACTTCTGTTTGCTCTTCTTCAAGATTGGTAGCGTGGGCTTTCAATATTTTTGGGACGAGTTCCTCTTGGGCAGCAAGTAATCGTTCTGCAGCTAAGTCTATCAACCTCACCAAATTGTTATATTGTCGCTCCCCGAAAGCCTCATGACTAGATACCTGAGCGTTATCCTCAATAAACCTTTAACACCAATCCCCCCATCCATAGGATAAAGTCGATAAGAACCAGGCAACTCTCAAACTTTCCATGAGCGGATACCCCAACGCATCTACTCCCCAATCCAACGGTGCTCCTTCCATTCGCGCTACCGAGAGAGCGTTGCGCGTAACTGCCGAAAATGCTGACCATCGGACAGTAGACCGCGAAAAGCTGACACCGATGATGCAGCATTTTGCTGATCTAAAAGACCAGTATCCCCATGCCATCTTGCTGTATCGGGTGGGTGACTTTTACGAAACCTTCTTTCAAGATGCCCGACGGATAGCCGAAGAATTGGAACTGGTTTTAACGAGTAAGGATGCAGGGAAAGGAGTTGGGCGAGTGCCGATGACGGGGGTTCCCCACCACGCCCTAGAACGCTACTCGACAATGCTAGTAGAAAAAGGGTATGCGATCGTCATTTGTGACCAGGTGGAAGATGCTTCGGTTGCTGCCAAAGAAGGGCGACAGGTGCGGCGGGAGGTGACGCGCATCCTTACCCCAGGCACATTGATGGAAGAGGGGATGCTGACGGCAAGGCGCAACAACTTCCTTGCTAGTGTGGTAATTGCTGGGAATCACTGGGGTTTGGCATATGCCGATATTTCCACCGGGGAATTTCTCACCACCCAATCGACGGATTTAGACCTGTTATCTCAGGAATTACTCCGTTTGCAGCCTTCGGAAGTCTTAATTCCTACCAATGCCCCCGATGTAGGTAGTATGCTACGACCGGGGGAAAAATCGGAACATTTACCGAATTGGTTCCCCAACTCCTTCTGCTACGCCTTTCGTCCCCAAACCCCTTTTAGTCAAGGTGAAGCTAGACAGCGACTGTTGGAACGGTTTAAAGTGCGATCGCTTGAAGGGATGGGGTGTGAACATTTGCCCTTGGGAGTTCGTGCGGCTGGTGGGTTATTGGAATATTTGGAAGAGACTCAAAAAGAAAACAATGTCGCCCTCCAAACCTTACGCACCTATACCCTTGCCGATTACTTAATTCTCGACCACCAAAGCCGCCGCAACTTAGAAATTACGGCTACCGTCCGGGATAATACCTTTCACGGTTCTTTGCTGTGGGCGATTGATAGAACGAGTACGGCGATGGGAGGTCGGGCATTGCGTCGCTGGTTGTTGCAGCCTTTATTAGATAGTAAAGGCATTCGGGCGCGACACGATACGATTCAGGAGTTGGTAGAAAATCCGGGACTGCGCGAGGATTTGCGGCAGCTACTGCGGGGGATTTACGATCTCGACCGTTTAACGGGACGGG
>NZ_JADEWY010000278.1 GCF_015207375.1 Coleofasciculus sp. LEGE 07092 | reverse complement strand
GTGGGGAGATAGGGAGGATGACAAAACATAACCCGACGATTCTGGCAATTCTATGATGCTTTACCCGAAAGCGTGCAGCGAACGGCTGATCAATCGTTATACTCACTCTAGTAGTGGTTGCTAGAGTGGGTTTTGCTGTATAGGTTATACGTTAGCCAAAAGTGTTTGTAAAGAATCTTTGGCGTTTGCAGTTTTGAGAAAAGTACAATGACTTATCGAATTTTGAGCTTAGATGGCGGCGGAATTCGCGGTATTATTGCGGCAGTCATCTTGGCAGAAGTTGAACGAGTACTCGATCAACCCTTAAACCACTATTTCAACCTGATTGCGGGAACCTCAACTGGATCAATTCTGGCAGCAGGCGTAGCCACGGGACGCCAAAGCCAAGAAATCATTAGACTCTATAAAGAGAAAGGGTTGAGAATTTTTCCTTATAGTAACCGCTTTTCACCCGAGCGACTGGGCTTACTGTTTAAATACGGTGTTTCAGCACCTCTATACCCTGACGATGGCTTAATCGAAGTTTTGCAAGAAGAGTTTGGGACAACCAAACTATCCGATATTTATGCTTCACCCCAACTGATGATTATCGCCTACGATACTCTAGGTCGAGAACCCATTGTTTTTAAAAGCTGGCGTCAAGACGAAGATTACTTCAACATTCCACTCTGGGAAGCCTGTGTCTGTTCCTCCTCTGCCCCAACCTATTTCCCTGCCCATTTGCTACAAACTCCGACTCGCAAGTATTCAGCAATTGATGGCGGTGTAGGGGCAAACAATCCCTCGGCGTCTGCCCTTTCTGAAGCCTTGCGCTTAGGTTATCCGATTCGCGAAATGTCTATACTCTCAATTGGGACAGGAGATTCTGATCGTCCGTTGCCGTGGGAAGAAGCACGGGGTTGGGGACTGACACAATGGGGATGGAAAGGACGCTTAATTGACGTGTTGTTTGATGCCTCCTCTGATATGCACGATTACATCACCCGGCAAGTCATGAGTGCTCCAGATATAGACAATGGAGGGTGTCAGCGCTATCTGCGCCTGCAACCCTCCATTGTCAACGTTGAAATTGACGATGCTAGCCCAGAGAATATTGCCAATCTAACGATGTTTGCCCGAGATTACGTCGAAACGAACCAACAGTCGATAAAAAACTTCCTCATGCAAGACTGTTTGTAAGCACAGAGCGATCGCTCCTCGGTAAAATTGGGCAATGAATCCAAAAGCCCGCAAACAATTTGCTCAACACTGGCTGCGCAGCGAGAAAGCGCTCAATCGCATCGTTGCCGCCGCTAACTTGCAACCGAGCGATCGCATCCTTGAAATAGGTCCAGGTACAGGACTTCTGACTCGCAAATTGCTACCTGAAGTCGAATCGGTGGTAGCCGTTGAGATTGACCACGACTTGTGCAAGCATTTAACCCAAAAGCTAGGTCAGGTCAATAACTTTTTACTACTGCAAGGCGACTTCCTCACCCTCGACTTAAACTCTCAGCTTACGTCCTTCCCCAACTTCCAACACCTGAACAAAGTTGTTGCCAATATCCCCTACAATATTACCGGTCCCATTGTCGAAAAGCTCCTAGGAACCATTACTCACCCAGCCGCACCCGCTTTCGATCTCATCGTGCTACTGGTGCAGAAAGAAGTTGCCCAACGCTTGTGCGCCCAACCCGGTTCTAAAATATTCGGTGCTTTGTCAGTGCGAGTGCAATACCTAGCAGATTGTCAACTCATCTGCGACGTACCTGCAAAAGCCTTTTCTCCTCCTCCCAAAGTTGATTCGGCGGTAGTACGGTTGCAGCCCCGCCCCATAAA
>NZ_JADEWY010000054.1 GCF_015207375.1 Coleofasciculus sp. LEGE 07092 | reverse complement strand
GGAGCGGGGGAGCGGGGGAGAATAAATTGACTTCTTCCTCATCTTCCCCATCTTCCTCACCTTCCCACTACCTCTCCTTACCAGAACGTATCTACTCCCGACCCCTACCCCCTGTGGAAATTGTGGATATGCGGCGGGAGTTGCAGCAGGGGAATCGCTCAATTTTTAGCCGTTCTTTGCAAGAGGGGTTACAACAATTACAAGACCAGCGACAGCAGGGTATTTTATTTATCCCTCGGCGGGGGCATAGTACGTTTGTCTCCTGTCGCAGTTGCGGGTATGTGGTGGAATGCCCGAATTGTGATGTTTCGCTTTCCTATCACTACACTCACGAGGGGGCGACTCAACTGCTACGGTGTCACTATTGCAATTACACACGAGTTCACCCTCGCAATTGTCCCGAATGCGGTTCTCCTTATCTGAAATTTTTTGGCAGTGGTACGCAACGGGTAGCACAGGAGTTGGCGAAGGAGTTTCCTGATTTGCGGATCATTCGGTTTGATAGCGATACCACCCGGACTAAGGGCGCACACCGCACGCTACTAACCCGATTTGCGAATGGAGAAGCTGACCTATTGGTGGGGACGCAAATGTTAACCAAGGGGTTGGATATTGCGGGGGTAACATTAGTGGGGGTCGTTGCCGCAGATGGATTATTGCATTTAGCCGATTATCGGGCAGCAGAACGGGCATTTCAAACGTTAACCCAGGTGGCGGGTCGTGCGGGTCGGGGGGATGACCCTGGTCAGGTCATTGTGCAAACTTACTGTCCCCAACATCCGGTGATTCAAGCGGTGAAGAATCACGAGTATGAGTCGTTTACTGAGGCGGAATTAGAACAACGGCAGGTACTAAATTATCCGCCTTACGGACATTTGATTTTGTTACGGTTGAGTGGGTTGGAAGAGGTGGAAGTTGAAAATGCGGCGGCGGAGTTAGCCGAGTGGTTGGGTCAAGCGGGCTTGGGATATGAAATTTTGGGACCGGCACCTGCGGGTATCATGCGGATGGCGCGTCGCTATCGGTGGCATATTTTGCTGAAGTTTCCGGCAGAGGTGGCGGTGGAGTTACCGGATGTGGAGGAGTTGCGGGGGGTTTGTCCGCCGGAGGTGAGTTTGACGATTGATGTTGATCCGTTGAATATGATGTGAGGTTTTTGGGAGTGTTTTGGGGGTTTGAATTGTCAGAGTAAAAAATAGGAGATGGTGTCTTAGACCGCCGCGATCTCCCCTTTATAATCAACTATACTTCACTCAACGAAACTTACTGCTTTTTTGTCATGGCGAGTAATACGTAACAGGATATGGTCTGTTTCTGGATGATTTTCGAGGTCGATAATGTGTTCCCAACGCTCCTCGGTCAAGTAGATATCATTGCTATAGCGATCGCGAACTGTCCAACGCTGACCGGCAACCATAGATACTAAAACTCTATGAAACGCTCTGGAAATCCAACAGGGAGCATCTGCCACCGCTGGTTGTACGGCAATTAAGAGCAAGTGACAGCTACTCCCACCTCATTTCAACTCTTACAGAGAACTTGCCGCATATTCTGCATATTTTTGGGCAATTCCATATGCATCGCTTGTTGAATCAAAAATGCTGGCAATGGAATGTTCGGCGTTGCTTGCACCGAGTAGGTGAGCAACGTCCCCTTGTCACAATCTTGCAGTCTCAAGTCAGCCGTAAAATCGGCGAAGGTGCCTTTTTCTAGCCGGAACTGAATGCGTTGCCCAAGCACCTCAAAGACGTTCAGGTATATTTCGACTTGAGCGGTGAGAAACATAAAGGCTTTCTTGGCAACTTGATACAAACGTTTTGCCTCACCTTGGTGCAAGATTTCACTTTTGGTGACATCGGGAAAGTATTGCACCCACCGGGGGTAATCGGTGAGTTGCTGCCAAACGTGCGATCGCGCTAGGGGTATGTACATATGCGCTGTTACCGCACCACCCCAAGCCGAGTGCGATCGCGTTTCTACCAAAATCTCCCCTTGTCCAAGCGCCTTTTGCTGATGCCAAGCCAGGTTTGGAGTTGGAGTATTCTCCTCTGACAAAAAAAGTGTAGCCATAAGAGTTGAGTCACTCCTCAACCAACAATAATAGGATTTAAGTTGGGCATCTTCACATTGGAGTACACCCTACAACTGTATCTAATGTTCCAAGATTACACAAAACTCTTTAAAGAAGTCGTAAAGTTATTGTAAAGTTTTCATTAGACTTCTTGCTCTTATTCGGGAACAGGGAACTCCTGAGTGCTAAGACCGAACATTGGCAAGAGTCTCGTGAGTCATTAGGCTTGTTGCAACAAAACTAGATTTGCATCGAAACGCTAGCAACGGCGAATTAGGCGATTCTAGACTCAACAGGGATAAATCACGAGTTTTTCCGGAAATCCTCGTTTTGTGGTGAATAAGTTTTTTTTCACCTCAAAAAGGAGGTTATTTATGAGTGAGAGCGACAAAGAGAAAAAGGAGCGGGAACAGAAAGCTCAAGAAGAAACAGCCAGAAGGTTACGAGACGCTATCTTGAAACGAAAGAAACAGCAGCAGGAATAATGCACGGGAAGCTACCCCAACTCTATGGAGCAACTACCAACACCACAAGAACAAGCCGACTCTGCCATCACAACCATTCAAGAAAGCTATGCACTAACCAAATCCACTAAACAGAAAGTCTTTATCATTCAGCTCACCAACAGCAATCGAGGATTCTCTCCTGAAGCGATTGCTCTGATTAAACAGCAGCTAGCTCAAATGGAATTTGACTTACCAACTCACCTATCAATTCTGCCAGCAGGCAAAATACCGTCCACCAATTTTCTGTTTGACGGTCTTGAAGAGTTATGGAGTAACTCCAACCAGATGCGCTTGTTGTTCGAGAAAATAAGACAGCGACCCGTTCGCTAGTAGGAGAGGGCGGGTTTTGTATAAATACTATCGGTTAGCGAGACTCAAGCAATCTAGCTTAACCCGCCTTTACCCAGCAAAAAGATTTGAGACTCATTTTCGGAATTATGTATAAAAGGCATAAAAATAATGCATAAAGTCCATCAATGAAAAAAAATTGTAATTAAAGCTACTAATTTAAACTGTCGCGTCACTAATATATATCCAATCTCGTTAATGAGGGACTATCAGTGATGCCTTTGCAAGTGGAAGTTCTAGAACAAAGCTTTGAGCAAATCAAACTTCAAGCCAATGACTTTGTTGTTAGTTTCTACGACAATCTTTTCACCGCCTACCCAGAAGCAAAACCTTTATTTGCCAATACCAACATGGCAAACCAACAGAAAATGTTGCTCAATTCTCTGGTGCTAGTTGTGGACAATCTTCGTAAACCGGATGTTTTGAGTGATGCTCTCAAAGGACTGGGGGCAAGACACGTTAAATATGGCACGTTACCTGCGCATTATCCTCTAGTCGGTAATGCTCTACTCAAAACCTTTGGTGATTATTTAGGAGAAAGTTGGACACCGGAAGTGAAACAAGCATGGGTTGATGGTTATGGTGCAATTACTACCCTGATGCTAGAAGGGGCTGAATACCCACCGGAAGTTACCAAATTAGGGTAAACCATGGCTAGTCATCTGGGCAGGGGTTTCAATCTCAGTCATTTTTTCCAAGTCAAAACTGTAATAATTGGGGTCATTGTCTTACTGTTAGTGTGGTTTTCTGCTGCTTTAGCATTGAATCAACGCCAGGTTTTCTTACCAGGGAAAACCTCAGATGGGCATATTTTATTTGAGGCATCTTGCAATTCTTGTCATGAAGGGTTTAAACCTGTCAGCAATGAGACTTGTATGCGCTGTCACGAAGCAGAAATGGCAGACGATGCCCATGGCTCAAAGAAGTTTCGTGACCCTCGCTGGGCAGCTGATTTGGAGAAATTGGCAGTGTTGACCTGCACGACTTGTCATCAGGAACACGTCCATATGTTTGGGCGAGGGGTACACCTAAAGCCGGATCTTTGTATGACCTGTCATGAAGGAATTATTCAGGGGGAATTGCAAAGTCATAATGGATTTTCTCCGGATGGGTGTTGGACGGCGGGCTGTCATAACTTCCATGATCATCGTTCTATTTCCACTGGGTTTTTGCGAAGTAATTTAGACCAACCGCCGATGTTGCCCAAACCCATGCCACCGGAATTGACAATTACGACTACCTTAGAGTCGCCACCTGCACCCGATTTAGAGCAGGAATTTCTGGGGGGCAAGTGATGAGAAAAATGGTGGTGTTAGTGATGGTTTTACTAGGCTTTTTTGTCCTTGGTGATGTTCGGGCGATGGCGGAAAATTTGTCTCAAGCAGAGTTGGATAAGATTAATCCGTTATGGCAGGAAAGCGCTCATGCTTTAGCCGAGATTAACTGCTCCAGTTGTCACCAAGATGCTCAAACTAAGGCATTCATTGCTCAACCAACCTACGAGAGTTGTCAAAGTTGTCATGAACAGGAGGTTGAAACATTTTTATTGGGTAAACATGGCATTAGGCTTGGGGAAGGGATGACACCCTTAACTCCAGGAATGGCTCATCTACCCATGAAAGCATCAGCAACTGGAAAGCAGATGAATTGCAATACCTGTCACGATGTTCATTCAGTCAATACCTTACAGGCGTCGGTGGATTCTTGTTTGAGTTGTCATAATGACCGCCATTCGTTGAATTATAAACAATCAAAGCACGCTCAATTATTTGCGGCTCAAGGGAGCTTACCCCGACCTACTGCCGAGTCTGTAACTTGTGCAACCTGTCATTTACCACGTCAGGAGAGGGGAAGTACGGTGTTTGTAAATCACAACAATACCTTTACCTTACTCCCGCGCGATCGCATGGTCAAAGAGGTTTGCATGAATTGCCATGGTATGGAATATTCCTACAACAGCATTTTTGATGATGAATTGGTAGAGGCTGATTTTTCAGAGCCACCCACTCAGCAGTTAGAAAGTTTGGATATGATTCGCGCCTTGAAACAGAAAAGAAAGTGAAACCTTTCTTTATTGAATGATTTAAGTTCATTAGAGGGAACACCAAAATGGTTGCAGTTAATTATTGGATACAGCTAGTTAAGTCGAGAATTGTCGCCCTATTTGCTTTGGCAATAGCCATTTGTTTTACAGTTATTGCTTGCGGGGGTTCACCTGCTCAAGAACAAGCTCAAGGGAGTGTATCGCCAGAAGTAGTAACTGATTATATCCACACAGTTTTGGAATCTGATCGCACTGCTTATACCAAAAATGTGGTGAATCGTCTTAAAAAACTTGAAGGGAAGGACAAAAAGGATGGTGTAGTGCCAGCAGAAGCTACGGAGAGTTGGCAAACTGAAAATGGCGTTCCTCTACCTGCTCAAATGTTCCGCTTGGGGGCTGAATTGGCATCAGAAAAAGGTCAATTTACCTATGGTTTGATTTCACCTTGGAATATTAATGATGCTCAAGCACCTAAAAGTGACTTTGAAAAAACAGCAATGGAGAAGGTTGTAGAAATGGGCGAACCTTATAAAGAGTATCAGGAGATCGGCGGTCAGAAGTATTTTTCGGCTCTCTATCCAGATAAAGCGGTAGCGGAAGCTTGCGTTAGTTGTCACAATAATCATCCTGTACATCAAGAGCGCTATCCTGACAAAGTTTTTGAGATGGGGGATGTTATGGGGGGTGTGATGATTAATTTACCTGTTGAAGGGTCTTGATTGGGGAGTAGAGATGCGTGATGTAACTGTATAAAATTTTGCTTTTTTAACGCAGAGGTTCGCAGAGGTTTTAGTGCAAGATTTTTGGTAATATTTCGCATCTCTACTCAGAGATTGTATTGTTTAGTTGGAGGACATAGCTCCACTGTTAGATTGAAATAGGCGTGGATGCTGCGTCAAAGTTTGATGAGTAAGAAGACGTTCGATAGTTCAGTAGTTCAGAGACGAGAACGTAAAGTTATTAATGGTTTTTTACAGTCTCTTGAGCGAACGTTAGGGCAGATAAAATTTTCTACTCTTATTGTCTTAACGTTTATTACAGTTGCCTTGCTAACGCCTTTTGCCCTGAGTTCTCTGTATTTACCCCTCTTACGAGATAACGCCTTTGATTTACATCAGGTGATAAAGGGAGAACTCTACAAACAAATTACAGGGTATACCTCCCTCGTGCTCATTTTATTTGAAATGGTATTAATTGCGAGGAAACGGGGGCGGGGGTGGCAGATCAAGTTGACAATTCCTGGTTCTATTCAGTTATGGCGCAGTTTGCATATCCTAATTGGCGTTACATTAGTTGGGACAACGCTTCTGCATACAATAGGGGCAACTGGCTTAAATTTTAATGCTGTATTCTTGTGGGTATTTTTTGGGACAACTCTGTCAGCATTGGTGGGGGTTGTTGCAGAAACTGGAGTGCTAGAATCGCCAAGAAAGTATTTTGGTTGGTCTTTGGTTAAAGAAGGGGCTGAGAAATCACGTTCTGGTATTTCTAAGGGACAACTGATTCGCACCCTACGTTCTATCTGGCTAACGACTCACATTATTTTAGTTAGTATGTTTTCGGTTATGTTAGTTTTTCATATTTTTTTAGCGTATTACTATCAATAATTAAGAATATTATGATATATAAAATGAAACCTTTTTTACTAATATTCAGTATTGCTATAATAATTATGGGAATGGTCTTGATGAAGGGGACTGACCCCTCCGCGATGAGTCATTCTTCGTTGATGGGTTTAGCAACATTAAGAGCTATGGCAAAGGAATCAGTCTCTTACGAAAGTGCGATGACGAATAGCAAGCCTACCCTATTAGAGTTTTATGCTGACTGGTGTACCACTTGCCAAGGAATGGCTCCAATTGTGAGAAATTTAGAGCAAGAGTATAGGGATGACATTAATGTAGTGATGCTGAATATTGATGACCCTAAATGGGCTAAGATAATTGCAACATATCATGTTACAGGTGTCCCTCAATTTATGTTTTTGGATGCTCATCATACTGTTACAAAAACTTGGGTGGGTAAAGTACCGGAACCAGTAATGACTCATTTTTTTGCTAACTTAGCGTCTTAACAGACCCGAGGTAAAGCTTCCTATGACATTAGATATCAACCGTTTAGAAACAAGTTTTGCGCAAATTAAACCTCATGCCAATAAGTTTTCTGATGATTTCTATAAAAATCTTTTTATAAAATATCCCGAATTGGAAATTTTATTTCAAAAAACGAGTCTAGAAAATCAAGAAAAAAAACTCATTGCCTCCTTAGCTTTAATTATAGAGAATTTGCATAATCCAAACCAATTGAGTTTAGCCCTCAAAAGTCTGGGAGCTTATCATGTAGGAACCGGCACTCTAACAGAACATTATCCCTTTGTTGGTCAGGCACTGTTGGAAACACTAGCCTTGTATTTAGCAGAAAGCTGGACATCAGAAATGGAGCAAGCATGGCTTAATGCCTATACTTTTATTAGTGAGGTTATGTTAGAAGGTGCTGAGAATCCGCAGCAGTATTTAGGGGGTGAATTGACGTTTTATGAATGGCTGGATTTGTATGGTGAGTCTAGTCCTTCGCTGAGGGACATGGTGGCTGATGTAACTAATTTTAAATATGGTAAGCAGTCAAAAGGAGACGTTTAACGCCCCATTGTTTTTCAGCCATTTTTTCTGTTCATCCGTCAATCCTTGAGCATTGGTAAAAATAGCACCCCTTACTTGGCAGTTGAAAAAGTTAACGCCATCCCAAATCGTATTTTCTAAGTTAGCGTGTTGAAGATCCGCACCTGTAAGATTAACTTGAGACAAGATTGCCCCTTCTAAGTTGGCAGAATATAAGGATGCCTGAGTTAAATTAACATCTCTGAGTCGAGCATTTTCCAGACTGGCTTCTAACAAATCGGCATTCTTCAACATTACCGATGTCAACTCAGCCGCCCTAAGATTAGCAGCCATCAGATTCACTTCTGTTAAATCAGCGTTAACGATACAAGCACGAGATAAATTTGCCCGTTCCAAGTCCGCTTGATGCCAGAGGGTATTGATAAAATTGGCGGCTTCCAAGCTAGCTTGGCGGAGGTTTGCGCCACTAAAATTTGTATCAGAAAAACTAACTGCGCCCAACTTCGCTTTTTCTAGGTTGGCGCTACTGAAATTAGCTGCCTGTCCACTGGCTTCTCTGAGATCAGCACCTACTAATTGTGCTAAGGATGCTTCAATTCTTTCGAGTCTTGCACCATAAAAACTGGCATTGATAGCACAAGCTTCTCTAAGATTGGCGGTTTCTAGGTTAGTACTGTTTAACTTTGCCCCTCTTAGGTTGGCACGAACTAAGCTTGCCCTGGATAGAACTGCAAAAACGAGTGTGGCATCACTGAAATCTGTCTCCTGGCAGGACGCACCTGAGAGATCCGCACCTCGCAGATAGGCTTTAGCAAATAGCCCCTTATCCAGATTTGCCCCCCGCAAGTTGATATGACTCAACTCCGCTTGATTCAAGGGTTGACCGAGTTGAAGCTGGGTAAGGACTTCATTCGTTGTGAATAGTGCCATCTGATAATTCTCGCTGCTTGGGTAGTTGAGTAAAATTCTGTAGCAATAGTTACAGTAATAATACTAATAATAGCTATCTATGCGAAATTTTGACAATACCTTTGCTCTATCTCAAAAAGGCGCTCTTGCTAGTAGCAACAAAATTACTAGTGTATTAAACACACACTATACAAAAGCAACTAAACTACAATGCTTTGCAAGGACAATAAAAAACCATCCTCGATTTACAGAGAATGGCATGATTTTATGGGGATAATGAATGACTAGGTTTTACTTCCAGTCTGTTACAAAATACTCCATAACCTTAAATTTTATTAAGCCCTAGAAAGTTTTTCCAGGTAAGATATTGGGACAACAAGGGGCCAGAGAATAGTTGCTACCACTAAAACTATATAGGACAAGCGTTTTTCTTCACCTAGTAAGTCAGTCTGTTGGTTCAACGTTGTCAACCAAATGCAACCAAATGTACCAGCCATTAGTAAGTAACTTGCTAAGAGTGTTATCATGATTGTTTCAACATCCTTATGAGTTAAGCTTTTGTGAGCGTTTTGAAAATTCAATTACTAACTTACCTTGTTCCACAGTGACTGGAGCAATCAACTGATAAATTTTATTAATTATAAACTGAACTAAATATAGAGATATTTTTCTTAAAAATAGCGAGAGTGCTTACTCTAATTCGTAGAAACCCAGAGACGATCAAGAAGAAAAAAGCTCACACAATGAAGAACCAATTTATCATTTTACCCGATGGAAGAGATATTGTAGACATCCTACTTTTTTATTAAAGTTACAAAAAAAATATTTTGGGTGAAGCAATGGATAGTTTTGATTGAAGACTTATTGAAGTTTATTTTTTGAGAATAAAATCATTAATTATCATAACAAAGAAAAAATAAAAATATTTGGTGTAGAAAATTTGATAAAATTTGACTGCTGGTGAGGAGCAAAACCCAGCAAGTTTCAATTCAGACTTATATGGCATCAGAGAAAAAAAATCTAGCTGTGAGTAATGAATCTTCCAGATTGGCTAATTCGACACCAGACAATGTTAAATCTAGTCAATCGTCTACTACCGATCGCTCTCAAGAACCGACTGCCCAAGGCTCAAAGTTCTGGCAGCAAGCCCGAGAAAACCTACAAATTATTGCGATCGCTCTCGCCATAGCGCTGTTGATCCGGGCATTTGTCGCCGAACCGCGCTACATTCCCTCCGATTCAATGGCACCAACGCTGGCAGTCAGCGATCGCTTGGTGGTGGAAAAACTTTCCTACCGCTTTCATCCCCCAGCAATGGGTGAAATTATTGTCTTCGATCCGCCCCCACAACTCCAAATTCAGGGCTACTCCAAAAACCAAGCCTTCATTAAGCGAGTTATTGGTACACCCGGTCAAACCGTGCAAATTCAAGACGGCACAGTTTACTTAAACGGTACACCCCTTGAGGAAGACTACATTGCCGCACCACCAGATTATCAGATGGCAGCAGTACGAGTACCGGACGGTCAGCTATTCGTGATGGGCGATAACCGCAACAACAGCAACGACTCCCACGTTTGGGGTTTTTTGCCCATACCTAACGTCATTGGTCATGCCTGTTTCCGCTTCTGGCCCCCCAGTCGATTCGGTTCTCTTTAAGGAAGCAGGGGGAGCTGGGGAGCTGGGTAGGAAGAGTAACACCTCAAGAGTCTCCGTGTCTCCGTGTCTCCGTGTCTTCACGTCTTTTCCCTGACAGCCCGTAATAGCCCACACCCCATTCCCTACTGCCCTTATCCAAGTATGAAACACCGCTTTTTCATCGCTCTCCTGCCACCTCAAGATATTCAGGACTCCATTACGAAAATCAAGCAACACTTCGCTCAAGTCTATGAGAGTAAAGCTGCCCTAAAATCTCCCCCCCACATCACCCTGCAACCCCCCTTTGAATGGCAGGAAGATGATAGACCGACTTTAGAACAATCCTTGAAAACGTTTGCTCAAACTAAAACACCAGTGCCGATAACACTGAAAGGTTTTGGTGCATTTGCACCTCGTGTGATTTACGCCAACATTCTCAAAACCCCGGAATTGCTAGCCATCCAAAAGGATTTAATGGCGTATGTTGAGGAGTCGCTCAGTATTGTCCACGAAGTATCCAAACGGCGTCCGTTTTCCCCGCATATAACAGTTGGCTATTCAGATTTGAAGCGGCAGCAATTCAGCAAGGCGTGGTCAGAATTTGAGAATCGACCGTTAGCGTTTGACTTTACAGCATTCTACCTAACCCTGCTAATTCACAACGGTCAGCAGTGGACTATCAGTGCTGAGTTTCCGTTGAATTCATAAAGAGAGATTACCCCCCATATTCGGTTAACTCACATCTTGCACCATTGTCAGTAAACCCGAAAACCAGCCCAGAGTTTTAACTCTGGGCTAATAGCTTAAGTCCATTATCAGGACTGAGGCAATATTTGCCAATATGCCTCCTAGCCCCCCAAATCTGAGGGGAACTAAAGTTTTTATCCCCAAGTTTGGGGAGTTGGAGGAGGCGAGTGCGTAAGTTCTGAATCTGTTGCCAATACCGATAACGCTAGTATTGCAACGCTTCGCCTGTTTGTTCGCTCTCATGTAATAAAAGAGGGATAAAGTAGAGATGTGTGATCGCCGCACAGCTAAATTAGCCGGGAAATTTCATTGAATACCAAACGTCCGAGAGTATCCCAACGTTGTCAAATAATAGTAGTGCGGTAATTTTGCCCGCTTGATCTAGTGCTAGGGAGCAAGATGCTCCCACCACAAATTTACAAAAATGGGATGCGCCCCAAAGTCTAAATCTAACCACCCTTTCGTCGCTTATGTTATCAGTCATCTACTGGATCATCTACTGGGCAATTTTTAGAGTCCTTTTCGCAGCACTTCTCTGGAGAATCATTTGGTTTGTTCACCTCGATCTTACACTTGTTCATGTCACTGAAAGTACACCTTCTTGGCTAATAGAAGGGGCTATTTTCGGGCTGATTGGTAGTGTCTACGCAATACTCCGGAAAAGGCAGGGACTCACTGCTGAAGTATCCATAACAAAGTATTGGCTAGTTTTTGGCATGATGTTCGGTAGTGCTTTAGCGTTGATTAACTTACCTAAATACTTGCAATATCTATTGAATTTTCTGGATTTTCATGGTTTACAATCCCCTTTAGAATCCCCAATTTTTTTAGCATTACCATTACTAATGGTGTCTCTTATTCCCCTTTTAGCGTTCAGTTTTTGCGTATACATCCTCTACTGGACGATTTTTGGAGCAATCGGGGGAGTAATTGGTGGGGAAACGTTTAGGATGATTTCTCTCATCGTTCAGCGTTTCATTGTCTCTAGAAAAAACATTTGGAAAGTATTAAAAATAACAATTTTTATAGCGTTTTTTGTGATTGCATTAAGCCAATTCTTGGCAAATTTTTCTTGGAAAAAATATGAGTTAAAAACTCAACTGCTTTACACCCTCAATACGCATTTATACGATATTAATGGTATTAGCAACATCGCTATTAGCCCTGATCAACAGACCCTTGCCATTACTAGTTATGGGCATGATGGTATCACCGACACTATGACTATAAAGCTCTTCAATTTACAAACCGGCAAAGAACTCCAGACTTTATCTGAGCGGGGACGATTCCAAAGTTTCGTTTTCAGTCCCGATGGACAAACCCTCGCCGTTCTTAACGAGTATAGAACCAATCTTAACAACTACAGCAACAATTTTGACGACTACAAAACCAAAATCCAGCTATTAAATTTAAATTTGAAAACTGGGGAACAGCATTACATTCCTCTTAAGTCTGACATAAGAGACTATGACCATTACCTCGTCTTTAACGACAGTGGATTGATCTTCATGAGAGTCATTGATGAGGGGAAAATTGAGTTTTTCAATTTGCAAAATAACGAACGTTCATTTCACGATTTTAATTTAAATATAGACTCTAAAAACAAAGAAGATATTAACAATAATATTGATGATTATACAGTTTTTACAATTAATCCAAAAAGCCTAATTCTTGCCAAGACCAGTAGGAATGGCATTGAAGTATGGGATTTGAAAACTAATAAACTACTTCACACCTTTCCTATAGGAAGGCTGGGTGCTTGGCAGTCTATGTGGTCTTTAGCCTTGAGTCCTGACGGGAAACTCCTCGCTTTTAGCGGTGATTATAGGGTTATCCGTTTATGGAATCTCCAAACTGGAGAAGTTCTTCAAACCCTCCCAGCAATTTCTAGTTGTGTATTTGATATTACGTGCGGTTACAAAAGCCCACTACATAACAACTTTGTAGATAGCTTCTTAATTGGCGAGGTTGAGACTCCCATTACTTTCAGCCCGGATGGGAAACTCCTGATTAGTAGTGCTTATCGAATCAAGGTTTGGCGTGTGTCTCCCTGATAGAGCAATCCTATATGAATTTAACCTATCTCAAACACCGTGCCGATGAGGATTGGTTGATTGGTTATGACACGAACCAATTTCACCATCTCACCGAACAGTTATTCCAGGAGTTCACCCAACTCTCACAGGGAGGAACATCCCCCACAATCCTCCTAGCAGAACCTAATCCCTGGCGATTTCTCGCTGCTTTCCTCGCCGCCGTTGCTGCGGATTGTCCGGTTTTTCTCGGTAATCCCAACTGGGTTGAACAGGAATGGCAGCAAGTCTTCGAGTTAGTCCAACCCGATTTAATTTGGGGAGATTTGTCATCAGTCATCTGTCATCTGTCATTCGTCAAAAATAAAGGACAACGGACAACGGACAACGAACAAATAATCATGATTCCCACTGGCGGATCTTCCGGTAACATCCGCTTTGCCGTCCACAGTTGGCAAACCTTAATGGCATCAGCGCGCGGGTTTTATCAGTATTTTGACCAAAAGCCTGTTAATTCCTTTTGTGTATTGCCCCTTTATCACGTTAGCGGCTTGATGCAATTTTTGCGATCGCTAACCACGGGCGGTAAACTAGTCATTCTGCCGTTTAAAGATTTAGTCACAGGAAAAGGACAGGATATCAACCCGTCAGAGTTTTTTATCTCCTTAGTACCAACTCAGTTACAACGGTTGCTATCTACGGTTGCTGCGGAGTGGTTATCCCAGTTTCAAACCGTACTATTAGGGGGTGCGCCTGCCTGGGAGTCGCTTTTAGCAGACGCGAGACACCACCGCATCCGGTTAGCCCTCACCTACGGGATGACTGAAACCGCTTCTCAAGTCGTCACCCTCAAACCTGAAGATTTTCTGGCGGGTAACAATAGTTGTGGTCAAATTTTACCTCACGCCCAAGTGAGTGTTCGTAGTGCCACGGGTGAACTCTTGGGGACTAATCAAACGGGTATTATTACCATCCAGGCTGATTCTCTGGCGCTGGGTTACTATCGTGCAGGAGAATACCCAAATCTAAACTCTAAACTCCAAACTCTAGAATCCGACGATCTGGGATTTTTTGACGATCGCGGTTACTTAACCATTATTGGGCGTCGCAGCCACAAAATTATTACCGGGGGTGAAAATGTCTTCCCGGCTGAGGTAGAAGCGGCAATTTTAGCCACTCAACAAGTTGTGGATATCGCTGTAATTGGCTTGCCCGATCGCTATTGGGGTGAAGCCATTACTGCGATTTACGTTCCCCCTTCCCCAGAGGTTTCTGTTGATTTATTGCAAAGGGCTGTAGCGGAGAAATTGAGTAAGTTCAAGTGCCCCAAATACTGGGTTAAAGTTGAATGTCTGCCACGCAATGCCCAAGGAAAAGTGAATTATGAGGAACTTAAAAACATCGCTTTAGCTGATTTAGAGATGAGAAAGGGGGCATGACTTAAAGCTTCGACTTCGCTCAGCTTCAACACCGAGCGAAGTTGAGGTGTTGAAAATACCACCAATCCCCAATTCCCAACCTAAAACTTGTAACTCAGTACCTTAATCATTGAGCCATTGTCAGGCAAATCACCGGGTTTGATGGTTATCGTATCGCTGTTGATGCGGTTGACAGGCATTCCATCCATCAGCCCCAAAAATTCATCTACGGGTGCGATCGCATACTCGCCCGTGCAGGTTTCCTCATCCGCCGCCTGGGTTAGGAAATGTGTTGGCACAATCACTTTGGGACTGAGAACCCCAATTGCTTGTTTTGCTTCTTGGGGATTGTAAGCTTTAACCCCACCTCCCACCGGTACAAATGCAATATCGGGACGCCCCATCAAGATTTTTTGCTCGATTTCAATCGGTGCTGCTGCGCCTCCTAAATGCAGGATATTGACGCCACTTTGCGTCCACTTCCAAGCCACATTGGTGCCAAATCGACGTCCGCCCATGCGATCGTGGGGGATACCAATCCCCTGAATTTGAATGCCACCGACTTGATAAACTCCCGATTCATAAAGGATGCGGGGATTTCCAGGCAACCCTGTCGCTGCCCCTTCATCCAGTAACTGACTGCTGATCAGGACTAAATCGGACTCAACCTGAGGGGGGCGATACCCAGCAGTACAGCCCACTGTCCGAAAGGGATTTACCAGAACTCGCAATCCCCCACCACTAAATAAAAAGCAGGTATGTCCCAGCCATTTCACAGAAAGGGTGCCATTAGCAGTTTGTGCCTGAGAAGGTTTAAATCCAGACGCAAAACTGGTTCCCAACGTCGCAAGCAACCCTGCACCCGCATAACGCATCAACTGTCGCCGTTTCATCGTTTCTTAAATGAATTCTCCATAGATTACACTGACATCAGGTTATGGTGCGACGCTGAAAGGGTTTTCAGGAAATTTCGTAAGAGTTCTTTACCACAATCTGTGAGAATACTCTCTGGATGAAATTGGACGCCTTCAAGATGGGGATAGTTCCGATGCCTCACCCCCATAATAGTTCCATCTTCAACCCAAGCCGTAATTTCTAGAACATCGGGACAGCTTTGGCGATCGATGACTAAACTATGATAACGAGTTGCGGTGAAGGGGTTGGGCAATCCTTCAAACACGCCGACACCCGTGTGATAAATTTCTGACGTTTTGCCATGCATCAACAGTGGTGCTGAAATAATCTGACCCTCAAATACTTCACCTATACTTTGATGACCTAGACAAACTCCCAGAATCGGCAAAGTTCCACCCAACTGCCGAATCAACTCACAAGAAATTCCCGCATCTTCAGGACGTCCTGGACCGGGAGAAATCACCACGCCATCAGGTTGAAGCTGGCGGATTTGTTCCACGTCAATTTTGTCATTTCGGTAAACCTGGATATCTGAGGCTGTAGGCAACTCAGCTCCTAGTTCACCCAAATATTGCACCAAGTTATAGGTGAAACTATCGTAATTGTCAATAACTAGAATCAAAACTCATAACTCCTTTGTAACTGACCCCTAACTTCTAAAAAGAGTTAGATTATAAAACAAGTCAGTCAAAGAAAGAGTACTGTACTATACAAGTGATTGAATCCGAGCGAATAAAGGGGGTAGTAGTAGCACTCCAGCGACGAACACGGCAGTAAGCGCTGAGATGAGGACTGCACCAGCCGCACAGTCTTTTGCAATTTTGGCGAGTTCGTGGTATGACTGTTTCACTGTCAAGTCTACGACTGACTCAAGTGCTGTATTTAACAACTCCATTGCCATTACCAGTCCGCTTGTCACGCCAATCACTGCAATTTCTATCCAAGCTAAATGTAAAAAAACACCCAAGCTAACTGCCAGAGTACCAATTATAGTATGGATGCGAAAGTTGCGCTGAGTAATAAAGGCGTAATACAAGCCAGCCCAGGCATATTTAAAACTAATCAGTAAGGTTGGGGCAATACACCAAGCTAGTTCTCGCTTGGGTTTGACAGATGAATCGACTGGAGTCGAGGTTGAGATTGGCAGTTCAGGGGACACAGCTAGAGAACTCGGAGCAAACAAGTGGGAGTTAGAAATGTGAGTCTTGTTTATTATCATTGATCTTTGATTCCCTTTCAGTTGTAGGTGGCACAATTCAGTGCCATTATACTTGTAACGTCAAATTTACAAGTTGCAGTAAAGCTTGCTGATGGTTCAGCATTCTTATTAGACTTTCTTCATCCGGATGATCCCACCCCAATAGATGAAGCAAACCGTGAGTCGCCAACCAAGCCAGTTCAGTTTGTAACGAATGTCCCTGTTCCTTAGCCTGACGATAAGCCGTTTCAACTGAAATAACAAGATCGCCAAGATACAAAGGCATAGATAACTGGACTTCAGGGGGCAACTTAGGAGAGTCTACCTCCAAAGCCGCAAAAGAAAGTACGTCTGTTGACTGATTTTTATGGCGATATTGGGCATTAAGTACCTGAATTTCCGAATCCTCGGTGAGGCGAAGACTGAGTTCGTAAGTATCAGCAGGCGGGATATGGGGTTTCAGGAATTCTATCCATTGGTAGAACCAACGCTCCCAGGTATCTGATGAAATAGGATTAGGGCATTTTTCTATTGCTGCTGACTGGGAGGCAGCAAAGAAACAATCCTGCACCATGACTTCAACTTGCACAAGTAGCCTCTTTTGTGGATATAGGATCAGAGGTTAGGAGTCAGAAGCACTCCTAAAGGAAGAATAGTTATCGTTTTTTATGATTGGTTTACACTCCATAGCTCGCCCTTCATGGTTCCTCAGTGTCTTAAAAGCCACAAAAGTGCAAAATTGTCTAGTGAGTTAGGTAAGCCAAACCTACCAATACAGTCAACAAACCGACTGTGGTTAAGAAAAAGTGCTGTAGGGATTTGCCTCCTTTACGCACCATGTTCCGCATAGCCAGCTTCACGTAACTGGCTTGAGGTTCGCTAGATGCGAGTCCAGGTGAACTTGGTGTTACGCCAAGACGCTGTTCTTGGGTTTCGGAGAGTGAAGAAGGATGATTCATTAGTAATAGTCAATAAAGATCAAAGGGATATTTTATAGTCTTAGTTTTAATGTAACAGATCACTTAACAATTGCCTTGGGGTAGGGGGGCGGAGGTGCATAGGATAAATTGACTTGTTTTCCATCTCCCCCATCTCCCCTTCTTCCCACTCCCTACTCCCCCTATCAGGTCAATTGCGTTTCCTGTCGCAGGTAAGCTTCGATGAAGGGGTCGAGGTCGCCGTTGATCACATCCTCTACGGCTGAGGTTTCGACGTTGGTGCGTAGGTCTTTCACCATCTGGTACGGATGAAAGACGTAGTTGCGAATTTGGTTGCCCCAAGCCGCCTCTACCATATCGCCTCGAATTTCGGCAATTTCTTGAGTGCGTTGCTCTTGAGCAATAATCAGCAGCTTGGCTTTAAGAATAGCGAGGGCTTTTTCTTTATTTTGTAGTTGCGATCGCTCCTGAGTACAGCGCACGGCAATCCCAGTCGGAGTGTGAACAACCCGCACAGCAGTTTCCACCTTGTTAACGTTCTGCCCTCCCTTACCGCCAGATCGAGACGTGGTAATATCTAAATCTTTTTCAGGAATATCGAGATCTACGTCCTTCTCCAGTACTGGCATAACTTCCACGCCAGCAAAGCTTGTCTGCCGCTTGCCGTTGGCATTAAAGGGAGAGATTCTCACCAGTCGGTGGGTTCCCTTTTCCGCTTTCAGGTAGCCATAGGCATAGCGCCCGTCAATTTCTAGGGTGGCTGACTTAATTCCCGCTTCATCCCCTTCAGAGAGTTCTGTCAGATGAACTTTATAACCATGGCTTTCGCCCCAACGGGTGTACATACGCAGTAATACTTCTGCCCAATCTTGGGCATCTGTACCGCCAGCCCCCGCATTGATACTCACAACAGCACCTTGAGAGTCGTATAGACCGGATAAAAGCTGTTCTAATTCCCAGCGATCGAGTTCGCGGTTAAGCTGAGTTAAGTTTGTTTCAGCTTCTTGAAGTAACGCTTCGTCTACTTCTAACTCCAACAACTCTATAACAGCTCTAGCGTCTTCCAAATTGGCTTTCCACTGTTCGTACTGCTGGATATTGGATTTAAGTTGGTTGAGAGTTTGAAGGGTTTTCTGTGCCGAAGTTTGGTCGTCCCAAAAATCAGGTTGAGCGGCTAACTGCTCCAAATCATGGATTTTGGCATTTAAAGCAGCAACGTCAAAGATAGTCCTGGGTTTTACCCAGGCGCTCTGACAAAGTTTCGACTTCGCGTTTGATGTCGAGTGCTTCCATTGCTTTCCACTATTTACGTTAAAGGTTGCTTCTTTGATTTTAGCTTCAGACACAAAATAGGGGTACAGTAAAGCTGCACCCCTAGTTTGCCCAAGTTATGGAACTGGATTAGTCACGATTCAGGGCGATGAGCAACCGCAAAATAAAGATAAACAGGTTGATGTAAGTTAAGTACATCGACAGGGCTGCGGGAACAGCTTGGTCATCCCGGTAGGTGCGGGGCAGGATGTAGAAATCGACTACCGCTGCACCGGCAAATAGAAAGACACCAATGCCGGATATGCCAATTTCGAGCCAACTTGGTGTATAGATGCCAAAAAAGCCTAAGACAAGCTGGGCAACCAATACAACTAACAGAGCGATAATACCCAGGCGCACGGTTTTAGTTAGCGCCAAGCCATCTTCATCTGAGAGGTTGGAGCCAATTTGACGACCCGCAATAAAGGCAACGCCGCAACCGAGGGCGGCAATACCGATGCCTTGAATACCAACTCCTTGGGTTCCGAGGGCAACGAATACTAAACCACTGAGGGTGTAGCCAGAGAGGAGGCTGTAGGTCGCTAAAAGAGGCAGTGCAACGGTATTGTTGCCTTTCTCCGCTACGCCACGGGCAACGAAGAAAAGAGCAAGTTCAGCAATGAGGGCAACCCAGAAGGTAGTCATGAATAGCCCTGGATTGCTGCGGATGACTCCCAGCCCTCCGTAGGTGCCTAAAGCGGTTAAAACGAGTCCTCCTCCTAGGTAGGGGAGGGCGTTAGCAATGACATTGGGTCCCACTAGAGCGTGACCCTTGGCATTGCGCATTGCTTGACGAAAGTCGCTAGTGTTACTCATAAGACTTCCTGAAGAATGTTACTGATTATTGATCAAGCCTAACGTGTGAGTTACTTTTATTTTGACTGAAATCTGTTGTCTTTGGCTAAGATTGAACTTAAGGTGAATGGCAGTGACTGGGTGATCCTCTCCCCAAACTACAAGCGATCGCTCTTGACTCAACCCAAAGACTGTCTACAGTGAAATAAGGTTAAGATAAGTCTGTGTAGTTGAAACTGCCTGTATTTTTCCTTAGCCAACGTTTAAAAATAAGCGGCTGCAATGCTTTCTCATCTATTAAATCGAAAAGAAACTCACTTTGTTTTGTGGCGTCCTGGCAAAGTAGAGCCAACACCAACTCTCTATATTGGAAAAATTGAATCCCATAATAATCCCTACGACAATTTTCGCGAAATTACCCTGCAACAATCAATTGATTTTCCTGAGTTATGGGAAATCTCAGCTAAAGATTGTAATTTAACTGAGAGTGAGGTTTATTTTTACTGGTTCAAGGTACGCGATGCTAATGTTTACAACGAGACTCATCCCATTCTTTACTGCACTGATCCAACCGCTTGGACGGTAGATCGGCGTTTTTTGGCACCCGTTCCTTCGGAATCAGAAGGAGCCGCGAGTCACCACCCTGCTAGTGTTATTCTCTATCAAAATGGCAAGCTTATTCCCTGTGATCCAAACGGACAAACAGTTGAGTGGGAAGGTGACGCTGCTTTAGAAACCCTGCCGACTAACAATCGCTTAATTATTTATCAATTGCCAACTCGCTGGACTCGGATTGATACATCGGGAAAAATAACAATTAGCGATGGAACATTTCAAGATGTAGTGGCATTGTTTGTACAGGAAAAGGGTGCGCCGAATTTTCCAGGAGTTGACGAATTGGAGAACCAAGCACATTTAATAGAGTTAGGTATCAATGCTTTAGAATTATTACCCCCAGCAGATAGTCAGGATAAGTTGGAATGGGGGTATGGTACAGCCAACTATTTTGCCGCAGATTTCCAGTTGGGATTTCCCGATTCTCAGTCAGTTTCCACTCCGTCCACTGATTTAGTCCATCTCATTAAAACCTGTCATCAAAAGGGGGTGCGTTTTTTATTAGATGTGGCAATGGCTTTCGCTCGCAACAATCCTTACCGCGCTATCAATTATCTGGATTTTTATGTTGAATGGAATAGTGGCGATCCCGAACAATATGAACGCAATGCCTTTGGCGGTGATTTATTTAAATATAACTATTGGGTAGAAGACTATCATCCCATTTCTGGAGACAAATCTTCCTTTGTTCCTGCCCGCGAGTACATGAAGACGCACATTGACCACTGGATCAATTATTATCGAGTGGATGGATTGCGTCTCGATAGCATCAACACTATTCATAACTACAACTTTGTTGAGGAATTCAAAGAGTTTTCCCGCACACTTTGGCAGAAACGGGGGGGAAGCAGTGATAATTTCCTCGTCGCTGGTGAGGAATCGAGTGTTCCTCTGACGTTAATTCATCAAAACCGCCTTGATACACTTTGGAACAAACATTTCAAACGCATTCTCAGACAGGTGATTTTGGGGCAGAATGCCGACAGCGACTCCAGTTTTGAATGGAGTGTCCGTAAAATGATTGACTGCCGTTTCTTGGGCTTTACAGACAGCTCTCAGGTAATTAACTATGTCACGTCCCATGATGTCGGCGGCATGGGGAATGAACGTCTTTACAACTATCTGATTAATAATGGTATTAACGATACCGAACCCCGGATTAAACTGGCGTTTGTTTGCTTGCTAACGGCGATAGGAATTCCGATGATTTTGGCGGGGGAAGAATTTGGCGATCGCCATGATCTAGATATCTTTAATGTCGAACCCGAAAAAAGAGTCCAACACAAGCAGGTCGATCCTGTTAACTATAGCCGCATTGAGCAAGATGGGCGACGGCAGATTTTTAGCTATGTGGCGCGATTGGTTCACTTACGAAAGTCTTCGGATGCCTTAGCTGTGAACGATACTAACTTTATTCATGCCGACTTCCACGACGGCAAGCGGGTTGTAGTTTGGCAGCGAGGTTCTGGGGAAAATTTGGTTATTGTAGTGGCTAACTTCTCTGAGTACGGTACGCCCAATTCAATGAGTTCTGCGAGTTCTGCGGGAGAATATGTCGTTCCAAATTGGCCCCCTACCCCTGAGGGCAAGTACTGGCACGAAATTACCCAAGACCGCAGGGTGCCGCCAGAATGGGTTGGACGAGAAGCAATTTTTCCTTGGGAAGCCAAAGTATATGCACTGGTTTAAGGTTGGCTCTGGAGTTGCACTTGTGAGGTACGTCAGTAAAGGCAGATCCCCGATTTCTTAAAGAAGTCGGGGATCTAAACCGCCAACATAAGTTTAGTTCTCATTCCGTCTTCAACCCTGCATCAATAATTTCCAGTTCCCTGCCATCTTCAGTCACAACGGTTAAAGGAAGGGAAGACTGATTTTCCCGTCTGGGAAATTGAATCAACTGGACTCCTTGCTGTGTGGGTGCGACAACCATAACGTAGCGATTGCCTACCCATTGAAAGCTAATAACTTGGTGAGCTAAAACCCAAATTTCAGCAATTTTTCCAGAATTTATTCGCTCAACACGAGTGGATTCGTAACAATTCCAAGTGTTATCCAAAATTGTCCAAAGACCCGATAAATAGATAGGTTCAATCCGAGCGCTCAATCCGTAATTCGTGAATGAAAAGATAGAGTGCGTCCAAAACGTTTGGAATAAAGAGTTAAATCCACTGTCAAAATCAGCAGTATATTGAGGCAAATTTCGGAGTTTTTGGAGTTGTTCAGATTGGGATGGACGCACCCAGCTTGTAGATTCGCTGCAAATCTCAAACGGTACTTTTATAGAAGATTGAGAAGGGATCGAGGCGGTATTGTTCAGCCTAGGACTGTCTTCAAAAGATGGGGATCGCTTTGCTGTAATTGACTCTTGCACTGGCGTATCTGTCGAGTTTTGTTCCCGCACATTCCCCGATTGAATCATTTTGGGTTCTTGTTTGGCAACACCCTCGAAAAGATAGAAGCTCGTAATTAATAGTGACAGGCTCGCGGTGAACCCAAGTAGCAATCGCCTCTTCATCGACTCACCTCATTTGTAACAACTGATTGAGGCATTAAAAGCGCAATTTATGGTTGGATTTGAGTCAGTATGCACTGCATCGTTTTCCCCGTATCTCCGTCCCAAGAGTCAAAATTGATGGGTCAATTTTTGATTTCTCAAACAAGTTTTATTTGTTCGTGAACTAGTTTTCTGGAAGGCGAAGTTAACTAAGATCCGTCAGTACTCGCAGGAGACTGATGTCTGAGATTTGATTACGGCTCAGTTCCAACCCAAACAGGCTGTTTAGCGCTCGCAGCGTACTGAAATCGTAATTAGATTTGTTACAAAAGGGGTTAGGGAACCTGTAGAGAGCCGAATTTAAAACCTAATCGGCTTTGTTTTACATTTAAGTAAAACAAAATGTGATACAGTGACGTTAGCACCCTATTGATACATTTTCTGAAACACCATTACTCTTATTGTAGAACTCCATTGAATTTCTTCTAATCCTTGCGGAGAAAACTTCTTCTCCTTGTCATCCTAAATCCTGGGTTATTCATCTTTTCCAATAGTCTGTGTCTTGGTACAGCCGTCTATCTTGCACCAAGACACATGAGTATCTGTTCTAGCCGCCAAGGTTAAACCTGAGCTATCCAAATGGATGAGATGATACCTCATCCTGATTGCTGGTACTATTTGGCACTGTGAATTTTTCTGGCTTGAGCCAACCGTCGCCACTGATATAGGCAGTTAAAATTGCTCCTACCGAGACGATGAGCGACGCGGATATTAATAGGAACCACTTCAGCATTTTTTTTACCCTGTAAGCTGACGACACCCGTAGAGCTTCCTTTGTTCCCGAAGAAAGGCAGTACTGCGCCAGCCGTGGCGCTTGTTTTATCGAGTCGATGTTAATGATCTCTCAAAAACTCAGAACCTTAAGGATAATTTTTTTGATAGCATTATCCTTCTCTGCCCCTGAGCATAACCCATCTTTAAAGAAGAATGATGAAGGTTCGGTAAAAAAAGTTCGTCATTCTGTGAAGATTCTGTAAATGCAGGAGTTTAGTGCCTGAAGATAAAGACTATTCATTTTCCCGTTACTAAAGCGACACCTCCTCAATGTCAGCTAAATTAGACAGCAACTTTTGACGACGACTCACCTCCGCATCCGCAGTCCTCTGACAGCGAACTGCGAAGCTACAATCATGGCATCGGTTTGCTGAGACGGGTAGTTGAGGGAAGGGAATGTGATCATTTTGGTAACGTTCCAGCCACTTGGTTAGCTGACTTAATAACTCGGTTAAATCCTGTTGCGTCTTTTCATGTTGTACTCGGTCGTAGGTAAACTTAAGGCTCTGGGGACACGGCTGAGACTTGACAAACCAGTAACTCATGGAAATTTGCTCTGGCAAATAATCGCTGGTTTCGGCTAAAACGTAGAGATACAGGCGCGTTTGCCAGTCTTTGGCTAACCAGTGACGGTTTTGGGGTTGGGGATAAGTTTTCCAATCAAGAATCTGGGCGCTGGTTTCATCCTCAATTAATAAGTCGTAGATAACGGTCAGCAAATATCCTTGATACTTAACAGTGCGGCAGTGTTCCGAGTCGCGGAACGTTTGCGAATCTTTTGCAAACACCTCTGGAGCTGTATCAACTAAAGCCGTAACCCAATGCCGCAGTTGAGCATCTTCCTCTACCAGGGATTCCACGGGTAGTCCTAGTTCCCGTTGTTGCATCAGGAGGTGAAAACGACTTCCCCAAGTCAGGCGTTCTTGCTGTTCTGGCGAGACGGGTGTTCCCAACTGGTCGAAGTAAATGTGCTGAAACTTACGGGGACAGGTTTCTATGATGTTGAGCTGTCCTTGAGATAAGCGAATTAAGGGTGAGGGGGAAATTTTAAAATTCATGGTTTTGTTAGCACAAATACACTGCCTTCATTGCCTCGCCCGATGCGTAGATTTTCGTCGAGATAGGTAATATCTAGCCAGCCCCGCTGCTCCCGATTCTCAATGCGAAAGTCAAGAGCGGGGAACTTTTTGCCGACTTGAATTTGCTGAATGAAATAACTGGGAGACTGATAGTCAATCAAGCGTTGCAAGCCGACGATAGACCGCTCAAACTTAACATTAACCCGACGTTCTGACACTGGCTCGAACCGCGCACAAACACTAACAATACCCTCAAGATAAGGCAGGCTAGAGACTTCCGCAATATTGTAAATTTGAGCCGTTGACGTGCGAACACATTGGTAAATTTGACCGAGTTGCCAGAGAGGAAACCGACCGAGGTTTAATAGGTCTTTGCTAGTCGTGTACAGCAAACGCCAGTTCCCGTCTAACAGGTTACTCGCTTCAAAGGGTCGGGGATTAGGATTGCGGTCTTCTAGCTGGGCAACTGCTGCCAGAATTGCGGTTTTATCGGTTTCAGTCGCCAACAGACCGCGATTTTTGCCTGCGATCGCTTCGAGGAGTTTACCTTTGCTAACCATCCCACTATTACCTCTAAATTGAGTGATCCCCAACTCCAACAGCTCCTCCCGTAAATAGAAGTGAACAGGGTAACCCTCTCACATCAATGGTTAGAACATTGGAGTAATTTTGTTAATCGGGGTTCTTATGTTAAGGATAGAATAGGGAACGTCAGAATCTCAATACTAAAACCCTGCAATTAAGGAGTCCCTAACGGCTGCTGTTAGAGAGAAATTGCGCTAGAGTAAACTTGCTAGTCAATCTAGAAATTCCAGGTGTTGAGTTAGTACTGGGCTAAGAGTCTGCTTCCCTCAGACTAACGACACCAAGACTTGACCACTGATTCCTCGTTCAACGATTAACTAAAATTGCCCATGTACAACCCCTCTTTGCGAGAAGAGCCTCGCGACCAACTCGCTCAAGTTATTCCTATCCAGCACGAGACTTCCCTGTTAGATTGGTTGGAATCGAGCAACCGTTTGTTAGCGCGTGAAGTGATTGATGATCGGAATTCCCTGGAAAATGAAGAAGAAATCACTGAACTGATGGGAGTTGAGGAAAACGACTATGACGATGACGACGATGACGATGTAGCGATAGAAGAGTGATTGTGACTTTCTGTTAGGGAACTCTCGGCGATCGCTTCCTCACCAGGAAAGCCAAAATTCCCAAAAACAGCAACCCCATTACCCCAGCGATGGGGTTGCCGTCCACTCCTGTAATCCAAGGAGAAACGCGATCGCTATAGTCCACCAACTCCCCAACATTCAGAATATAGTAGCCCCAGACCAAACCCCCATGTAAACCGATGGGCAGACCTAAACGACCTCTGTGGGTACGCTTTGCCCAAACCAGTATCAACCCCAGCAGCACCAAACCGGGAAATTGCGGTAGGGTGCGAATCATTTCTGAGAAGGGTTTAATAAAGTGGAGCATTGCAAAAATCAGCGCATCTGCCCAGAGGCAGACTTTTGCGTTGTAATCCCGCTCCAACTCATCCAGCAACCAGCCCCGAAAGACCAACTCCTCTGCTAAACCAACGCCGAGGGCGCTGACTAATCCTTCTAAAATTACCCGTCCCAGTGATGCTGAGGGTGTCTGAAACTCTACCCAACCGATTCCCCCCTCCAGCACAAATAAGCCCAGAACAAACACCAGACCCATTGCCAATCCTTTGAGCAAGTCTAGAGTGTTTTTCCGAGTTCGCTGTAAGCCATAACGGTTGAGTAGTTGGGGTTGTTGGTAGACTTTTCTACCCCAAATTTGCAGCAAAAGCAAAAACTCCCCAAACAGCAGTCCCATCGTCAGGATAGTCATTAAGTTGGGGTCACGAATCCACAGGTATAGTGGTGCTGCTATCGGTAGCCAGAGTAGTAGCAGGATAACAAGAAACAAACCCAGCCGCATAGGTGCTGGGTATTGTACTAACTTACGGAGATTGGATTTCAAAAAAAATCAGGAGTTCTAGAGCGGTAAAAAACCGGAAAAACGTTTTAAATGAGAGTTGTGAGACTTAGGCGATATCTAACGCCAATTCTATTCGTCGGGTTCGATGGTGCTAGTCAATCCGTGGTTTTTCAAGGTTTCGCAGTAGAACTCAGCGTGTTCTTGAGCGCAGGTAATGACTAAGGCGATTCCTGAGTTATGGGCTTCCATCATGATATTGACGGCTTGAGGTTGGGTCATACCGGCTACCGTTGTCATCAAAGCCTGCACCACATACTCCATGGGGTTGAAGTCATCGTTATGGAGCAAAACACGATAGCGAGGCGCTTGTTTACGGGTTGTTGAAGTTGAACGTTTTTCGATAGTCTCGACAGACACTTATCTACCTCTCTCTAGTTCAGGTATTTACAAAAAAAATAAAAAATTTTCAGGTAACACCGAAACTATTTTAACTTTTTCTTTATCGCTCTTTTGTCACTCGGGGAAGAGTATCATCAGGAAAAACCCTTGTAACCCAAGCCCAGCCTATTATAGCGCCGAGAGAGGCTCGACCCACAGTCAAGTTTGGGGACTCTTATTGCGAAAGCTATAGAAAGCTGTTTCCTAGGTTGCTTAGAGGAGTGGTTTTAACCACTGGCGGGTTGTTGCTACTTTATTGATTCTTTACACAATAGGGGGTGACACCCCTCATCCCCAATGCTTATAATTGTGTTTAGTAGATGCACCCTGATGATCTGGAGAGTCGCCTCAAGTGGCTCTCTTCTTTCTTTTTAGATGAGCAATTATATCAATAGAAGTGGCAGTGATTGGCTGATGCCGTCGTTGCCGAGATTCTGCTGAGAGAGTGTGGGGGGAGTGACCCCTCACCCCAGAAGAGAAAAACTGAGTTAGATTATATCCTGTGAGTGCATCTACTTAAGATTCATTGGGGTGCGTCTACCATACCCCTCAAATCAAATTTTACTGCCCTGCTGGGTTGAATTGAGTCGAAGTGGCTCAATTGTCTAGAGATTCAGGAAGCGTTACGAACACAGTAGGTTAAGTCCCGGAAATACTCAATAGGTCAAGAAGCCGATAGGGTCAAGGAGGAATTTTAGAAGATACCTCCTCCTATTTTAGTCTCTTTGGCGCTTTTCGCTGAAGAGTTCCATCCTCTTAACAGGGTGTGGGCTATGCTATCTCATATTTAACCACTGTCTAATAGACATCTCCAAAAATGAACATGAAACCCTTGTCCTGTCTTGGTGAAAACCTAATTTCTGGAGATGTCTAATCGTTTTTCTAATTCCTACTCTGGCGCTTTCGTTGAAGCCGAAGCAGGATCGACGACTTGCAAGCGACGGGTAATCCTGGTGATGCCATCTCCCCGAATCAGTACCGCCGAAATCCAGCGATCTTCTTCTCTCAGGGGAGCTTTACCCACCTTAAAAAGCCCACCGGCAGACAGTAGCTCTAGTTCAAAGTTAGTCGGTTGAGTATAACGGCTTGCTTGGATAGGTTCTTCCATAGCCGTTCCCAGCAGTAAATTATCTCCTAAAGGTTCCTCAACGATCGCATCAAAGTTAAACTGCTGACCGATACGCACCCGCTCCGGTAAGTTAATTTTTACAGAGGGGGGATTAGCTCCAGAGGTAATTAGAGTTTGTTCTGCCAAGATTTCCGAGGAGACTACTTGCTGGTTTTCGTAGCGCTGGCGCGATCGCATCGTGGCTTCTAGTTTCACCATCGTGCCGTCTTGGGGCTGCGTCCCCATAATGTAGGTTACGGTTTCAGCAACAATGTCGTCGCCTTGTCTTTCCCAAGACTGGAGTTGTGTGCGGTAATTCAACTGAGGATACCGTTCCCATAGTTGCTCTAGGGCTTGCTCCATAGCGGCGCGAGTTAACCCATCAGAATTCTGGAAATCAGCACTATAGAATTGCATGACACCTTCAATATTGCGCTGATTGGCGGCTGCGTCAATTTGGGATAAGAGTTCTTTAAGCTGAGGAGGTGCTGTGTCGGGGGTTTCAGCTTTAATTTCCACACCCCATCCTAGGGTTAAACCTACCGTGAGCAGAAAAAGCGCCCAATTCCTTTGGGAAAAAAATTGGCTTTTTCTGGGAAGATACTGGAAAAGCCGAGGGAGTAAATTTATCGGATTGCGCATTGAGGGCATCGTAGGAAATAGTTTAATGGAAGAAATTAGCGTTTAAGTATTTTGAGATGAAATCCTTTATTCGCCAATTTACTACTGATTCTCGATTTTAGCGGAGAGTACAGTTGCCTGTAGGAGGACAAACAATTTGGCTAACGCACCAATTCGCTTGCTGATTGCCGCCAGTGGTACTGGGGGGCATTTATTTCCCGCGATCGCTCTAGCCCAGCAGCTACCCGATTACCAAATCGAATGGCTCGGTGTTCCCAATCGCGTTGAACAATCCCTGATTCCCAACCAGTACCCCCTGCATACCATCTCCGTCGAAGGCTTTCAACAGCCCTTTGGCTTGGGTACAATTCGCATTTTCGGACGCCTTGTCGGTTCTATTCAACAGGTGCGGCGACTGCTCAAAACTCGAAAATTTGATGGTCTTTTCACCACGGGGGGTTATATTGCAGGACCTGCTATCTCGGCGGCACGTATGCAAGGTTTACCTGTTATTCTACACGAATCCAACGCCATTCCCGGCAAAGTCACACGCTGGTTAAGCCCCTTGTGCAATACTGTGGCGCTCGGATTTGAAGCAGCCACTGAATATCTACCCAAAGCCAAAACCATCACGGTTGGCACCCCAGTACGCTCTAGTTTTCTGGAAATCCAGCCCCTCGAACTCCCAATCCCTGAAAACGCGCCGTTAATTGTAGTCGTTGGAGGTTCCCAAGGCGCAGTTGCCGTAAATCAACTCGTGCGCCAATGCGCTCCCACTTGGTTTGATAGCGGTGCTTGGATTGTGCATCTAACTGGGGAGAAAGATTCAGAAGCCGAAACACTACAACATCCCCAGTACATTCAAATGCCCTTTTACGACAACATGGCAGGACTTCTGCAACGTGCTAACTTGGCAATCAGTCGTGCTGGTGCCGGTACACTCACCGAACTGGCAACCACCCAAACTCCAGCTATCCTGATTCCCTACCCTTACGCAGCAGAAGACCACCAATCTTATAACGCCGCCAGCTTTGCCGACAAGGGTGCCGCCTTAGTGTTCCGTCAAGCTGATTTGACACCCCAGCTCTTAGAAAGTAAGGTGTTGCATTTACTCGAATCCCCTGATATTTTGCAACAAATGGCTCAAAACGCTGCGTCTTTGGCAGTGACAGATAGTGCCGAACGTTTAGCAGTTTTGATGCGTCAGTTAGTTGAGAAAAAATTGTAGTAGGGAGTGGGGAGTAGGGAGCAAGAGCTTCATTGTCCCTCTCCCCGTGGGAGAGGGATTTAGGGTGAGGGCTGTTCCTCCACTTGCATACCTTGACTTCCTCTCGTATCTTGGTTGTGCGATCGCTGAAAGCACTTTCTCTACGATTAAGATGTATGGCAGGTGGCGGCGCTGTTCAATTCCTCCCAGATGTTGGCAATGAATTGTGAAATTCCCTATTCCCCACTCCCTATTCCCTTTGGATATGTGTTGATATCATAGTGCTACCCTCAGGGTAATTTTAAGAGGAGCGTGGGAGAATAATAATGGCATCTGTTCCCAATCCTTCACTAGATATTGGTTTAGACGCTCTAAAGCAAGGCAATTACACCGAAGCGATCGCTCACCTTGAAGGCGTGCGCGAAGTAGAGCTTGACGAATCCATCGTTTCACGCGCTGCGATCGCATTAGTCACGGCTTATCGCCGAGGTGGAAATGTCCAACAGGCGATCGCTCTATGCCAACAGCTTACCGAAGACGCCAACCCCAAAGTCAAAAAATGGGCAGATAACACACTTGCTAAACTAATCGCTGAGTCCCCAACTTCTCTGCCACAATCCAATCTGACAGGGTTCGTTCCCCTAGAAGACGCACCGCCCACAGCATCAACCTCGGATTCTACAGGATTTGTCCCCCTTAATCCAACGCCTCCAGCAAATCCATCTCCTATTAAAGAGCGGCTGACTAATTCCACCAAGCGTCTCTTTTCTGGCGGTAATAAACCCCAACCGGAACGTGCGGCTACCCATCCTTCTCCCAGCACCTCCCAACTACCGGTTCCCTATTCTCCTGCCTCAACACCCTCACGGTTTGGCGATCGCCCTCGACTCCGTAACCGGGGGCGTGCTGAAGGCTGGCGTCCGCTCAAATCCCCATCCTTAAGACGCCTCTGGTTAATTGAAATTGGCACAGGGATTGCATTCTTCTGGCTGCTGCGCTTTTGGGTGCAATTCTTGATGGGGACAACCAACTACATCTTAGTGAAGTTGCCCCTATTGCAGCCCATCCAACTGTTTTACCGGAATCCCACCCCTACCCTAGCCGTTACTCTCCTGATTCTGTTCATCCTATCTCCCTGGTTAATCGATTTAGGGTTGAGACAGTTTCACGGTTTAAAACGACTCTCTCTGACTCAACTGGCATCCCGCACTCCAGAAGCGGCCAAGGTATTGCAGCGCTTTTGCCGCGAACGTCGTCTCCCCATACCCACTTTGGGTATTTTACCAACCGATGCACCCGTGGCAATGACCTACGGCAATCTCCCCCGCACAGCCCGAATTGTTATCAGTGAGGGATTATTGGCACAGTTATCCCATGAGGAAATAGCTACAATTTACGCCACTCAACTGGGGCATATTGCCTATCGAGACTTTATGGGGATGTCGCTGGGAACCCTAGCCATTCAGATTCCTTACATCCTGTACTGGCAAGTGGCTCGCTGGGGTGAGCGATTGGCAGACTTATCCAAATTGCCATTACTCTCGCCAATCCTCTTGGGGATTACCAGCGTTATCTGTGCGATTAGTTACGGCACCTATTGGTTGTTGCGCCTGCCCCTGCTGTGGTTATCGAGGGTTAGGATTTACTATAGCGATCGCATCGCCATAGAAACAACGGGCAATCCCAACGGACTAACTCGCGCCTTAGTAAAAATAGGGTTGGGAATTCCAGAAGCGATTCAAACGGATAGTCAAACCAGCAGACTTTTGGAAAGCTTCGACCTACTGCTACCCGTAGGATACCGACAGGCTCTGCCCTTGAGCAGTTGTTCGCCCCAAATTTCTTTTGAATCTATTTTGCACTGGGATTGCACCAACCCATACCGCCACTGGTTAATTGTCACCGCTTCTCATCCCCTGATCGGCGATCGCTTGCATCTGTGTACCCGTTACGCTCACTTATGGACATTGGGTACAGAACTAGATTTGCCCATCCCCACACCCCCTGCTCCAACGAAAGCTGCACTTCTCTCCAAACTGCAAAACAGTCCCAAAGCCTTGCCCTTACTGCAAAGTGCCTTACTAGCTGGATTGGCACTGGGGCTGCTGCTAAGAGCTATCCTCTGGTTCATTGGTATCGTTAGCGACGGGTTGGACATTTGGCGACTGATTTGGCTCCACAATGCCAGTCCGTTTCTAGATGCTTGCATTTTGGTTGCCTTTAGCCTCAGTATTTTTATCTGGATTAATCGTTACTTTCCCGATATCAAACCCGCCACTGTTCGCACTCAACCCAATTTGGGAGAATTACTCGCCAACCCCGATACCCTACCCCCTGACAGTCTGCCTGTTGAGTTAACGGGCAAACTTTTGGGACGTCGCGGATTATTGAATAGGTTAGGACAGGATTTGATTTTGCAAACCTCCACAGGGTTAGTGAAACTCCACTTCATGTCCTATCTGGGTTCACTGGGTAACTTACTACCTCTGTCAACTCATCCCAGCCATTTAATCGGTGAGCAAGTAACCCTTACAGGTTGGTTCCGCCGGGGAGCAACGCCTTGGATTGACGTGGAAACCTTACGCACTCAAAGCGGCAAAATTAGTCGCGCTCACTTTCCCATCTTCTTAGTAATTCTTGCCCTAGCTGCGGCTTTCTGGGGAGCTTATTTGATTTGGCTAGCTTAATTGATTTTCGGGTTTTTCGGGAGATATCTCATGAATAGAATATTGTATTATCATCAACAATCAAACTTTTCTCGAAAAATCCGAATCCTGTTAGCTGAGAAAAATCTAGAGTGCGAACTAAGAGAAATCAATCTGGTTAATAAACCCCCGGAATTTATCCAACTTTCTCCTATTGGTAAAGTACCTGTGTTCGTCGATGAAGATGGCACGGTGATTTGGGATTCTACATTAATTGCGGAGTATCTAGACGAAACCTATCCACAAATGAGGTTTTACCCCTGTGAGCCTCGGAGACGGCTTGAGTGTCGCAAATGGGAAGAACTCGCGGATCATTTAGGTGATAATATAATTAACTTATGGATACTCAATTTGAAAAAAATCGAAGATTCTCGTTATCGGCAAAGATTAGAAACGTCAATCAATCGCCTTTTAGAAATTTTTGAACAACAATTAGCTAAGTCTAAATACTTGTTGGGGGATGAAACCTGGACAGCAGCAGATGTAGCCGCATTATGTTCCCTCGGCTACTACAGCTTGCGCTTGGATGAAGATTGGCTTTTAAAGTATATTCACTTAAGAGATTGGTTCAATAAATTACACGAACGCTCCTCAGTTAAGTCAACTGTTCCTGAAAAAGCGTGATCGGGATGGGTTGAGAATTGCGATCGCTTGTAATATTTTCGCTTCAAGGAATAACAGATCAGCGGGTATAGCGATCGCCTGGGAGAGCACAGAGCCGAGGGAATGGTTATTGCCTCTCCCAAACCCCCACCGACAGTTAAAACAGGGGTAACACCCCTTACCCCATAAATGATATAGTTTGGTAGATAGATGCACCCTGATAAGTAAGAGAGTCGCCTTTAGTGGCTCTCTTTTTCTGGCAATTATACACGCCAGTATCAAAGACGTGTGCAAAACGCCAATAGTTGATATAATCGCTTCTCAAACACAGATCGGGGTTTTGCTGGAGGAGTTATGTCAAACTGGCAGGAAATTACTGGTGGCGTTACAGCTCCCAAAGGATATCGGGCATCAGGAATGGCTGCTGGTTTGAAGCCGTCTGGGTTGCCGGATTTAGCCTTGATTTGGTCGGATGTAGATGCGATCGCCGCTGGTGTCTTCACCACCAATCAAGTTTGTGCTGCCCCTGTCGAGTATTGCCGCCAGCGATTGCAAAAAAAAGCCAGCGCCCGTGCCATCTTAGTGAATGCCGGTCAAGCGAATGCCGCAACTGGAGAACAGGGGTGGCGAGATGCCTTAGATTGTGCCAAAGCCTTGGGTGGAGTCTTGAATGTTTCGCCTGAATCGATTTTACTGGCATCCACGGGGGTAATCGGTCAACGCATTCGCATGGATGCATTACTGGCAAGCATTCCCCAACTCGTAGAGGCAGCAACAGAGACAGGTTCAGATGCAGCCGCACGAGCCATTATGACGACAGATTTAGTCCCTAAATCCATCGCCTTGGAAACCTTGATTGACGATCGCCCCGTGCGAGTCGGCGGTATTACCAAAGGTTCAGGGATGATTCATCCCAACATGGCAACCCTTCTGGCTTTTGTCACCTGTGATGCGGTTGTGTCTACGTCCCTTTGGCAGCAGATGTTAAGTCGGGCAGCCGATAAAAGCTTTAATCAAATCACGGTTGATGGGGATACCAGCACCAACGATACCCTGATTGCCTTAGCAAATGGTCAGTCTCGCACTTCAGCAATTACCGAAATGGGACCGGATGCTGAAAAGTTAGAGGCGATGTTGACAGAGGTTTGCCAGTATTTAGCCAAAGCGATCGCACGAGATGGAGAAGGGGCAACCTGCCTGATTGAAGTGCAAGTGACAGGCGCACCGGATGACAAAGCCGCCCGCCAAATTGCCAGAACAATTGCTGGCTCATCCCTGGTAAAATCAGCCATATTTGGTCGAGATCCCAACTGGGGTAGAATTGCTGGGGCAGCAGGACGGGCGGGAGTGCCATTCCAGCAAGAAAAGTTACGGATTCAAATGGGTGATTTCTTGCTGATGGAAAACGGTCAACCGTTGCCCTTCGATCGGGCAGCAGCGAGTGCTTATTTAAAAAATGTGGCGGCTGGGGCTTATTTGAAAGAGGATACCGTTTTAATTTCGGTCAGTATTGGTAAGGGTCATGGTTCTGGTAAGGCTTGGGGGTGTGATTTAAGTTATGACTATGTGAAGATTAATGCCGAGTACACAACCTGAATCGCCTTCTCAATTGAAAAGTCCCACGGATTTAACCTTTAACAGGAGCCGTGGGACTATTGAAACCACACTGAATCGCTTCAGTACCGTTTTATAACGGGAGAAAAAACGGGTTAACCCCGCAAATTGGTCAACCCGCAAGCTTGGGAACGCCTAGATGGACTATTTTTGCAGCACCAGTTTGACGTTGGCATTCTGCAAGCCACGCTGCTTAACTTCTGTTAAGGTCTTGTTAACGGCATACTTCTGGTTGATGGAATTGATCAACTCAGTTTGGTTGTGCTTCTTAGCAACACCCCACAGGTCAGCAATCAGGTCAAAGGAACCATCGCTGTTGCGAGACCAACCGAGGTCATACTCGCCTTCGAGAACTGCGACGAGGTCGGCACGAACCCGCTGACCATTGTAGCCGCGAACATCAGCTTCCGTCTTAACCGAGATACCCAGATCGCTCAAAGAAGCCTTCAGGATTTCGGCATCGGTGATTTTGGTGCGCAGAGTGCTAAAGTGAGACATGAGATTTCCTCCAGTAGAGATAGAAAAGAAACGACAACGTAGCCTTTTACTTTGGTGAATCGAGCCGCGTGTTCAACTAACGGTGGCTCTTTTTATGCTGCTAGCAAGGGTTTTGCTAGCCTTTCCTCCTGTTGGGAGCAGGAGAAAGCCTTTTAAAACTCCAGTCGCTGATATTCAGCAACGGAAGCCGCAGCAGGTCGCGCACGCTGCCTAGCCCAATCTCTTAGGGCTGTGACCTGCTCAGTCATTGTCCGAGAAAGCGGCAGCGTAGCCTTTATCGCGGCAATGATATCTAGTTGGGTAAATTCCCGGTCTTGAGCAAATGCCTCATACATCGCTGCGATTAGGGCTTGCTCAATTTCCGCGCCTGAAAAGCCATCGGAAATTTTTGCCAACTGTTCGATATCAAAGCGCTCGATATCTCGACGCCGCTTACTCAGATGAATATTGAAAATCTGCTGGCGTTCTTCGTTATTCGGTAAATCAACGAAGAATATTTCATCAAATCGCCCTTTGCGTAAGAACTCACCGGGCAAGCGTTCGACTCGGTTAGCCGTCGCCATTACAAACACCGGCGAGGTTTTTTCTTGCATCCAGGTGAGAAAGGAACCGAAGATCCGGCTGGAAGTCCCCCCATCGGAGTCTGAAGAACCACTACTTCCCGCAAAAGATTTATCGAGTTCGTCAATGAAGAGAATCGTTGGGGAAATCGATTCAGCAGTTTTGAGGGCGTTGCGCAAGTTTGCTTCCGAACGACCCACCATGGAACCATCATAGACGCGACCCATATCCAGTCGCAGCAGAGGCAGTCCCCACAGCCTAGATGTGGTTTTGGCAATTAGAGACTTCCCGCACCCAGGTACACCGAGAATCAACATCCCTTTGGGTTGGGGTAAACCGTATTCTCTGGCTCTTTCGGTGAAGGCATCAGACCTCTGTCTTAGCCACCGCTTGAGTTCTTCTAAACCGCCAACTGAATCGATGGTTTCGTCTTCTTCAATATACTCTAAAATACCGTTGCGGCGAATAAGTTGCTTCTTCTCAGAAAGAACAATATCCACTTCCCCTTCGGTGAGACGCCCAGCTTTGACTTGAGCTTTCCGGTAAACTTTCTCAGCTTCATCCCGAGTCAAGCCTAGTGCTGCTTTTAAGAGCTTCTCCCGCGTTTCTGTAGTGGTGCGACGCGCTTTGGTTTGTTCCAGTTGATTGGACAGTACTTGATTAAGTTCTGCCAAGTCTGGTAGGGGGAAATCAAGAACAACGACTTCCTTTTCCAGCTCAATGGGAACCTCTTGCACCGGTGACATCAAAATAATTGTTTTCTGAGTTCCCTTAAATCCAGCGATCGCGTCTCGTAGCCATCGGGTTGTTGCTGGTGCATCTATAAAGGGATGCAGATCTTTAAAGATATAAATACCAGATTCTTTTTGTTGAATAACCCACTGAATAGCAGCTTCTGGAGAAACCGTGTTGTGCTGCGTGATGTGGCGTGATTGACCATACTCAACGATTCCATGGGTGACAGTCCACACGAAAACACGCCGTTGTTGGTACTTCTTTTGAGCAATCAGGGCTATTGCCCGTTCAGTTCTCTCTTCCTCAGAAGTCACGAGGTAGATTAGAGGGTATTGAGCTTGAATGAGAATATTGATCTCTTCTTGCATGACTATCGACCTACTTTAGAGACGGCACAACCACTGCCCAAACATCAAAAGAGCAACACAGTTAGCTCTATCATTTATTTATCATCATCAGCAGGGAACTAACTCTTCTTCTCCCTGAGAGTCAGTGCGGGAGCTAACTTCTTCTCGCACCTTCTCTATCGGTAGCTCGTCATCTACCAAACTAGGCTGATTTTTCAGAGAAACCATTTCCCCTTCTTTTACTACTACCGAACTAGAACATTCAGGACAGTTATAAACTTGATGAGTTTTCCCATAGGCTTCCTCTATCTCATCAACCATTTCTGGGTGGCGCAAATAGAATACAATCGCCCTTTCAACCATGGCTGACATTGAGTCTAAATCAACAGCAGCTCGAATTTTAAGTTGGCGGTGAAGTCCTGGTGGGAGATACAACGTAACTTTTTGCTTGTCTTGCATATGATTTTCAATCGTTTTACCCGGGTATGTATGTAAGATTATCGGGTTCTTCGGTGGCTGTCAAGACATTAAGCCACTATGCCAGCATTATTGTTACATTTATTAATATTTTCCGGCTGGCTGGGGTTATCTGGCGGATAAAGAAAGGCATTCAACCCTAAGTGGAAACACGTTTACCAGTATTCATGTTTAATGATGTCACAGGGTTAGGTCGCCGTCAGTCAAGCGTTAATAGTCACAAGGAAAAGAATCCCGATAGATGGGTAAGGAAGTCACTGGCTTTCGGAAAGCTCACCTTGAGCATCACACCCCTGATACTCATCCTATTAAGCTGCCGTGCCTCCAATTTAGGTGAACCCAACGGCTGGAGTACCTACCGCAACCCTCGCTATAACTTTGAGTTTCCCTATCCCACTCATTGGAAGCCTTTCCCCATACCCGATAATCTTGATGGTCAAGCTTTCGGCGATCCCCAAGAACCCAGCACTCAAGTCAGGGGATGGGCTGGCAACAATTTGTCAGAGGATGAGGTTGTATTGCCTAGCAGCCCCCCTATCGATACCCGAGAATCTCACCAACAGAATTTCACAACCGAACAAGGGCTGACTGGGAAACTACAGGTAGACATTGGATCTGAGATTAGTTTGATGAAACTGACTTTCAGCCAGGGGAACGTGCGCTACAACTGGCAGGGACAGTGTGATAGCGAACAGTTTGATGATTACTATCGCTTTTTCTATTACATTGCCCGTCAGTACAGTCTCTCGTCACTGGAAGAGGATGGGGAGTGAGGGAGCGGGAGAGAAGTTGTAGCGCTTTTTCTTAGACTTGCACAGGTTGTCCTAAGCCAGTTTTCGCCTTAAAGTAATCAATCAACCCGCTTGATGGAAACGCACTCCAGCATGGATTAAATTCATGAACGTATTATCCATTGCCGCTAAATTCTCGATCACTTGGCGGGATGTCGGGGTATGACTCTCGGAACCGATTAAGGTTTTACCGGGAATTCCAAATCGTTCCATATTGTATGGTTGACACTGTGTTTCTTGAGTTTCTTGGGAGCAGGCATCTTGCCTGCACTATAAAAAAATAAGATTGACTAGTAAATTATGTCTGAACTACCGCCACTGAATACCGAAACAATTTGGGCAATTTTAAATGAAGAAATTGATGATGATACGGTAAATAAACTGGTCTGGGATTGTCTGGGTTATCGCTACGATTCAGAACGTGGTCAGTGGGATATTAAAAACGTTGCTCCTGAATGGCGAGACGACTATCCAGAACCTCCCAATTTTATTGAAAGCCGTCCGCCAACCGTGAAGCTGACACGCTCGATTCCACCGGAAAACAAACAGTTGTTGAAAGAACAGTTGGGGTTTAAAGGTTACAAAGTGGGGGAGTTTGGTCCTCGGCAGACTCGACGCGCTACAGCCGCGAATTGGTTGTTGAGTTATATGAAAGAACGCTCAACTTAGGATTGCAAAAAAATAACTTATCCAATCTGAGCAGGGGATAGGAGCAGTTAGGGATGTGGAAGGGGGGCAGATGCCCACCCCACAAGAAGTAGTTGATTATTTTTTAATAAGAGACGTGACTCCCTATCAATACCGAATCCTTGGATCGATTAACGCATTGATAATGTCGATCGCAATACTGGCAAACACCACAATTGCCCCAAAAAACACCATAATTCCTTGCACAGTGGGGTAATCTCGCAGCTCAATCGCCAAATACAGCCGATTTGCTAATCCGGGCCACGAAAATGTTACTTCTGTCAAAACGGCACCACCGAGTAGAGAAGCAAATGTGAGTCCCATCACCGTAATGACGGGAATTAAGGCATTTTTCAAAGCGTGATGCAGCAGAATACTACGTTCCTGAATCCCCCTAGCGCGTGCGGCTTCTACATAATCAGCTTTCAGTGTCTGCTTAAGATTCACCCGCACAATGCGCTCAAAAATCCCACTCAGGAGAATTCCCAGCGTCAGGCTAGGTAGGGTGAGATAGTACAAAGCGATGAAAAAGGTTCCTAAGTTACCGCTCAAAAGACTATCGATCGTGTAAAGTCCCGTAGGACCGACAGGAACAGTTACAGACGCGGGGAAACGTCCACCAATGGGAAACCAGCCTAACTGGACAGCAAAAATTAACTGTACGAGCATTCCCGCCCAAAAGATGGGTAGTGCGTAAGTAATAATTCCAAATAGCCGTCCCCCCAAATCTAGAGCAGTGCCAGGACGAGACGCTGACAAAATTCCCACACCAATTCCTACCGTCAGCGCTACAGCCATGCTGCATACAGCAACTTCTACAGTAGCGGGAAAATACTCCTGAATCACCTCCCAGACTTCTCTACCTTGATCGGTAATGGAAGTCCCCAAATCTAAGCGCAGCAAATTCCCCAAATAGCTAAGGTACTGCAATGGCAGGGGTTGATTTAATCCCAACCGTTCCCGAAACTCTTCTTTAACGCTTTCAGGGGCGCGGTTGCCAATCACAGCATCAATAGGATCGCCTGGGGTAGCACGTAATAGTAGAAAGACAATGGTGACAATTGTCCACATCATTAAGGGTGCTAGCAGTAGACGCGCTGTGACGTAGTAGAGTAAGGCACGAGAACGAGACATAAGTTTGTCATTTGTCCTTTGTCATTTGTCCTTTGTCATTTGTCCTTTGTCATTTGTCCTTTGTCATTTGTCATTTGTCCTTTGCGAACGCTCGACGAGCAATGTAGCCGGGGATGGGCAGGAGTTACATGGGCTTTTAAGGGGGTGTAAGGGAAGTAGACGCGGAGATGCACGGGAACGGGGACATGGAGACATAGAGACAAAAGGACTATTGAGGTGTTATTTCTCTCCCCCGCTCCCCAGCCCCTC
>NZ_JADEWY010000277.1 GCF_015207375.1 Coleofasciculus sp. LEGE 07092 | reverse complement strand
CCTCTATCCGTGCCCAAACGTGAATTGAACCGATTTCAAATCCGCCCATTCCTACCCAACCGCCAACGTCAGGGTCGCAAAGTGGTTATCCGATCAACAGAAGACAACCTGCCGTGGAGAGGAAACCGTGACCCAAATGCCACAGATACGACTCATTCGGCTCTGATTTCGGTTGCCAAAGACCGCCGAAGTGGGTTGTGGCGGTGGTCGCTGTTGTGGCTGACTGTACTTTCTATTGTGGGAGGAACTGTCACTCTAGGGGTGTTATTCCTGACCCAACTGCCGCCTCCGGTCGATTGCCAGCGTATTTCTCCCCTGTCTGCTGATGGGGAGCGGTTGTACTGCGCTCAACTCGCGGCGGAGTCTGGGGATTTGGATAAGCTGGTAACAGCAATAACCTTAGTCCAGCATTGGCCCCGCACCCATCCCCTCTATTCAGAGGCGCAGCGTATGCTCGAAGAATGGTCTGAGGTGATTCTAAACATTGCCCAGCAAAAAATTAACCAGGGAGACCAGTCGAACGCTGTAGAAATTGCTTCGCAAGTTCCCGTCAGTAGCCCTCTTTACCCCGAGGCACAAGCTCAAATCGCGACCTGGCAAAAAGAATGGCAGCAGGGACGGCAAATTACAAGTCAATTTAAGGATGCGTTGGTGGTGCAAAACTGGCAGCAGGCATCTCAACTGATTACGGCGTTATCACAGCTCAACAGCCAATACTGGAATGGTTCGCGGGTGGATGCCCTGATGCAGCAGTTGGGAGAGGAAAAAGAGGCATGGCAGCAATTACAGGAGGCGCGGGATTTAGCGAAAACGAATCAACTGGCACAATTGGAAGAAGCGATCGCTCTAGCGGCAAAAGTTAACCCTAGCAGCTACCTCAAAGCCGAGGCACAGACTGAATTATCGAAGTGGAGTCGCACGGTATTAAACATCGCCGCTAGTCTTATTGAAATCGGGAATTTTTCCGGGGGAGTTCAGGTTGCCCAGACGATTCCCGTAAACACATCTCTGTATCAGGAAGCACAAGACTGGATGCGCTTAGGTCGTGCTGGGAAAACGGCTAAACAGAATAACTTGCTGGCTCTTGTGGATGCCCTAGCAGCGGTGCGTCAGATCGATACTGAAAGCCCCGTGCAACAGTCAGCGTCTAAGCAAGGAGCATTGTGGGAGTCAAGGTTAGAAGACCGCCTCCAGTTACTCCTGGCTCGCTTTACGGCAAGCTTTGAGCAGCAAACTTCACTCCAGATGGCAATCGAGCAAGCAGCTTTGGTCGAACTAGGACGCCCCCAACGGGTGGAAGCCCAAACGTTAATCGCTCAGTGGCGTCAGGAAAGTCAAGAGATTGATGACCGTAACCATTTGCGAATTGCCCGAGAAATTGCTATAGGAGGAACCATAGAGCAGTTAAGAGCGGCTGTAGACCGAGCCAGCCAAATTCAACTCGGTCAATCCCTGCGGGTGGAGGCTCAAACAGAAATTGCTAAATGGAACCGTCAAATTCAAACGATTGAAGACCAACCGATCCTAGATTTAGCTCGGGCATTTGCCCAGCGCCGGGATTTGATGGGGGCTATTTCCACTGCCAGCCAAATTCGTCCTAATCGGGCGCTGTATGATCAGGCTCAGAAGGAAATTGGCTATTGGGTGGCTCAAGTTCAGACAATTCAAGACCGTCCAATTCTAGAAGCTGCTGCCGCCCTCGCCGCTCAAGGACGGTTTGATGCGGCAATCACGACGGCTGCCCAGATTTCCCCCGAACGAGCACTTTACCAGCAGGCACAAGCCGCGATCGCAATTTGGCAAACCCAACTTCCTCCCATCCCTGATACCCCT
>NZ_JADEWY010000053.1 GCF_015207375.1 Coleofasciculus sp. LEGE 07092 | reverse complement strand
CTCCCCAACTCCCCAACTCCCCCTCTCCCCTGTCGAGAGCGTCAAGAAAGTTCAAGACTGGGTAAACTGATAACAAAACAGGTATAGTTGCTCTTAATTTTGGGCTTTTAATGTCTGGTGTTGAAAATCCTTGCCTCAGTTTAGCGATCGCTCGCCTATCAGCGGCTGGGGACGATAACTTCGCGATTTGGGTAATCGAAGCTCCCTATCCTGGGGGCTACGTTCATCATGACTGTACCTGGTCTGAGACTTTAACTCAAACTTGGCTAGCGTGGCAGGAGATGTTTTCTCTGGGAGGGTTGCCTCACGTTCCCCTGAGCCACCACGTACCCCAACTTGCCCCAACCTTACCACCAAGCATCGACACGGCAGTTCCCGGTCAAAGCACTGGCTACGGAGGTCGTCTGATGCAGCACTTGGGGATTAACCTGTGGGAATGGTTGTTTGCGGGTTCGATTCAAACAGCGTTAGCGGAAAGTCGAGGTATCGCCAGGGGACAAAATAAACCCTTGCGCTTGCGATTAGAAATTCGTCATCCCGAATTCATTCCCCTCCCCTGGGAAATTATGCAAGAAATGGTGGGTAAACCTGCAATTTCTCTGTCCACCCAACTGCTGTTTAGCCGTACCACCAGTAGTGTAGATTCTCTGGAACCCATTAAGCGCAAAGACCAGGCACTCAACATTTTGCTGGTTTTGGGACAGGAGGCTCATCGTTCCTCCAACCATTCGGCGGCTCGCTTGCGGCTAGAACAGGAGGCAGCCACTTTAGAGAATGTCTTCAAAGCTAGCGGACAGTTAAGCCCCACTACAGTTCCCTGCTATGTCAGAAAACTTCTCCAGCCGACCCCCGCAGAACTCATTGAAGCTTTAGATAGTAATGCGTATAATATTCTATTTTATGCGGGTCACGGCGAACCCGCTGCCGATGGTGGTCTGTTATTTTTGAGTCCAGATGCCACTATCAACGGTACGGAACTCGCTCAAGTTCTGGTACGCAATCAGGTGACATTAGCCGTCTTCAATGCCTGTTGGGGAGCTCAACCGGATCGAGTGGGAATGCAAACGATACCTCGCAGTAGCTTATCTGAAGTCCTAATCCAGCATGGCGTTCCTGCTGTGTTAGGGATGCGTGACTTGATTGCTGACCAAGAAGCGCTCAGTTTTATTCAAGCCCTCGCCCAAGCTCTCGCTGCCCGGATGCCCATTGATCAAGCTGTGGCTGTAGCAAGGCAGCAACTGCTAACGCTTTACAAATTCAACCAACCGGCTTGGACTTTGCCAGTACTCTATATGCATCCGGAGTTTCAAGGTCAATTGATTCCACCGATTGAAGAGGGTATCACCGAACTTCCCAGCCTACCCACCAACTGGAATGGTATTCGCCCCCCCAGCGCCTGCTTGCGTTCTCTAGCCGCAACGGATAAAGTCTGGCGAATTCGGGGCGGATTGATGCGTGTCGGACGCGGGCAGGAAAACGATTTGGTGATTGAAGAGGAGATGTGGGTTAGCTACAAACATGCAGAAATTATCTGCCGCGAGGGGTTTAGCGATCGCACAACCAGCCCAACTTATTTTTTACGAGATTTTTCTCGTAATGGTACTCACATTCTACGACCTGAGGGGTGGCAAAGAATCCACCATCAGGAAGTGCTATTGCAGTCGGGCATCAAGCTAAAGTTTGGGAGTCCCCAAGGGCAAACACTGGAATTTGTTATTGAAGGGTGACAATCTTTGAGTTGATTCTCAGGTCAATCTGAAAAGGCGACCTCTTTTGTCCAGACCCCTCTACCCCCTTTCCAGGGTTCAAGTTTAGATTATTTTATGACAGGTTACGGAACTCTAAGAAGTGCCGATGTAGCTAATTCATGTCGGGTTTCATCTACAAAAAAACACAGGAGGGGCATTATGACAAGCCAACCCATACAGTATGAAGAACGTGAGAATGCTTTGAATCAATTACAAGGAGAACTACTTGAAGCACTATTGCAGGCGGATGAGGACTGTTATCCCTGGAATCCTGCTGACCCAGATTCAGAAGCTTATTTTGCTACATTGGAACGGGAGTTTTTACTCGAACCCTGTCAGGATGATGGAGAAATTGCGTCCAAGTCGCAAAGATTGTTTGACCAACTGCACCAGTGCTGGACATCTTTGGTATCCTCAGCTACTGAAACCTTTAAACCGTCTTTCCCGGAGCAATTTGCCCACGTCCCTCAGATTTGGCTGGAGGCAATTACCAACCAAGCCCAACAGGTTTTCCGAACCAATTTATCCTTAGCCGAGCAGCTAGTGCTGTGCGTCAAACCCCTATTGCCCAACTGGGCAGAAGACGATTTGTTGACCTTAGCTCGTCCTTGGGCTTATGCAATGCGAAGCAACTTAGAGCCAGTCAGTATTCGAGCAGTAGAGTGGACGGAATTATCACCCATGGAGCAAGCGCGTTTGAGTTTGGCACTCGCTCACTCAGCTCTCGTTCAACTGCAAGACTCAACGGGTGGCAGTTAGCAAAGGGTGCTGCAACCCGTTGTTGGGGGGAATTTTAAATTCTCCCCAACCTATAACCAGGTGGGTAATAGCGGTAGTAGGAGCGTCACGAAATAGTAAACCAAAGGGGCAGTGAAAACATAACTGTCCGTGCGGTCTAAAATACCACCATGACCCGGAATTAATTGTCCTGAATCTTTGACACCAGCATCCCGTTTCATCATCGATTCGGTTAAGTCTCCCAAGAGGCTAACAATCCCAATTAGGGTTCCCAAAATAATTCCACTCAGTTGCCAGCTCTGCCACTCCAAGTACCAAGCTCCAGCCATGGCGACAGCAATACTGCCAGCTATGCCAAAAATCGCGCCTTCAACCGTCTTTTTCGGGCTGATACTTGAAAGACGAGTGCGACCAAAAAATTTACCGAAAGTATAAGCCCCAATATCTGCTGCCCAGATGCAGCTAAAGGCTAAGAGAGTAGTAGTCAATCCTTGAGGAAGGATACTCCAGTCTGTCCAGGAGTGGGGCCAGTAGCCGTTGAGGGGAAGATTACTGGCGCTAGCGGTAGCGTTTAAAGGCAAGGAGGACTCCTGAGCCATCAAACCTACACGTAGTCGCACCCAATAACCGGGGAGATAACCGCCGTAGAGTAACCCCAAGATAGAGGAGGCAATATCGGCAATGGTTGCTAATTTGGGTTGAAATAGCAGGTAGAAACAAATTAGGGTTCCTGCTAGAGAAAATGCAGCATCAGTTAGTGTGGGCGCAATGGCGGCAGTGACGATCAGTAGCTGACTGAGAATCAGGGTTGTTTTAGCTGCCGGTTCAATGCCCTTCGCCTGTACTAATTGAAAATATTCTAACTGACCGAGGTAGACGATGATGCAGAAGCCGATTGTAAAGTACCATCCTCCAAGCACGAGCATCCCGATAGCTAGAGCGATCGCAACAATTCCACTAAAAATCCGAGACCAGGGCATAGGACGCTTTTGGTAAAAGACAGTTGGACTCAACTGCCAAGATAATATTATTTCTGATAATACATAAAGGTTAACAATCTCTTAGAAAGGGATGCATGGATTTTTTCCTAATCTAAGGAATTCGGTCTGATTTGCAATCCATCTTTCGAGCGAGATAAGGGGCTAACACCCTGTCTGTCAATCTAGCTTTTCGCCACTAAGGATAAAAATCGGATTGGCTGCGGCAAAGGTTTGATGGGTGCCGCGAGTTTCTAAGCGATTGATGGCAGACTGAACGACCTCAATGTTGCGGGCTTGTAACTCCGCAAAGCCTTCTGAGAGGGCATAGAGAGTTTCTAGATTAGCCGCTGTCGCCACCACCCGACCTTGAGGCTGTAAGTAGTACCAGACTTTTTTGAGGATCTCCTTAATCGGGCGTCCTCCCTCAATGCATACTCGATGGGGCTGCCAAGGTAAGTCTTTGAGGCAGTCTGGGGCAGAACCTTCTACAACTTCTACATTTTGAATGCTGAAGCGATCGCAGTTGCGCCGAATCAAGTTAGCAACATCTTCATCTCGCTCTACAGCGATAATCTTTCCGTGAGGACAAAGCAGTCCGATTTCTACCGGAATTGTACCCGTTCCAGCACCGATATCCCAAAACCAGGAATCCGATTGCAGCCGCAGGGCAGAAATTATCAGCAACCGCACTTCTCGTTTACTTAAAGGAATACCGGGCAAGCGTTCAAATAGCTCATCTGGAATGCCAGGAGTGATGTAGGGCCAAAGTTGGGAAGGCATTTGTCCTTTTATAGGGAATAGGGAACGGTGACTAATAACTTCTAACGGGTAACTAATTCCTGCCAATTAGCTCTACTGTTGCTTAACAACTTTTAAAGTCTCTAAGCTGGGGTCGCTACACCCTGTGATATTACCTCCTAAAGACAAAACCTGTTGTAGGTAGTCTAGGGTAGCTGAGTCAATTCGTTCTCCGGGCATTAAGGCAGGAATACCAGGAGGATAGGGACAGATTAACTCAGCGCTGACCTGACCTACACTATGGTTTATTGGCAGTGTTTCGGTTGGGGCAAAGAACGCTTCGCGGGGAGAAAGGGAAGGATGAACGGTAAAGGATGAAGGATGAATTGTAGGGAGTTGGGTTTTTCGGTTGTGATCTAGAGAGTTGGGACGGTTATCCTTTTGGGCAATAACGTCGAAAGCTTGGACTAGCTGCTGAATATCTGCGGCTGTATTGCCTAAACTAATAATAAAGGTTAGGTGTTGAAGTGTGGGTAACTCTGCCGTTACGCCGAGTTGTTGGTGAAAAATTTCATCAGCTTCAAAGCCACTCAACCCTACTTGAGACACTCTCACCGTTAACCGAGTCCGATCGAGGGTAAAAAAGCTGGGAGTGTTGGCGGGTTCTAACACTGATAATCCGGGAATCTGACTGATTTGAGTTCTGGCTTTATCGGCTAGCTGTAAGGTGCGAGTTAGGAGTTGTTCGCCGTATAATGCCATTTGCTGCCGTGCGGCATCCAAGGAGGCTAGCAGTAAATAGTTGGGACTGGTTGATTGAACCAACTGTAGGGCTTTACTCAACCGTTGGGTATCGATACGGTTTCCTTGGACGTGCAGCATGGAGGCTTGAGTCATAGCTCCAAGCACCTTATGGGTGGATTGTATCGTTAAGTCGGCACCTGCTGAGAGAGCAGACGGGGGTAAGTCAGGATGGAAGGCAAAGTGCGCTCCGTGGGCTTCATCGACAAGTAAGGGAATGGAGTGTTGGTGTACCTGTTGAGCGATCGCTCTGATATCATTGCAAACGCCGTGATAGGTGGGATAGAGCAGCATTACGGCTTTGGTTTCAGGATGCTGCTGTAGGGCAACGGCAACGGCGGCGGGGGTGATAGTATGTGCCAAATCACCGGAGGAGTCGCATTCGGGATTGATAAAGATAGGTACAGCACCCGAAAGCACTAAACCTGCGATCGCCGATTGATGGCTATTTCGAGGCAGGATAATTTTATCGCCAGTGCCGCAGGTGGCTAAAATTGCTGCCATTACCCCGCAGGTAGAACCATTAATCAGAAACCGAGTCTGTTCTGCACCAAAGGCGGCGGCGGCTAGCTGTTGCGCTTCAGTGATGACACCTGCTGGGGCAAACAGGTTATCCAACTCTGGCAACTCCGGTAAGTCAGCCTGAAACACCGACACCCCTACTAAATCTACCAGTCTTTGAGAGATTCCCCGTCCCTGCTTATGACCCGGTGCGTAGAAAGGAGCATGAGGGAGCTGGGCGCAGGCTTGCAGGGCTGCCAGTAAGGGAGTAATGGTTTGGTCGAGCACGTTTGAGGTTAGTCAGCCAGCACTGGATGAGTCGTTGTCCTAAGTTTACTTTAAGTGCTGTACCCGAAATATCCGGTATTAAGCTTCTGGTGGCTTAGTCTCACTAATACCTAAGGACTTCTTGCTTTGCTTTAACTGCTTCCACAACGATTGAACCTGTTGGTAAGCCTCCTCAGGGGACAGCTTGCCGCCCGTTTCCAGAGCAGAAATATAAGAGATTTTGTGAGCAAATTCCTGCAAATTGGCGTTAAACGCTAAATTTTCGGCTGTGAACTTCCCATAGTAGCGACTCCGAGGGTGAAAAAAGCTGTTCTTGCTTACCTGAGCCGAATCTGGTACTGCTGAATTAGTCATGATTCCCACCTAATGCAATCCACTGGTATTATTTTAACGGTTAATTAAATAAGGTTTAACCTATTCTTAACCAAATACTAGCATTTCTACTCTTGGATAGAGCATACAGAAATCATCAAATGCCTTGCCCCTAATTCATCTCAAGTCCTTTACGTTTCCCTCTGCATTCTTAAAAATCAACACGCGACGGGCAAAGGGAATTTCAATTCCCTCTGTGTCAAAGGCTTCCTTAATCATTTTGCGGAGCACTCGCTGGATGCGGAGGTGATTTCCGGGCTTAACTTTGGTAAGGGTGCGAATTAACAGCTCAGACTCCCCAAAGTTCTGCAACCCATCTGCTCGTGTGGGTTCGAGTATATCTGGGTGATGTGCGTGTAACTGTTTCCCTACATCTTCGATAACCTGGTAAACCCGATCCAAGTTAGAGTCATAAGCCACGCCAACCTCCACCACGGCATAGATATATTGCTTAGAGTAGTTGACAATATCCTTAATATCCCCATTCCGAAGAATCTGCTGTTGACCGTTGGGATGCCGGATACGGGTGGTTCTGAGTTCAATTGCCTCTACCGTACCTTCGGCGTTTCCGGTTTTGATATAGTCACCAACTAAATAGTAATTTTCAAACAGGATAAAGAATCCACAGACCATATCGTTAATCAGGTTCTGTGCTCCGAAACCGACAGCCAAGCCCACGATACCAGCAGCAGCGAGGATGGGGGTTGGATCGATGTCGAGGGTATCGAGGATGGCGATGCCAGCACTGAAGTAGATGGTATATCTGAGGATACTTTGGACTAGGGGAATGAGGGTTAGCCGTCTCTGTCTCTGCACCTCAGTCAGATTTTTATTTTTGAGCAGTACCTCCTCAACGACTAAGTGAGCAACTTCACCTAAAACGCGACTCATGAAGATGATGCCGATAATCTTGACGATTTTTGGTCCATAATCTGCTAATTCGGCAATTAATTCGACTTGCTGGACGATCAATGTCGCCATACATACATAGATTGCGTATTCCAGGCATCGCTTTAAAAAGGGGATCAGGTGCTGGAGGCGATCATAGAACTGTAGGAGGTTATCGGAGTTGGAGTATTTGTTACTTAAGGCATCGAGGCTATCGATAATAGCGGCAGTGGCTTTGAAGATGAGCAGCCCGACTGCCACGATTAGGTAAATTTTGAGCAGAATAGACAGATATTGAGGGACAACCTTGGGTAGTTGTAGAAACTGGCTACACCAAATTACAGATAAAAACCAGGTTCCATTCGTTAAAGTGACGTTGAGAAAATCAAAGAATTCCTCAATACTGTCGTCGTTGGCGGTGAGTTGTTCAAAGTTCTTGGCACGATCGCAAGTTACCTTGAGCGAATGATGGAAGGTCCGCACGACGATCCCCGCCAGAATAAGAATGCTGATGCTTTTGGCGATCCCCAGAGCTAGCGTCCACCAGAATATCACTGGGACGCGCTGAGTTAATGCCACAGTATAGTCTGGCAGGTTTTCACCTTGATACAGCAACCAACTATTGGCACCCACAACCGCCAGACACAGTACTGCACAGGAAAAAATCAATACTGCCTGAATATTACGGTGCAGGGTTTTGACACTCCGGTAAGTTCCCTTGAGCCAAGGCAGTTTGCCAAGTTGCTTAAAAAGTTTGCCAACACTCCAGTGAAAGAGAGCAAAAAGCACGATTAAAAGGCTGACTTCCGCCGCAATAATTAAGATGTTCACGCTGATTTACAAATCTTAAGAGGCTCAATTTATAGGATTCCCCAGAATCCTCATAAAGAACAAGCGCGGACTTGTTCCTAACGGGGCAGCGATCGCACCCTAGTTTCATAACTTTAATTAAGTTATTGTACGTCGCTGGCAGTCCAGGTCGCCTACACCCTCCATCTTTCTATTCCTTCTACACAAAGAGTTTGAGGTTTTGTAACGAAATATTACAAGAAATTTATTAAAAAATATTGCAATTTCTTGATTCGAGTTGCTAACGTATGCAGTATGAGTTGTTTTTTGGTAAAAGCTCGTACTAAGGAGACTAAACAGCCTATGCGCTACATCACGAATGGCTATCGGGCAATTTACTGATTTGCCGATTGCCTGTTAGCCAGATATTGCTCTAATCAGCTTTACACTCAATTATCATCAAAAAAGCTGAGGGAGGATTAAACCCATCGACGCTTCCCCATTAAGTTAGCGCCTCTCAAGGAATATCTTGGCGACTCATTTAGCTAGGCATACGATGACTGATTGCTTTTCTATACGGTCTCGTGCAACTCAACTTTGACAGAAATTTAACGGCAGGCATTTCTCGGGTTTGCTGCCAAGATTTGGCGGGAAATGTCTCGACCTAAAGGTTTAGTGCAACAGAATACCTAAATAGTAAATCACGTTTTGTCTCACTGCGTGCCGAGGATGCTGGGAGGAAGCAGCTATCTTGCAACTCGGTAGTCGCTAATAACGTGGTGAGACACTCAACACGTAGAGGTTTGTAACGATGAACATTCAAGGAAAGACAGCGTTAGTTACCGGGGCTTCCCGTGGAATTGGGCGAGCGATCGCTCTTGAATTAACCAAACAAGGTGTAAAACGTTTGTTATTGGTGGCACGCGATCGCCAGCGATTGGAAGCCGTTGCCAGAGAAATCGAAGAATTGGGCGCGGAAGTGGTGATTTTGGCGCTCGATCTGACTCAACTTATTGAAGTGAATGTGGCAATTGCCCAAGCGTGGCGCACCTATGGACCGATTCACCTGCTCATTAACTGTGCTGGAGTTGCTCACCAATCGCCCTTTTTAAGTTCTAAACTGCCCAACGTCCAGGAAGAGATTGCCATTAATTTAATGGGACTCTTTACCGTCACCCGTCTTGTTGCCCGACGCATGGCAAGTCAAGGACAAGGGACAATTGTTAATGTTTCTAGCTTGATGGGCAAAGTCGCAGCGCCAACGATGGCAACCTATTCAGCAACTAAGTTTGCGATTTTGGGATTCACCCAAGCCCTGCGAGGGGAACTTGCTCCCTACAATATTCGCGTGGTGGCGTTACTGCCATCTTTAACGGATACGGATATGGTGCGAGGATTGCAATTGTTTCGGTGGGTGATGCCGATGACGCCTGAGCAAGTCGCTCAAGCACTGGTGGCTGGATTGCAAAAGGAATCATCGGAAATTTTAGTGGGGTGGCAAAGTCATCTAGCAGTATTGTGCAATCGCATTGCACCTTGGCTGCTGGAGAAGATTCTATTGTTAGCTGCTCCCTTGTCTAGAACAGGATCTGCATCTTCGGCTATCACTAGCCATCACTAAGCCGCAAATGCTGTAAATCTGATGGGGTGACAAGCAGGCTGAGGGCTTATTCAATAATGATGGCAGCTTATTGAAGGCAATGAGAGTAAAAAGCACCAACAATCAAACCTTTGCTCTAATTGTCACTCCTTCAGCTCCCCATCTCCAACGGAAACAGAACCCGCATCAAGTAGCGATTGACTGGTAATCGGTAAAAATAAATCTCACCTCCCCAAGAGCGGAGAATTCGCTGGCAAATTCTCAAATTAGAAGTCGGCAGCGAGTCAGGGGTAGATGATGCAATTGCCTGCAAACAATCATTCAGGGAATCACATTCCGCGATCGCTAATTCCAATAGAGGTGCATTCAACGCTGAAGTTGTTGAGCGGCACCAAAGGTTAATCCAACTGCGTGATTGGGAATACAAACAGGCAGTTTGCAACAGTTCATAGAGGATGCATTCGAGCTTGAAGCGATCGCCATAAACCCGGAACGACCCGAAATCATGAACGTTGAAGACTAACTGGCGCTGATAGTAAAGGGATTCTACCCGCTGAAGCGATCGCTTTAACGGAGGGGTTAGGGATATCCAACCTGGGCTAGTGATCAGTTGCCATTGCTCGTCCTTCAGAATTGGGGTTAACATCGCTAACCTTGTCTCCAACTGATGCATCAGTTGCTTTCGGCGCATCGTTAGCAGGGGAACCACGGATTTGGGAAGCACAACAGAGGAGGATAAACTCTCCTGCTCTGCCGTGAGTGCTTGCTTTTGAGCATCAAGTTTTAGCAATGCACTCACACTCTCTCGCACTGACTGATGGAGCATTTCCAAACACCGATGTTTGTACCAATTCAGCCCTTGCAAATCTTCTCCGGCTCGCATCTGCTGACTGAGGCGGTGTCGATAATAGCGAAGCCAGGTAAACTGCTGAGTCAGAATTTCCAGGGCTGACAGTAGGTGCGGCTGCCACTGCCGTTCCTCACCGTCGGCAATCAGCAAGACTGCCGTTGGGGGGATTGAACCCTGATGAAGAGCGATCGCTAGAACTTGACCAATGCCGGGACTATTGAGCCACTGACGGGTAGAATCAGGTAAATCGGCAACCGAAGAGGAGAAGAAATGAGAGGTTGCCAGCGCCCCTTGAATCAAAGGGTCGCTCTCAACGGAAATGCCTAAGTCAGGAGGTAGAGTAAAATGCGGATCAGTGACGACTGTTGTTACCACCGTTGCCCCATCCCCTGGAGGTATCCAGCTAATCAGAGCAGCGAGAGGGCACCCTAACACATTCGACAGATACTCTAGCCAAGCTTGTTCAAATCGAGTCGGTTCGAGGGGGGCGTGTGCGAGGGCAGATAATCCCGTTTGCAGTGTCTCGGAGGCAGCTAGGGACTGTCTGGCGCTATCGAAGGAGTTGGATAACGCCAATAGCAGCGTAATTGGTTCGGCAACCGTCGTGACTAAATCCCGTTCGGTGCGGTTCCAGGTTCGGGGAGTGCCATGACTAATGACGAGGAATGAGTGCGGGGATGAATTGTTCTGGCTCTCCCACTTGCCAGGGGATATTGGATAAATTAAGAGCGATCGTACTCCCAGTTGATTGAGAGAGTCTCGCCACGATACCAGTCGCTGATTTTCTTCAACATCTTCAAGAACCGCCACTTCTACCTGCTGATTGAGCCACTGCCAGTCCTCTGACTCCAACGGTGGCAAGGGAGTCGTGAGCGGACGGCGGTTTGGGGACTGGACACTGACAATAGGGTTGAATTGACTGATACTATCCGGTTGCAGGATTGAGCAGCGTTCAGCATTAAGGCGCTGGCACAAAAGTTCGGCGCAGTTATTTAGTGCCACTTCGATATCATGACTATGGGCGATCGCACGGGCAACTTCAGCGACTAAGTTCGTATCCTTTGATGTCACCTCCAGTTGGGTTTCTAGCTCCTCACTCTCCACCACCAACGCCACCAACTGAGCGGTAGCGCAGACATACTTATATTCCACCTCTTCCCAAATTCGAGGTCTATTGTCTTCTACAGACAAAAAACCCAAGAGTTCTCCCTGAGATTGAATCGGTGCTGCCAGTAACGAACGAGTTTGTAACCGCACTAGCAAATGTTCTGTACTTTTGGGAGTTAAAAGACTTTTACCCATGCCAATCGCCACTAACCGCCCCCCTACCAGGGCTTGATAAAAGTCGCTGGCTTCTGCTACAGTCAGACCCGCATTGGTATGTCTCAACTCTCCAAGGCTGTACAAGGCTTGGCGACTGCCGACTCTATGCCAGAAGTAGCGCCGTTCGGGACAATACCAGTAAAGGTTAGTACGGGTAGGGGCGACAAAGTTTTGGGTATCAGACACGACTCTATCCAAGCGCTGCGCTACTGTCGGCACTTGCATCAGTTTGTCGAGGAGTTGAAACAGGGGCTGGTCAAAGTGTCTGACTGCTGAGTGCTGCCAGGTTACTTCAATTCGGTAGAGGGTCGCGGCTAATCCGCCTAAAACTATTGATAAATGGGCTTTTTCAGCAGGGCGTTGGATACTTCCCCACTGCTGTGATCCGAGCAACGTAACGCCGAAGCACCGATCCTTGCACCGTAATGGGACGATAATAGCGCCTTGAACTCCCCACTCTTTAGCCATCCGCCGCCATTCCCCAACCCCACTTTCTTGCTGGAGATTGGGAATGGCGAGGGAGCGCTGCTGGATAACCACCTGTTCAAGCAGATTGCCCGCTTGCAGGTTGAACCCCTGCTTGAGAAATGCCTGAGCGTCAGTTGGTGCGATACCCCCTTTGCCAACTAACCGATGATCTAAGCGATCGTAAAAACCAATCCAAATCAGGCAATAGTTCAACTCAGATTGGAGGTAGTTCAGGGTAGTTTCGATCAAGACATCAGCATTCTCCTCTTCCCGTAAAATTTCCAGGACTCGCCCCAAGGCAACCTGTTGCTGTTCGTCTTGGGACGGTAGATGCTGCTGATCCATAATTTTTAAGTCTGCGATCGAACTCGCTGGCTCCCTTACTCTTGATTTAGCACTAAACCTGAATGATTCGCTTGTGGATATTTATCAATCTCTTATTCGTCCAATTCTATTCTCTCTACTCAAAGCCGATCCAGAGTGGTCCCACGAACAAACGTTACAGCTTTTGGATTGGCTAGATCGAACTGGGGAGCGTCCTTTTACTCGCTTACTTCAATCGAGATTGCAGCAAGTGTTCTGTTATGCAGATCCTCGCTTAGAACAAACGCTTTGGGGGCTGAAATTTCCCAACCCTCTCGGTTTGGCAGCCGGATTTGATAAAAATGGCGTTGCTGCCAGGGTTTGGGAGATTTTCGGGTTTGGTTATGCCGAACTGGGTACGGTGACATTGCACCCTCAACCCGGAAACCCCCCTCCCCGCCTGTTTCGCTTACTCGAAGACAAAGCAGTTCTCAACCGTATGGGGTTTAACAATCAAGGTGCTGAAGCCTTGGCAGCACGATTATCAGGGGTTGTAGAAAGGTTGCCTGACCGAATTCCCATTGGTATTAATCTCGGTAAATCTAAAATAACACCCCTTGACCAAGCGGCAGCCGATTACTTGGGAAGTTTTCGCCTGCTGAAAGATTGGGGCGATTACTTTGTTGTCAACGTCAGTTCACCGAATACACCCGGATTGCGATCGCTCCAAGATGCCGAGCAACTCCGTCTGATCTTGGATGTACTACAACAGGAAAATCAATCACAAAAACCTCTATTAGTCAAGATCGCACCAGATTTGGAGTGGGATGCGATCGCCGATGTTCTTAACCTCGCTCAAACCTACCAGCTTGCGGGAATTGTTGCCACTAACACTACCATTCGCCGAGATAAACTCAACACTCAAATCATTAAAGCCACGGGAAAATCTGTTACAGAAGAAGCGGGTGGAATTAGCGGCGCACCTCTGCGGCAGCGTTCTACTGAGGTGATTCGCTTTATCAGAAAACAAACTCAGGGACAATTACCGATTATTGGTGTGGGCGGGATTTTTACGGCGGAGGAGGCTTGGGAAAAGATAGTAGCGGGGGCGAGTTTAATTCAGGTTTACACTGGATTGGTTTATGAGGGTCCGTGGATGATGCGGCGGGTGATGGAAGGGCTACTACAGAAGTTGGAGGAACGAGAATTGAGTTCAATTTCTGAGGCAGTAGGATGGCAAGGGGAGGAGATGAGGAGATAGGGGAGCTGGGGAGTTGGGGAGAGGAGTAACACCTCAAAAATTTTCTTGTCTCCTTGTCTCCTTGTCTCCTTGTCTCCTTGTCTCCTTGTCTCCTTGTCTCCTTGTCTCCTTGTCTCCTTGTCTCCTTGTCTCCTTGTCTCCTTGTCTCCTGATTGATGGTGTTCACCTCGCTAGAATTGTAACAATAATAGGTATCAGCGATGGCGTTAGAACCCTGTAAGGTGTGTGGGTCTTTAACCAGCACCAACGAAGAAATTTGCATGATTTGCGGGTATCCAGCCCAAGGACGACCAAAATCCGTTTGGTTTAAGTGGATTGCTCTTATTCTAGCGGTGATAATTGGTCTGCCTGTGGTTATCGGTGTTATTCAAACGATGGGAACAAAAGATACCCCTGTACCACCGCTGATTGAAGAGGTTAATTAGTGTCTATGCTGACATCAGATTTAGGGAAACGTTAACCAAAATCTTGCTTTTACTTAACTTGCTCTACCTGATCGAGACGGTATGATTTTTTTAGTCAGATTCTGTAGCCTAGTTGACAGATTTTTGGCTGAGGGAATTTTTAAAGGGGAATCAAGCGATGGATACTAAGTTGAGAACGTCACAATCGGAGTCGGTAACAGAGCTGGCAATCAAGGTTCAATGGGGCGATAGCTTTGACTTTCAACACTGGGCAAGTCAGGTAAAACCAAAAATGCTGGCTGCATTGCAAAAAAGAAGGGAATCATCGAATGATGAGAGTGAGTGGGGAGTGGGGAGTGGGGAGTAGGGAATAGAGAATAGGCTGACTTTTTGGCGATCGCTCTCACTTTCCCGATACAATAGCTTGGCATTGCAGCGAAGTAGAAAGTGAGACTCATGGCTCAGGCAAAGATTGGGATTATTGGCGGTAGCGGACTTTACAAAATGGACGCCCTCACGAATGTGGAAGAGGTGTCGGTGGATACGCCTTTTGGTGCGCCCTCAGATGCCTTAATTGTGGGAACCCTAGGAGGAACATCAGTGGCATTTTTAGCCCGCCACGGTAGAAATCACCACCTGATGCCCTCTGAGGTGCCGTTCCGAGCCAACATTTATGCGATGAAGCAGTTGGGAGTAGAGTATCTGATTTCGGCATCAGCAGTGGGTTCTCTCAAGGAAGAAGCGAAACCTTTAGATATGGTAGTACCCGATCAGTTCATTGATCGCACGAAAAATCGAGTGTCTACCTTTTTTGGTGAAGGAATTGTCGTTCATATTGCCTTTGCTAACCCCGTTTGCGATCAACTCGCTGGCATTGTTGCTGATGCAATTGCCAGTCTCGAATTACCGGAGGTGATGCTGCATCGTGGCGGCACCTATGTCTGCATGGAGGGGCCCGCTTTTTCGACGAAGGCGGAGTCTAATCTCTACCGCAGTTGGGGAGCGACAGTCATTGGTATGACGAATTTACCGGAAGCAAAGCTGGCACGGGAAGCAGAAATTGCCTATGCTACCCTAGCGCTGGTGACGGATTACGACTGCTGGCATCCAGACCATGACAGTGTAACGGTAGAGATGGTGATTGGCAATCTAATGCGGAATGCGACTAATGCTCAAAAGGTAATCCAAGAAATCGTGCAGCGATTGAGTGACAATCCCCCCGTCTCTGAGACGCATTCGGCGTTGAAGCACGCGATTTTGACGCCTCTAGATAAGGTGCCAGGGGCAACAAAGAAGAAGTTGGGGCTGTTGCTGAAAAAATATTTGTAGGCTGGAGTGTAGACTATTCCGACAGTTGATCTTTAAGTTTATCCCTATTATCTGGACTAAGCATAACCCTAACCTCAATTTGTTGCTGCTTATCTCGCAAAATAAGGATGTGATTTTCACCCGCCTTACTGCTTTCCCACTGAGGATTGGCTAGTTCAATTTTCTGATAAACGGTTTCTGGGATACCAACGCGGATGACTAAATTTTTTTGAGATTGAGGATAGATATAGAGCTGTAACTGCTGGATATCCAGCTCTAGTTTGTGAGGCGTGGTGCTACGTTCTTCCTCGGAGTCAGGCTTGCGCCAGTAGAGAGTAATTCCCCGTAGTTGGGGATTTTGCAACTTGCAAACTTCGTCAAACCGCTGAGGTTCCCAATTGATTTCACTGGTATTTTCCGATGCAGGAATGAGTCGCTGTTGCCAAGCTATTTTTCTATCGTTTAAACTTGTCCAAAATTTATTAATTTTGGCAAAGTTATTGCTGTTTTCAGGGTTATCGCTGTTTGGCTGCCAGATAATGTTAGGTTGCATGGGAGGTTAAAATCGCTATTTTCATCATTCATCCAAATGTTCGGCAACGGAGTGATAGAGATCGAGGACGTGCTGATCTTGAAGGTGATAGAATACTTTGCGACCTTGCTTATGATAGCGCACCAGCCGCATGGAACGTAGTGTCCGCAACTGATGAGATACAGCAGATTCACTCATGTTGAGGGCAGCAGCAATATCACAAACACAAAGCTCGGCGATCGCTAAAAGTGAGACGATTCGCAGCCGATTTGTATCCCCCAGAAGACTAAAAAATTCTGCCATGCGTTGGGCTTTTTCCGTATTGATAATTTGATGTTGAAGCGGCTCAACTTCATCAATATCAACCGGGTGGGGGGAATGGCAACGGAGTGCTTCAATGTTCTGAGTGGGAGTGACTGTCGCCTCCTGCGCGGAAAGTGGGACTGGCATTGGTTTTTTTTGCAACTATAGCTATCTAACTTTATGGTAGCTGTTCAAAAATTGTTCGTGAGAAAGTTAGGATACAATCTCTGTCTTATTCTTTCCCCATACCGTTCGGCTGAGCGCTCACGGCGAAGCCCCCTACCTGGAAGCCGTCAAGATTGGTTGGAATTTTTTAGGGCGGCTTTCGCTTGCTGCCAAAGCTGTTCTAATTCTTCCAGAGTGTAATCGGAGAATGAGCGATTGGCAACCGTTTCCATGCTGGTTAGGCGTTGGATAAACCGCTTATTGGTGCCCTGCAAGGCTTCGGCTGGGTCGAGTTCGTACCAACGCGCTAGGTTAATTACAGTAAAGAGTAAATCTCCCAGTTCTGCTTGTTGCTGGGTTTTGTCTTCCTGCTCAATAGCTTGTTGAAATTCAGCTAATTCTTCGTGAAATTTTGCCCAAACCCCGTTAACGTCTTGCCATTCAAACCCAGCCGCAGCCGCTTTTTGAGAAATTTTCATCCCTGCCATTAGGGGGGGGAGTTTCCGGGAATAACTGCTGAGTTTGCGACTGAGTAACTGGGTTTCAGCCGGAGTTTCTCCTTTTTCTGCTGCCTTGATTTGCTCCCAGTTTTGACGAACTTCTTCGGCATCTCGAACGTTTGTATCCCCAAATACGTGAGGATGGCGGCGAATGAGTTTTTGAGTAATGCCATCGGTTACGTCTTTGAGGGTAAACTGACTGGCTTCAGATGCAAGTTGAGCTTGCAGTACAACTTGTAATAGCAAGTCTCCTAGTTCTTCGGCGATCGCATTTTTATCCTCACTACGAATAGCCTCGACAACTTCATAGGCTTCTTCAATCACGTAGGGTATCAGCGTCTGGGGTGTCTGGGCAAGATCCCAAGGACAGCCACCGTCAGGCGATCGCAACTGGGCAACCACATTAATAAGCTGTTGCAGGGCTTCTAATACAGACGCTTGAGGATTTATTGGGGCGGCGTCTTGGGGGTTAGACATAAAGGGGTACTCAACAACCACTTCATTATTCTTAACGAAATTGTTGCCTTCTGCCACTCCAACGATTTGGTTAAGCTATAGGGGAATTCTCAATTATTTTTCATCTCGAACCCTCAAGGAGGAGAGCGATGAATCTGAGTATCATCGATAACAAACTAAGGATTGAGCTGGAATGGTATGAGCAACTGTGGGCAGTGAGTTGGGACAAAAGCTTTGAGATTCCCCTTACCCATATCGAAAGTGCTACCACGGATGAACCGCCTAGCAGTTGGACAGAAATCCGCGCCCCAGGTACATTTCTACCAGGAGTGATTAAAGCTGGAACTTACTACACCTCCACAGGCAAAGAATTCTGGTACGCTACCAACGACCGAAATTACCTGGTATTGGTGTTACGGGATGAACCTTTCAAGAAAATTGTTCTCACTTTAGATCAGAACCAACTGTGGGTAGAGCGAATTCTTCAGGCTCAAGCGGTGCTTTAAGAATTGAGGTTTTCTAAAATTCCCTTACTCCCGTTCGGCTTTCGACTGAGCGCTCAAGCCGAAGTCTGACGCTCACGGCGGAAGCCTACTCCCCATTCCCCTCATCGCTTTGAGGTACGCCGAGACGATTTGCGCTTACGGCTGGTGGTTTGACGTTGGGGTTTCTGCCGCTTTCGTTTAAAGCGCTTGTAAGTAGAACTCGTCCAATCACTGAGCGAATGGAGTATTGCCCCTGCTTCCAATCCTGCAAATAGGGCAATCCACTCAAAGCGATAAGTCCAGAGCGATCGCTTGATCTGTTGACTCAACTCTTGCCAATTCCAGGGAATATCCCGGAATAGTTGCACGATGAGCAACCCCAACCCACCCAAGGCAATCACCCAAATTGCTAGATATAGCAGCCGCAAGATCGTACCAATCAGCAATCCGTGGGAAAAAATAGAGCGGTGACGTATCACCTTTTGGTAAGGAATCCAAATCCACCGCAACCAACCCCAGCGCTTGAAGGGACGAGAGTAAAGATCTAAGTCGGGACTAAACAGCAGTCCGCTGAAAAGAAACCCTCCGGAGACAATGAGTGTTAGATCGCTCCTCTGGGTTAGTCCTAGAGTCAAACCCGTGACTAGAGGCAGGCTCCACAAGGTAATGCGATCGTGTAGTTGACCGGAGGACATTTTTGCTGTAATTTTGTGTTATCCTAAGTATGATATCGGGCGGTTAGCTCAGTTGGTAGAGCGCCTGCCTTACAAGCAGGATGTCACTGGTTCGAGTCCAGTACTGCCCATGTTGCCCGTTTCAACTGAAAACTTGCACGATTCTCAATTAACCTCATCATCTGTCAGGGAATAAATTCCCTGTCTAATAGCACCAAGTCCATTTCAACTGATAACTTGCACATTTGTCGATAAGCCCGAAAATCAGCCCGGAGTTCAAACTCCGGGCTAATAGCTTAAGTCCATTGAAATGGACTACAAGTCTTATCCAGTCGTATGCGAGACGACTTTAACTATGAGACAGTGGTTAAAACCACTGGCGGGTTGTTGCTACTGGTGCAAGATGTGAGTTGAACCTTAATTTCTGGAGATGTCTAATAGGCATTGGTTTATCCCTCTTCTGTCAGACTCCGAAAAATGGGGGTCAAACCCTGATTCTTGCGTTAGGTGTAGTTGGCTGTAATGACGGAAATTCGTCATAATTTCGGAAAGTGACAGAAGCGGGATATAACAATTAAGGATAAGGAAAAATTCCCTCACCCTTTTTCCCTTCAGAAATCAACCCACAAGCTATGAACCACGAACCCTTAAAAGTCTTTGTCTACGGCACCCTCAAACCTGGAGAGATTAGTTATAACCGATACTGTGTAGGGAAAGTGGTTGAAGAAATAAGAGCGATCGCTTTTGGTAAATTGTTCGATTTGCCTGTGGGTTATCCTGCCATGACACCTGGAGACATTGCCGTTAGCGGATTCTTGCTTACATTTACCGATCCAGCAATTTTAGGCGTCCTGGATGAGTTGGAAGGTTACAACCCAAATCGGACGCTAGACAAAAATGAATATTATCGACAAAAAGTTCAAATCTATAACCTAGCGCGGCAATCGCTAGGATGGGCTTGGGTCTATCTAATGAACTGTGAGCGGGTTAATCGTCTGGGAGGTATCCCAATCCAGTCGGGGTGTTGGAGTCAGAAGTTAGGAATATAGATGAGTGTACTCCACTCAGCGTGAGAACCACTCTCTACTACTACCTGAAAATTTACGCCTTCACCAAAAATGTCGCCAGGAAGCCTCTACTCAAAAAACGAAAATTCGTCCAGAATTTGATGTGCTGAGTGGGGGAGGAATTGCGACCAAAAACAGAAAGCGGATCCGGGTTAATATGCAGCGATTTGTGCTGTAGTTTACTGATGCGTGAAGGGTAGCTTTACTGCTGCCACGCCGTACTAGTTGAGATCAGGATTGACTGCGGGTGCCTCCACAAATTTTTCTACAGATGAAACCGCTGCCTTGGGAATCTCAATAACAGGTCGGTTAACTGCAATCATCAGGGGTTCTGCAACTTCCTTGGGTTCAGGGGATTCAGCAAAACGTAGCATTGATGGCTGACTACCTGGAAAAACTCCTGATACGGCACTGACAAACAATGCGGCAATCGCAGCTCCTCCCCAAACTACTGTATTGCGAATCCGGCGACGGTCAATCCGCGCAAAAACGTGCCGAGCCGTCTCTTGAGCTGTCGTTTCGGTTTGTGGAACTGGGAGTTTTTGTACCCCCTGACGTAGCTTCACAAGTCGGGCGTACAAGCACTTCATGTTTGGATCGGTGTCCAACCACTCTTGCACCTGATAGCGTTCTGCTGCCGTCACCTCACCGTCAATGTAGGCACTGAGCAATTCAAAGCGATCGCGCTGTAGGCTATCCATTTCTCTGGGAGCTTTTTGCCAAGAAGGTTTGCGGGCGTCAAAATTAGAGTTCATGTTCCGATCACCACCGCCTTATACCAAGCGCTTAATGAACAAAGGATCTTTATTAATCCCATAATAAATGAACAACTGCCTGGGGAAACTGTTCCCGAGTAAGAAACTCACAATCAAGCTTCCAGATAAGTTTGGAGTTGCGATTGCAAGCGGGATCTAGCTCTAGCAATTCTTGACTTGACGGTTCCCAAGGAGACGCCTGTGATTTCGGCAATTTCCTCGTAAGCCATGCCTTCAATTTCTCGCAGGACAATCGTTGTGCGGAACACCTCTGGCAAGTCGGCGATGGCTTCGCGGAGCTGTTCATAAAACTCTCGCGTAGTCATATCTTCATCAGGACTTGGATTATCGGCAGCAATTTCCCAGTCCATTTCACCGTCATCCATGCGACGGGGAGCATCTAGGGATAGGGGACTCGCTACGCGCTTACGTTTGCGCAGTTCATCATAAAACAGATTTGTAGCAATGCGGCTCAACCATCCTTGAAACTTGACAGGTTCGTTAAGTCGCTTGACATTTCGGTAAACCCTAATCCACACTTCTTGTGCCAAGTCCGCTCTATCCTGCCAGTCGGGAGCTAGGTGGTACAAGATTTTATCCACATGGGATTGATACCGACGTAGCAATTCAGCGAAGGCTACGCGATCGGGGCGAATGCCTTCCTGACAGCGCAAAATCAAATCGTAGTTAGAGAGTTTGTCAGGTTGCACCGGTATTTGAGGAACTTGTGCCTCAACCGTTGACCAGGATACAGAAATCGATTGGCTCATGGATCAGAATGGGTGCGAGAACATCCTTTCCTCCCAAAGACGCCCAGACTTCACAAAGAGTTCCCGTTAGAGTCAGCTAATGTTGAGTTGGGTATTGCCGAGCGACTAATAAAGCAGTCACTGCATAACTAGCTATCATCGCTCTTGAGACTGACCAACAACATCCCCCAAACGGGTAATTCTGTAACAAAAGTGGCTTGCTCCTATTGAAGTGCCACTTCTGTCTGTCGCAAAGTCAAACATCTTGGGAGCTACTACTACACTTCTTAGGGATAGCAGAAGCGTCCGGAGAAAATGCTTGGGTTATAGGAGTTAGGAGATAGGTTCATAGTAATTGTTAACGTAGAGTTGCCCTTTGCTAAAACTCCTACTTGATTATGGGCATAAACACCTCACTGAAGACCAGCTTAATGATCCTTTGCTTTGGATCAGCGGGACTGTTCCTATCAGTGGCTTGGCAGAAACCTAAGCCAAATTCAGTACTACCTAATATTACTCAATCTGTCAAGAGTAACTTGCGTTTTCCTTTTGGGAACGCTAAATCATTTTCTTCCCAAAACCCATCGACTAAAGCTGAATGGTTGGGAAGTCAATTTTTACTAAATTATGCATTGGGTTTCAACTCGTCGTTTCCTTTCGCTCAGTTACTCCTTCCCAATCCTGGTTACTTTCACCAAGAGGGCATTAATGAGGTATCGCCAGTCATTCCCCACTTAACGAAGGCGATCGCTGCGATTGGATCTCGAATAGTTGTAGATTTGGATGATGCCAAAGTATACAGTTACTGGGGAGATCAACTGCTCGGTAGCTATCCAGTGGCTGTTGGTCAGCCCGGTTGGGAGACGCCGACTGGAACTTTCAACGTTTTGCGAAAACAACACAATCCAGTCTGGAAGCAACCGATTACTGGCGACCTCATCCCTACTGGACCGAATAATCCTTTAGGAGATCGATGGATTGGTTTTTGGACTGACGACTATCATCAAATAGGCTTTCACGGAACTAACAACGAAACACTGATCGGACAGCGAATTTCCCACGGCTGCTTACGGATGCGCAATACTGATATTCGGGCATTGTATGAGCAAGTGCGTGTGGGAACCGCAGTTATCGTGCGGAAATAGTCCTTTGTTCTTAGATCGTCCTTTGTTCTTAGATCAGCCAGTGGCAACGGATTCAGTAACGGATGTAACGGATAGGCTATCGGTTGATGAATGATTAGCCTTTTGGCTCGAAGTTGGGTGCATAATCCTGTAGCAAGCTACTAACCTGCTGAAGTACATCCATTCCAGTACTCTTGCGGATGGCTTGGCGTTCGGAGCCAAAGTCAGGTCGGTTCAAGTTGTTGGCGATCGCGGCTTTGACTTGCTGAGTAATCAGTTTCTGAAGTTCCTCTTTGGCTCGGTGACGCTGGTATTTTGCACCTTCTTCTGTCGTGGCATAGAGAGGGGGGAGTCGGTTCAAGGCATAGGCGGCAATATCACCGACATCTAAAACCCGATCACTGGTGGCTTCAATTTCGGCAACTTTGGCGATCGCTTCGGTGAGTACCAATTCCTCCATAACATTGATAAACTGCTTGCGAGGTACTGCCACTACTTCACCTGTCAGCAGCGCCCCCATCAGCCGATCTAATGCCATGTATTCTTCAATTGAAAGTTCTGAGGCAGTATCACAGATGCGTCCCACCTCCGTTTCCATGATTGGGGTCAAGTAACCATCTTGCAAAGCCTGTTCTACGATTTTTTCAATACTCATGGTGTTGGATTGTGCTTCCCAGTAGTTGCCAAGATGGGAGAAGGCTGCCACCGTTTACTTCTTAATTAATCACAAAATTTGGTGAAATTTATAAAACTTCAGCAAAACTTAAAAACAGCTTTACTCAACTCCTTGGAATCTCCAGGGAACCGGATCAACGGAAATGCCTTGAACATAAAGACCCCAATGTAGGTGAGGACCTGTAGAAGCTCCAGTCGAACCCACTGTACCAATTCTCTGACCTGCTTGGACAAAATCTCCTTCTTTGACATCAATTTGATTCAAGTGCAGCATAATACTGAGGACGCCTTGACCGTGGTCAATTCCTACCGTATTTCCGTGAACTCGGAATCCCTCTGATTCTCTGCCTACCAGTGCCACTTGTCCTGCGGCAGGCGCAACGACTGGGGAACCCCTACCAGCAGCATAGTCAACGCCGCGATGGTAGTAATCTTCGGCAAAGACACCGTTATAGTAGCGGCGGATACCAAAAATTGTTGAAACTCGACCGCTATTGGGTTTCAAAAACGGTCCGTTCCAGAATTTTTGAGGCGTCACTAATTTTTTAAACTGGGCAACGCGGCTCAATTCTAGCTCGGTTGCTGGTTGATTGGCGCGACCGGAAAGCCGGATGCGTTGGGTGGGAAAGGAGCGATTGCGTAGTGGTACAGTAATGTTTTTTACTTCACCATCCCCAGTTACCTGAATTTGTAGGGTTCCCGGTTTATCTAAGGGACTGGTGGGTAGTAAGGTTCGATAACGATTGGTTCTCAAGGCAAAAGCCGGGTAAGCTTGCTGCTGCATTGAAACCGTTGGCTGCTGTTCTGGGATATCGGTTTGAATGACTACTGATAGTGTGTCGCCCAACTGCGGATTATCTGGAGTCACTCGCACCTGCAAAGCTTGTACTGGCTCCAAACAGGTCAAGACCCCAGCGGTTATACTCACGGCAAGGGTTGCGGTCACTCGTTCCGCTTTCAAGCATTTCGCCAACGTTGAAATCTTGCGGGCAACAGATAACACCAAACCCTCCTTGTCTAGTTCCCTATTTTTGCGGCTTACCCACTATAACTCAAGAATATGCTGACACAGCAGTAAACCATTGCTGTCAATTCAATCCCGAAGGCTCTTTCCTGAGGCTATCCGAACTAAGCTAACTGGAGAGCCTTACGTCAGGTGCCATTCTACTTAAAAAGCGATCGCTTTTATCCTCATCCTTCGCAATTACCGGAATAACTGCGGATAAATTTGCCGCCAAGCGAGTACGGCAAAAACACTAACCCACAACAGCAGCCAAAGTAACTCTAAAAACCAGAATCCGGGTAATCCTAGGGGCCAGCGCAAGAGATCAACTACTGACGCCAGGGGCAACACGGCTGCTACAGAACCCAACACTGGAGGCAGAGTATCACGAGGAAAGTAAGTGCCGCAGAGCGTAAACATGGGAACGATAAATAAGAAAATCGGCACGTTAATTTGATCGATAGTCCGCACCGTTCCTGCTGTAAACAGTCCCATAACCGCAAAAATCAGACTACCCAAAATAATCAGAGGTAACGATACCAGTAAATGCCAACCCGAGTAGAGTCCCCAGATAACAGCGACTAAACCCGTCAAACACCCTGCCATTGTCCCTTTGGTTGCCGCCCATAACCACTCTCCCAGAAACACTTCTGTGAAACTCAACGGTGCAGTTAATAGTGCTTGCCAGGTTTTTTGATAGCTTAGGCGGATAAAACTGCCAAATGCCCCTTCAAAAAATGACTGGAACAACACACCAACTGCCATCATTCCCGGTGCAAGAAATTTCAGGTAAGAGATAGTTTGACCATTATAAGGAACGTCTCCCACCAGGGGGGTCAAACCATAGCCAAATGCAACGAGATAAATTAAGGGTTCTGAAAGAGGCGGCAAACTATTAACGAGCCAGGTTCTTTGATAGACCTTCGCATGACGATGCCAGACGGAGTAAACCCCCCAAGGGGTTAGGGAAATACGTTTCATTGCCATTTTAGGTTTTAAATTATAGATTTAAAGTGGGGTAGTGTTGGCAGCGGATAGGGTAACAGATGTAACGGATAAAGTAGCTTGAATGTTTGATCTCCACTGGGTCAACTAATGGCTCATTCGCTACACCCGTTACAAAATCCGTTGCCAAAACAGTTATTCCAATGAAGTTCCAGTCAAGCGCAAGAAGACATCTTCTAAATTGGTATGGCGGCGCATCAAGCGTTCGGAATCAGTCGCATTTAACTGTTCCCATAGGGGTTGCGGATTGTCGGTGGGTAGTCCGACTAAGTAGCCACTTCCAAAGGGGCGATACCAAGTACCCACCCCCTTAAGCAGGTGTTGCAGGCTTGACTCCGAGATTCCTTCAATTTCAACCACTTCTCGACCAACCGTGCGCTCGATTAATTCTGCTGGTGTACCCTGGTCGATCATCTTGCCGTTCTGAAGTAAGATGAGGCGATCGCACAATCGCTGCGCTTCATCCATATAGTGAGTAGTCAACAACACCCCACAGCCACTTTGTTTCATGTGGCTAACCAGTCGCCAAAAGTCTTGCCGCGCATCGGGATCAAGTCCGGTTGTGGGTTCATCGAGAAATACGATTTGGGGATGGTTAATCAACGCTCGTGCTAAAACTAAACGCCGCTTCATCCCGCCGGAGAGTTCATCAACACGGTTTTTGGCATAATCTTGCAATCCTACCTGCCCTAGCAACTCGCCAGCTCGTTTCCGTGCCGCTTTCCCTGTAATACGATAGTGATGGGCAAAGAAAATTAAATTTTCAATGACGCTAAAGTCTGGATCGAGATTGTCTTCTTGAGTCACAATACCCATTGAGGCACGGGCTTGGCTTCCTTGGGTTTGAATTTGGTTTTGACCTAACTGAACAAAGCCGCGACTAGGAACCACTGCACCGTAAAGCATTCCAAGCGTTGTGGTTTTGCCCGCGCCGTTTGGACCGAGAAGACCTAAAATTTCCCCAGGATTGAGGGTAAAGTTGATGCCTTGAACGACTGGGCGCTCTCCGTAGGATTTCCACAAGTCGTACACGTTGAGCGCCATCGATTCTGTCAGGGGTCGAGACATTGGGAGAGTCATGAGAGTAGGCAGTTCATCGGTTGGTTTTGTTGAGCTTTTACGAATTGTAGCATAGCGTACTACAGGCTTACTTTTTAAAGTACAACGGACGATGAGCATTGCACTTCACCCGATAGCCTCATCCGATTGGGTGAGCAAAAAGCCGTGACCTGTTTTCATTCAACCAAGAGAGATGTTAAACTCTATCTGTCACTTGAACCATATCCTGTCCAAAGTGGAAGCATAAGCTGTCCCTAAACAAGGGCAAAAATCCTGATGCTGTCGTAGGAAGAACAGCGGCTTGGGCAGCCAAGTAGAACCATAAGTTGTCCCCAAGTGGAAATTGGAAGGATAAGATGACCAAAAGTTGATAAGCTGACAATATCCTCCCATTGCTGCGCCTTGAAAAAATAAATGTTGGACGGCGAACAGTTTGTGCGGTGGTGTCAGCAGTTAGGCTTGGCAGAACCGACAAGGAAATACATCGAACTGTTACGCAGTTCGCCACCATCTCGCGTGGTACGCAGTAGGGCAGGAAACGTGAGTGGTCGTTACCCCAGCCGGAAAATGGGCGTAACGATTCAGTTTGAGAGCCACCACAACGAATTGGCAGGCATTTATGAGATGGAATATGACCCAGATGTACTGGAATATTACGACCAACCCAGTGGCATCAAACTGAGCTACATTGCTCTGAGTGGTCGGAAAGTAGGAGTCCTGCATACCCCAGATTTCTTTGTGTTGCGTCAAACATCTGCAGGCTTTGAAGAGTGGAAAACATTGGATGAATTAGTGCGACTATCAGTCAAAATGCCTGCTCGTTACGTGCGAGAAGGTGAAAGTCAATGGCACTGTCCCCCAGGAGTTGAAGTAGCACAAAGTTTGGGATTGTATTATCGCATCCGTTGCAACACTGAAATTGACTGGGTTTTTCAAAATAATCTTCATTTTCTCGAAGACTACTTGCACCCATCCCATGTTTCTGTAGAAGAGAAAGTTCGTGCCGACATCATATCACGGGTAGAACTTCATCCAGGAATTACCTTAGGTGAATTGCTAGAAGAGGGGTACAACTGTGAGGAGGTTTATACCCTAATTGCCCAAAATTATTTAAATGTGAATTGGCGGGGTGTCAACATAGCGCAACTTGGTACACAGCTTCAAATCTTTCCGGTTAATCAGAAAGCTTGTGGAATCGAAACAACCAAGTTGAGAGGAACATCAACCTTAGAATTAGCCCCCCACTTAGTTGATCTAAAACCCGGTTCTCCTGTGGTGTGGAATGGAAAAAGCTTATCGATTCTCAATCGGGGAGAAACCCATACAGCCCTACTCAATGAAGAGGCAAAAGTCATCCAACTGCCAAACGAAGCCCTATTGGAATTAGTCAAACAGGGTGAGTTAACAGGAGTTGTCACCCAATCCCCATCTTCTAAGATCGTCAATGACCTCCTAGCCAAGGCGAGCGTTGATGATTGTGCAGAAGCTAACCGTCGCTATTCCATCATTGCTCCATACCTAACGGGTGAAAAAACTACCGATAAGCAGGTCGTCTCAGCACGTACCATCCGCCGTTGGTTACTTTCGTGGCAAAAAGCACAAGAGCAATATGGATGCGGTTATGTGGGATTGTTACCCCGCGTCAGCTCTAAAGGCAACCACCAGCCCAAATTGCCTCAAACGACACAAAAAATTGTAGACGAATTCATTGCTAACCACTATTTAAATCTCAAACAGCAAGGAAAATTCGCCGTTTACAGTTCACTGGTACGAGCCTGTGAACAGCAAGGGATTACTCCTTGTAGCTACAAAACATTTGTCCGAAACATTCATCAAAAATCTAACTATGAACAGGCTTTAAAAAGGCAGGGGCGTAGGGCGGCTTACAAGCACGAACCTTTTTATTGGGAGCTAGAGGTAAACACCCCTAGGCACGGACAACGACCCTTTGAAATCTGCCATATTGACCATACACAATTAGATATCGAGTTAGTTAGCTCCCACACATCAGTAAATCTGGGTCGCCCTTGGGCGACCTTCCTAACAGACGCCTACTCACGACGAATACTAGCCGTTTATCTGTGCTTTGACCCACCGTCGTATCGTAGTTGCATGATGGTGATGCGCGAGTGTGTCCATCGTCATGGACGCTTGCCCGACACGATAGTGGTGGATGGAGCCAAAGAATTTATGAGTGTTTACTTCGAGCGGCTACTAGCAGCTTACTCCTGCACAAAGAAAACCCGACCAGCCGCCAAACCCCGATTTGGTTCAGTATGCGAGCGCTTGTTTGGGACAGCCAACACCATGTTGATTCACAATCTCTGGGGAAATACGCAAATTAACAAGAATTCCAGGGCTGTGACGAAAAGCGTGAATCCCCGTAATTTAGCTATTTGGACTCTGGGGAGTTTGTATCAAAATTTATGCGATTGGGCTTATGAATTTTACGACAACAAGGAGCATCCGGCACTCTTGCAAAGCCCAAGAGCAGCTTTTACAGATGGCTTCTTGCAAACCGGATTACGCTCACACAAACTGATTCCTTACGATGAAACCTTCCGGATTTTGACCCTACCAACAACACCCAAAGGAACCGCCAAAGTCATTCCCAATCAGGGAGTTAAAATTAACCATATCTACTATTGGCATAACAGTTTCCGAAATTCGGAAATTGAAAAGACTCAAGTTCCCGTGCGCTATGACCCTTATGATGTTGGGAGTGCCTATGTCTACATTAAAGGTCAGTGGGTAAGTTGCATTTCGCAGCACTACAGCAGCTTAGTGGGTCACTCAGAGCGAGAAATGATGGTAGTTAGCGAACAGTTGCGCCAACAACATAAGAATCACTCCAAACAACTTACAATCACAGCCAAAGCCCTAGCTGAATTTCTAGCGAGTACAGAAGCCCAAGAAGTTATCTTAGAGCAACGGTTACGGGATGTAGAAGCCAAAGAGGTTTTAGCAATAATTGATGGAGGAAAAATTTCGCGACTTCAAGAACAGCCTTCAGCCGCTGAGTGCCTTTCACTTCCTATAAGTCAAGAAGCCTCTCCTAATAGAGATGAGATTGACTCGGAAGAACTTGAACCTTATGAGGAGTTTTGGTAATGCCGTCTCCCCAGAATTTTCCTCCAGAACTTTTAGCCGTCAATCCAGCAGAAAAACTGGCTTACTTTGAAAGCTGTACGGTAGTACACAGGCGACTAAAAATTGCTTATGAAGCTGTAATAGATGCCGTCAATAATCCTGGAGGCGCTTCATTAATCTTTTTGTTTGGCCCTACTGGGGTGGGAAAAACTACCTTACTCCATCAAGTTGTGAAAGTGCTCATAGAGCAGAATTTATCAGCCATGCAACTTGATTGTGGGCATATTCCTGTTGCTTATGTAGAAGCTCGCGCTCCTGAATCAGGGTCTTTCGACTGGAAAGATTATTACAAAAGTGTCTTGATAGCTTTAGCTGACCCCTTTGTTGATTATAAACTCAGAACTGGCAGTAGCCGAATTGAGGGCAGTGGCTCTTCTCAACGTCTAATTAAATCAAAAGCTAACCTGTCAAATTTACGAGAGGATGTAGCGGCGATTATTCAACAACGGCGGTTAATTGTATTTCTAGTTGATGAAGCCCAACGCTTCACTAAAATGGCATCGGGAAGAAGACAACAAGACCAAATGGATGCCATTCAGTCAATGGCAAGTTTCACGTCCACCCGACACGGACTTTTTGGCACTTATGAACTGCTACAGTTAAGGAACTTAAGCGGTCAATTGAGCCGCCGCAGCCTAGATATTCACTTTCCTCGTTATCAAGCGGATTGTTCACAGGACGTTAAAGATTTCAAACGGGTACTCAAGAGTTTTGCCTGCCAAATGCCCTTGTTAGAAGCCCCTGATTTAGAGCAGCATTGGGAATACTTCTATGAACGCAGTATCGGTTGTGTCGGGATAGTCAAGGATTGGCTGACACAAGCTTTGAGAAAAGCGTTGGGAGAATCATCCTCTACCCTGAGCTTGGCACATCTTACACCTTACGCTCCCAGTGTTTCTAAATGTATGCAGATGGCAACTGAGGCGATAGAAGGTGAGAAAGCGCTGCTCCAATCGGAGAGCGAACTGAGCCGATTGCGTCAAAAATTGGGATTAACTGTTAAGGAGCCACCAACAGCAACAGAAGCCTTGCTCAATAGCTCGACCCGTTCTACGGTTAACAAAAAACAGAAGAAAACAAAGAAACGTCGTCCGGGAGAGCGTAATCCTCAACGGGATGTCATCGGAGGCGCAGAAAGTGTCAGTTGACAACTGGAGTAATCATCAACTGTGGTATTCAAGAACAACAACAATCCCAGAGCGTAGCCGCTTGCATCCTCTTGAACCCATCGGTGTAGGAACGCCTACAGTAGAAAGTTTGACCAGTTATGTGGCTCGGTTGGCAGCAGCTCATCGGGTGCCTACGGGCATTTTCCTAGCTCAAGAAGTAGCTCCACAAGTCAGTAGATATCAAGGCAATCAGCATCAAGGGTTATCTAGATGGTTTTTCCGTGTCTTTTTCAACGATACGGGAGCCTGGAATGGCATGGGAATTATGGCATCTGAGCCAGTTCATGTGTTAGAAGCACGAACAAAGCAACATCAGTTACGGTTTCTCACTTTGTTAAGTTGGGCTAACGTTTTACCGTCGCGAGGTTTATTGCGTACCAACAAAGCTTGGTGTCCCGTCTGCTATGACGATTGGGAGCGTTGTGGGAAACCCATCTACGAGCCTCTATTATGGTCGCTCCAGGTAGTGACAACTTGTCCTTTTCATCAACAAGTTTTATGGCATCAATGTCCTAATTGTCAGCGATTGCTCTACCCTCTAGAGTGGAATTCCCGACCGGGTTTCTGCTCTAGATGCCAACAGTGGTTGGGTGTGAATTCAATTTTGACCAATGGTGATACCTCTGTGGACGCTTCCCCAGTAGAGCAACCCGATTGGGACTGGCAGATTTTTGTTGTGTACTCCGTGGGAAAAATTCTCGAGCTTGCACCTGCTCTCAAGTCTCCACCACCCAGAGAAAATCTCGCATTAGCCATTGACTTATGTATCCAAGAAGCTACCAACGGTAATGCCAAAGCTTTTGCTGACTTAATGTACCTGAGTGCTTCCGTACCAGGAGAATGGCGATGTGGTCAGGCACTGGCACAATTAGGTTTGCTCCTTAGAGTCTGTTGGTGTCTTTCTATTCCTTTAGAAGATGTTCTCACTGGACAGGTGGTGAAGCATCAACCCCTATCGTTGAAGGTTTTGCCTATCACTCAACAACGGAGAAAAACTAATCGGCGCTTTGATGCGGTGAAAGTACAAACGTTTTTAGAGGCAGCTTTGTCTTTTGAACCACCCCAGTCTCTCCGACAAGTGGCTGCTACTCTTGGATACGACCCTGGGGATATTTCCCGCTTTTTCCCCGATTTGTGCCACCAAATTTCCGCTCGTTACAGGTTATACAAACAGGTAATCAGAAAGTCCTAACTATAATAATGCCATTCGCCACTCCTCCGTGAGAGGGAACTACTGCGTAGCGGTTCAAGTGACATCACTTCTCCCACCACGTCGAAGCATAAAGTGACCACAGCTTTTTGGACAACTTATGCTTCCACTTTGGACAGGATATGGTTCAAGTGACACTATCCTTTTGTTGAATTATCGGGTTAACGGGCTAAAGGGGAAGGAAACATATGCAACTAACAGAGAAAGTGGCACTAATTACTGGTGCAGGTTCTGGTATTGGTAAAGCCACGGCACTGCTATTTGCCAAAGAAGGGGCGAAAATTGGCGTATTAGGTCGGACTAAAGACGAACTCAAAGAAACGGTTAACCAAATTCAGGGAAATGGTGGCGAAGCGATACCCCTTGAGGCGGATATCTCCCAACCGGAGCAAATGCAACAAGCCATTCAACAGATTACCGATAAATGGGGACGTCTCGATATCGTGTTTGCTAATGCTGGGATTAATGGTGTTTGGGCACCTTTAGAAGAACTAGACCTCAATGAGTGGAATAAAACCATTAACATTAATCTCACAGGAACGTATCTCACGGTTAAGTACGCCGTACCGTATCTGAAAAAACAGGGCGGCTCCGTAATCATCACTTCTTCTGTCAACGGCACTCGCATCTTCAGCAATACGGGTGCTACTGCTTATGCTTGTACGAAAGCTGCTCAGGTGGCATTTGCCAAAATGATTGCTCTGGAACTGGCTAAACACCGCGTTCGTGTAAATGTTATTTGTCCAGGAGCCATTGAGACAGATATCAACTCCAGCACAGATAAACAAGAGTTGGAAGGAACTGGCGAACCCATTGAATATCCCGAAGGAAATATACCGTTAACCGACGGCAAACCGGGTTCTTCCGAACAAGTTGCCCAACTGGTGCTATTCCTTGCCTCAGACGCCTCTAGTCATATCACTGGCACTCCTATGTGGATTGATGGAGCCGAATCGCTACTGCAAGGTTGATATCAAGTCTGGATGTGATTAGAACCCCAATAAATTCCATTGAACCAAAAAGGGAAGGAATGCGATCGCTGCCAGAGTCATTACCGAGTAGTAGACTCGCGCCCAAGCTGACCAGTATTTATCCTTCCACGCCAACACCGTACAAATGAGTAATCCCAGAGACAAACCCGTTGTAATCGGTGGAATGTAAAAAAGAGCGATCGCCGCAATGGGCAACCCATATAAAAACTGCCACATTTCCAGCCAGGTTACTAGCCCCAAACCGATGACAAAAACCAGATTCAGGACACTGACGAGAACAGCAAGGAGTTTAGCCCATCTCGCCCACTTCCCAGATTGACGGCGGTGTCGCCAATAGCCAATCAGCCAAATAATGGTGGCTGAAACAAAGATTAGCAGACAAAAAACCAACCAGCCTATCTGAAACCACAACGTCTCATACCAGGACAACTGCCTGTATCCTCCAGCGATGGTCGGCCCAAATGGGTTAAACAGGTAAGCAATCTGCCCCTGATTATTCTGGGCAAAGGCAGCATAGCCGTGACGCTCAACTCGTCTGAATAACAAGGATGAAAGTTGGGCTACCGCTAGCTTTTCCGATTGAGAGCTAAAAAAGAATTGAGGGATACGAGCAACGGTCAAAGTACCATCATTGTTTGCTGTTACCCGATATTGATTCGTCAGTGCGGTGAGCTTTGCAGGGGTAAATCGAGGATACTGGATATTCTGATAAATACCTGTGAAGCGATCGGCTTGGGCTGCTAAATCAGCGGATGCCTCAGAAGGCATAGATTGCTCTGAAACCGGATAATAATGATCGATAAACTTGCTGAATAGGTCGCCTCCCAAACTTTTGGAGTAACCGAAGCGATTGTATGCAAAAAAGAAACCCAGGTTTTTTTCGGGTATCAAAAATAGGATGCTAGTGTACCCATGCAAATTGCCACTATGTCCAATGATCCGGATGTTATTTTGCGACCAGTCATGAAAGCCGTAGGCAGCGCCAGGGAGTAGGGGATGATTGACAAAATGCGTCTGATGCATTGTACGTGCTGTATCATCCTGTAGTATTCTTGAGTTTTCATAGCGACCGAGTTGCAAGTGGGCAATCATAAAGTTAGCCATATCCGTAGCCGTTGCACTCAGGGACGCAGCAGGTGGCATATTGAGGTAAAGGAATGGTAATGGCTGATAGTTACCATTTTTGTACTCATAGCCGATCGCTAAATCATCAGCCAAAGGGGGTGGCGGTGGTTGGAGAAAAGTACTGCGATGCATCTCTAGCGGTTGCAGTATATGTTGATCGGCATATTCGGGAAAGGGAGTATGGGAAAGCTTCTGCACCAAATACCCTGCCAAGGCAACCGCGTCATCAGTATAGGCGTAAAATTTTTCTGGAGGTAGTACGGTTTTGAGCCTTCTTTCGCTCGTCAAGTACTCTTTAAGCGGTTCCATCTTCGCAGCAGTCGGGGCGGCGATATCAAGATAATGGATGCTAAGACCACTGGTTTGGGTCAGCAAATCGGCAACCCTGACAGGCGTGGGATAGGGATTCTCGATTTTGAAATCTTCGAGATACTGGTTCACTTCCGCCTCTAGATTGATTTTTCCCTGCTCGTAAAGTTGCATCACTCCTGTATCAGTGAATAGCTTAGAGAGGGAAGCCACACGAAAAAGAGTTTGATCTGGGACAACCGGTATCTTTTTTTCGATATTGGCATAACCATAGCCCTTGTTGAAAAAAATTTTGCCATCTTTGACTACCGAAACTACTGCGCCAGGAATGTGTTCTTGCTGCATGGCGTCAGTTAAATATTGGTCAATGAAGGCTTCTAAGTCTTGCGGATCGGTGAGTCCCTGTACAGAAGAATTGGGTGGCGAAACCTGAACCCCTTCATTGAGTCTGGGTTCTTGATGGGGTACGACGGCAATATCTTGAGCTAGAGCAGGCAGTCCAGACCAGGAAAACAATAGGATAACTGCTAAAATCACCCACCCAACCAACTTGATAGGAGTCCAAATACGCTTTTTCATAACCTCTTTCTTCTGTCTAAGGCATCGTTCAAGTGACTGACAGCTCACGTTATAGCGGTTATTTCTTATATGAGGTACATTCCCATTCCCTACTCCCTGCCTTCATCAGGGTGTACCTCACCAGATAGAGAAACGCTATCTACATCAAGAGAGAAGTGCTGTTTTATTAGTTCTCAAGATAGATGCTGCCTTAGGTGTCGTAGCCTATATCTACCTATAAGCGTACAAGTAGCTAAGAATCGGGTCGAGGAAAATGCTGATGTTTACCCTACGTTCCCTCAATAAACCATGAATAGCTTGAATGAACTCAATATAGTCATCACAGCTATCGGTGCGATCGTTCTAGTTCTTGGACTCGTCTCCGACTACTTCCGGCGTCATTGGTGGACATCCGACCCTTTAACAGCCTTAGTGATGGGGATATTACTCGGACCGGTTGTCCTAGATTTAGTTAATCCTGGTGGCTGGGGTATACCGCAGGAGCATCTTCTGGAACAAACCGCCCGCTTAACCCTGGCAATTGGATTGATGGGGGTGGCGCTACGAGTACCCCAAGGCTATTTTTTCCGCAACTGGAAACCCTTGGCAGTCCTCCTAGGATTGGTGATGCCAATTATGTGGGTGGTTAGCGGTTTGCTAGTGTATTGGATCTTAGGAATACCTTTTTGGGAAGCGATGCTCGTTGGCGCAGCTATTACCCCAACTGACCCCATTGTTTCGACTTCGATTGTAACAGGCGTTGTTGCTGAAGATTATCTCCCCAAACGCATCCGGCATATTATCTCAGCCGAATCTGGTGCTAACGATGGTTTAGCTTATCCCCTTGTACTACTGTGCGTTCTAATGCTAGAGCGTTCTCCAACAGAAGCGCTCCCTCACTGGTTTGTTCATGTTGTATTGTGGGAAGTTTGTGGAGCCGTCCTTTTTGGCGTACTGTTGGGTTATGTCGCTGGTCGCCTGTTAAAATGGGCTGAACGCAAAAAAACAATTGAGCGTTCCTCTTTTCTGGGTTATACCATCGCCCTCTCCCTAACGGTACTCGGTGCAGGTAAGTTAATCGGTACGGATGGAATTCTGGCTGTATTTGCCGCAGGACTGGCTTTTGGGAATGTAATTGGAGGTAAGGAGAGAGCAGAGGAAGATAACGTTCAAGAGGCAATCAACCGCTTTTTTACCCTACCAATTTTTATTCTGCTGGGCTTAATGATTCCCTGGCAAAAATGGTGGTCACTATTGGGATGGTGGAATATCCTTTTGGTTGTGGCAGTGCTATTTTTGCGGCGATTGCCAGCGCTTTTATTACTCCATCAATTCATCAAGCCGATCAAAAATATTCCAGAGGCATTGTTTGTCGGCTGGTTTGGTCCGATTGGTGTTGCCGCTATCTTTTATGCGGGTTATTCCCTGCGCCGAGTCGGTGTGGAGGAGGTTTGGTTAGTTTGCTCTTTAATGATTTGTGCTTCTATCGTTGCCCAAGGTTTAAGTGCGACTCCTTTGACCAAGCTCTACGGCAAGCACTTCAATAAGAAAAAACAATCCAATTGTGAAAATCAATAAGTCAAAAACGTCAACCTATCGCATTTCCCAGTCTGGTGAGATACACCCTGATGAAGGCAGGGAGTAGGCTTTTGCCGTGAGCGTCAGCGTTCGACACTTCGAGAAGCCTCAGTGAACACTGAGCGTCTCCGCCTAAGACCTGTCGAAGGGTCACGCCGAAGTCCGAACGGGAGTAGGGAGTAGGAAATGGGACTGTACCTCATGTAAATGAAGAACCGCTATATTCTAAAATCCAGGTAAGGCTTACCGAAAGCTGGCGCTCCCTCAATCTGCCTAGGGATAGAGTTTAAAGCTTAAGCAAACCTTAAAAATAGAAGAATAAGCCTGAAAAATTGGCAAAATTTCTAGGTTAAACCCTAGTTTGATTTTTGTCTTTTTTTAATAAATCTCTTCCTAAAGAAGGTTACAAAATGCAGATAACACAAGATATTTACTGTCCTAATTGTGGCAGTCGTGCCAAACGACGCTATTGCTCAAAAACTCATATCACTCAGACTCAATGTCCTGCCTGTGATTACCTGATGGTTAACTGCTCTCGCACTGGCAGAGTTGTTGAAGCCTATGCCCCGGGCATCTATGCGAGTCGATAGTTTAATCTAAATTGCTGGCTTAAGGTATTAGATTACACGCAAAAGGGAAAGGGGAAAACCTTTCTTCCTTTTCCCTATTATTCACACATCAAACAGCCACAGTGCTCGTTGACGCTCTCAGTTGTCCACAGGCAGCATCTTTTTCTAAACCGCGAGAACGGCGCACGCTGACAGCAATGTGGTGCTGTTCTAACGCCTCAACAAACGTTTGAATCTGGTGGGAACTGGGGCGCTGGTAATCCGCTTCGCTGATGGGGTTGTAGGGAATCAAATTGACGTGACTTTGGAACCCTCGCAAATGTTGGGCTAACTCAGCCGCGTGTTCGGGTAAGTCATTGACTCCAGCTAAGACTATGTATTCAAATGTAACCCGGCGACCTGTAATCTGCACGTATTCCCGGCAATCTTCTAATAACGCCTCTAGGGGATATCGGTTGGCACTAGGAATCAGTCGTTCTCGCAGTTGCTGATTTGAGGCGTGGAGACTGACGGCAAAGGTAACTTGAAGCTGATATTGAGCTAGTTGGCGAATTTTACCAGGAATACCGACCGTTGAAATAGTCAGCGATCGCATTCCAATGCCAATATCTTCATTAATAGACTTCACTGCCCCCACAACAGCATCCAGATTCAGCAACGGTTCTCCCATGCCCATAAACACGACATTACTGACTCGCTCTCCGAAGTCTTCCTGAACAGTCAAGACCTGATCGACTATTTCATGACGTTCTAAATTTCGGATGAATCCCCCTTTACCTGTGGCGCAGAAGTCGCAAGCCATAGGACAGCCGACTTGGGAGGATACGCAAACCGTTAGGCGCTTGGCGGTGGGAATACCAACGGTTTCGATAACATGACCGTCCCTAAGCCGCAGCAGGTACTTCACTGTACCATCAGGAGCCTCAGAGCGGTAATGTAAGGTGGAACGACCAATAGGGACATCTCCTACAGCTTCCCGCCATTGTTTGGGAAACACAGAAATTTCAGAAAGCGATCGCGCACCCTTTTGATAAATCCACCCATGGAGCTGACGCCCTCGATAAGCAGGTTGTCCCTGTTGCTGTACCCACTCGGTGAACTCACTTAAAGAAGCACCTAACAGAGGTGGAATTGAGGTTACTGGCAATTGAGCCGCTCCACCGACTTGAGTTACTAGTGACGGATTTTGATCGTTGCCCTTCTTGAGAGACTGAACTTTAGAAACACCTGGCGTAGCAGACATAGGGGATAATGTACGGGAGTAGCCTTCAATCCCATCTTAACGAAGCCAGACTTAGCCTTATCAGCCATAGGATTGACCACAAGAATCGTTTCTTGCCTCCCTAATCCCTAATCTTTAACCCCTTTCCGATGAGATCGCTGCGATCGCGTATTTAAATCACCAAGAGCTTGTGAGCTAAACGAATGTCTCCCCAGCCTACTGTTGATAGGGTGGGGAGGTTGCACTAGACTAGACGACCTGCTAACCCTAGCGGGTCTTTTTTTAATGTCCCATATTTGAGTAGCGATCGCCTAATTTGTCTGTCAGCTAATAACAGGCAAAAAAAATCCCCTCAGCGGGGAAGCCAAGGGTGGGAAAAAGATTGCATCTGTTTTTATTGTGAAGCAAATTCCCAAGGATTATGTTTAGTTGTGATGAAGTATCCGTAAAGACTTGATGAATTTTTCGTAAAGTGAGCGCATCAAGAATTTCCCTCGCTCTCTCAGCTTCCCATGAGCAGTCATCCATAAATAGAGGGAGCGCTTACACCTAAAATTAAACAGAAGCTGCAATCGCCCTCTCTTAAAAATTCCATGCTACAAGCCATGTCCCCTCTGATCCTGGCGTTTCAATTTAGATCTCCCGGACCCATTTTGATTGAACTAGGACCGTTCACCATTCGCTGGTACGGTTTGTTAATTGCCTCAGCCGTACTCATCGGAGTCACTCTTTCCCAGTACCTGGCAAAGCGCCGTAATGTTGACCCAAACTTGATAGGCGACTTAGCTATCTGGCTAGTAATCGCTGCCATACCCTGTGCCAGACTCTACTACGTCCTGTTTGAATGGGAACAATATGCCCAGCGCCCAGAAGACATCATTGCTATTTGGAAAGGCGGCATTGCGATTCATGGTGCCATTTTAGGCGGTATTCTAGCAGCAGCCATTTTTGCCCGAATTCAGAACATATCTGTTTGGCTATTGGCTGACTTAGTGGTTCCTTCCCTGATTTTGGGTCAAGCAATCGGACGTTGGGGTAATTTCTTCAATTCCGAAGCCTTTGGGAGTCCCACAGATGTACCTTGGAAACTCTACATTCCACCCCAGCAGCGCCCCCGACAATATATAGATCTTGAATACTTCCACCCCACCTTCCTTTACGAATCCCTCTGGAACTTGATGATCTTTGTCGTAGTGATGACGCTGTTCTTTCGAGATTTAAAAAGGAGGCGGCATTTAAAGGTAGGGACATTGGCTCTGGTTTACATGGTAGGCTATAGTACCGGTCGAGTTTGGATCGAGGGGTTACGAACAGACAGCTTGATGATTGGACCGTTACGCATTGCTCAACTGGTAAGTTTGGGAGCGATCACACTGGGACTTATCGGTTTAGCTTGGCTGTATATCGTCAATCGTCCCCTGCCAGATGTTGTGCCCGCAGAAAATCAGCAATGGGATATCTCTTCCGAGTAGCAAAAGAAAAAAACAAAAGCCCTAGAGAAAAAACTCTAGAGCTGAACCAGGGTGCATCTACCATTTCTTTCTTCCTATCTTGATGATACCTATCCGGATTGTCTGGAAAAAACAAAAGCCCTAGAGAAAAAACTCTAGAGCTGAACCAGGGTGCATCTACCATTTCTTTCTTCCTATCTTGATGATATCTATCCGGATTATCTGGAAAAAACAAAAGCCCTAGAGAAAAACTCTAGAGCCAAACCAGGGTGCATCTACCATTTCTTTCTTCCTATCTTGATGATATCTATCCGGATTATCTGGAAAAAACAAAAGCCCTAGAGAAAAACTCTAGAGCCAAACCAGGGTGCATCTACCATTTCTTTCTTCCTATCTTGATGATATCTATCCGGATTATCTGGAAAAAACAAAAGCCCTAGAGAAAAACTCTAGAGCCAAACCAGGGTGCATCTACCATTTCTTTCTTCCTAAGGTAATAGGGTCTATCCGGAACAATCTCGCTAGTTATAAAATTCCTCTTGGTCAATCAAATCTACTGTATGTCTCAATCCGAAGATTCAACTCAGATTCAACAATCCCTTCAGGCTTTAGCGCCCGCCGTTTATATCATCGGTGCTGGACCTGGAGATCCAGATTTATTGACTATTAAAGCAGTCAAAATACTCCAAAAGGCAGATGTCATCGTATTCGCTGACTCTTTAGTTCCACGCCAGGTTTTGCAGGGGATACGTCCTGATGCGGAACTTGTACGCACTGGAAACAAAACCTTGGAAGAGATTTTACCGTTGATGATTGAACGAGTGCGATCGCATAAGTCAGTTGTTCGCCTCCATTCTGGCGATGTCAGTCTCTACAGTGCCATTCACGAACAAATGCAAGCTCTTACAGAAGCTCAGATTCCCTTTGAAGTTATTCCAGGAATCAGTGCGTATCAGGCAGCCGCCGCCAAATTAGCTGTTGAACTAACGGTGCCGGAATTAGTACAAACTATTATTCTCACCCGCATCAGCGGTAGAGCTTCCGCCGTGCCGGAGTCGGAAGAACTGGCATCTTTAGCCGCTCATCAAGCCAGTCTGTGCCTTTATCTGAGCGCTCGTCACATCGAAGAAGCTCAAACTAAACTCCTAACCCATTACCCAGTAGATACACCCGTAGCAGTCTGCTTCCGCATCGGTTGGTCGGATGAAAAAATTTGGGTGGTTCCCTTAGAAAAAATGGCAGCTCTTACAGAACAGGAAAATTTGGTTCGGACGACGCTCTATCTCATTAGTCCAGCGCTGAGAGAAGGATTCCATTTGCCAGAGAAATTCTCCTCTGTGAACTCGGGCGTTAGCGACGCATCTCGTCAAGAGATCGCTCGTTCCCGTCTCTATCATCCTGAGCATTCTCACCTGTTCCGCCCCTCTCGTTCTGAAAATGGGGAGTAGGGAATGGGGAGTAGGGAATGGGGAGTAGGGAATGGGGAGTAGGGAATGGGG
>NZ_JADEWY010000276.1 GCF_015207375.1 Coleofasciculus sp. LEGE 07092 | reverse complement strand
CCCCACACCCCACACCCCACACCCGGAGCGAAGCTCCCCAAACGGTTCAACGAGCGGACTGGGAACAGAAGATGATTAAAAGCGCTCTTCATGCGCTCAACTCTGTTCAGGCTGACCAACTGGGACGGCGAATTACTGCTATTGGTGAGCATTTTGCTGTGTATAACGAGCGAGATAAGTCATTGAGGATTATTGATGGCATCGGTGACAAGGGTGTTCTCTATAAGGCACAGCAGGGACAAACGGCGACGATTAATCATTTCTCAGAAGCAGAAAAACAACAATTTGCTGCCATTTCCCTTCCCAAAACCACACAGCCCAAGCTGACTTGTGGGGAACGCTGAAAGCATCCCTGTGCGCCCCTTATTTTCCCTAGAATTAACTGACGCTAACTCTCTTGAGCGTTCTGCCTCATTTCCCCTAGAATGCGATGCCTTCTCTTCTCCTGTCGGAGACGCTGCGCGAAAGGCGGTTCGCGGAACAACCATCGCTCTTCCTTATTCTTACCATTTGGCGTCATTTTGTCTTGACGTCAGGACATAAAGATTTAACTAGACAAAGACGTATAGATGTAGTATAGTTCTGGTAACTATTTTGGTAAGTAGTTTGTGCGGACAATCGCTTGTCTTTCCTTATCAGGTGGTCAGGGCAAAACCACCGCCGCGCTGTTGTTAGGACGCACGCTGGCGCTTAATAGCAGCAAAGTCTTGGTGATTGATGCTGACCCTCAAGCCAATTTGACCTTTTATCTGGGTCATCAAGTGGCACCCGACGAGCCAACTTTGCTGGAGGTGATGCAGCGGGAAGTGGATGCAGTTCACGGGATTTATCCTTTGCGCTATGCCAATTTGTTTCTCATTCCTGCTGATAATGCGCTCAACAAGGTGCAAGATTACCTAGCTACTTCTGGGATGGGTGCTGTTGTTTTGCGGCGACGCCTGGAGCCAGTGGTTAATTTATTTGAGTACTGCATCATCGATTCCCCACCCCAGCGCACACAAATTTGCTTGTCTGTTGTGGGAGCTGCCGATTTTATTCTCATACCTGTTGAGGCATCGACTAAGGGCGTGAATTCCCTATTGCGATCGCTCGAACTTGTGGAAGAGTTAAGGGATATTGGGGCATTTTCGGGGCAGGTGTTGGGGGTTTTGCCTTTCCGAGATCGGTGGTTTGGGCGTTCTCAAGCCAAAGAAAGCCGGGACGCGATTGAGGCGATGCGACAAATGGCTGGAGATATCCCTGTTCTGCCCTCAATTCTGGAGAGTGAACAGTACAAACGTGCCATCCGGCAAGGTCAGACTCTATCTGAAATGGGGCTGGCTGATTTGCAGTACCCCTTTGAAAAAATTATCGCGCAGCTCGATGCCAGAAGATGATGCCCTAAAAAGATTGATGCAGCAGAAGCGCCCTAGTGTTTCTCCACGTCAAGACTCGTTGACGCCAAAAAGTACTGACGCCAATACGTCTTTGACTCAAGATACTTTGACGGAAGCGCAAAGTACTCTTAATAGGGAACAGGGAACGGGTAACTCTCCGTTAGAGGGGGATTCTCGTCCAGAATCGGTTGATTTACCAGAAGTTATTAGGACAACTGCTCGTCTGGAGAAGTCTGTCGATAAAGCGCTGCGTCAGTTATGTATGGAAACTGGAGTAACCAAGGAAGTTTGGTTTGAAGCGGCTTATCTTTATTTGGCAGAGCATTCTGAGGAGTTGGAAGCGGTTAATCAAATAGCGTTAGAACGGTTAGAACGCCGCAAGCGTGCAGACGATTTGCGGAAGCTGCGAACTATGCAGAAGCGGTTGTCGGGAGAATTTTGAGTTGGGAGAGGGGGAGATGGGGGGAGTTATGTTGGT
>NZ_JADEWY010000052.1 GCF_015207375.1 Coleofasciculus sp. LEGE 07092 | reverse complement strand
CCCCAACTTCCCCAACTTCCCCATCCAGAGGATTTTGAAAAAAGTCTCCTGTCTGAGGGGGTAGGGTTGGATCGAATACTATTTCCGCTAGACTTTTCACCACACCGGTCAGGGGAATTGCCAAAATCACGCCTAGTATTCCCCCTAATCTGGCTCCCAATAGCAGGGATACAAAGATAATGACGGGAGATAAACCTGTCAACTTGCCCATAATGCGGGGCGCAATCAAATTGTCTTTTACCTGTTGTAGTGCTACCGACACCACCAACACTTCTACTGCTAGCCACCAATTTATAAATGCTACAACTGTCACCACTGTGAAAATTCCCAAGGTTGCTCCGACAAAGGGAATCACCTCCATAAAGCCGATAAAGACGGCAAATAGCAGGAAAAACGGCACTTGCAGCAGGCGAAAGGCAAGGGTTAAAGTTGTTGCCATAAATAAACCCAGCAATAGCTGACCCGATACAAACCGCTGGAGATTGCGTTGCAAGGCTTGGGTTAAACCCTCTCGGATTCTGGGGGAGAAAAAACTCGTCAGACCTTGCCAAAGCCGCTCGCCATCGATGAGCATATAAAAGGAAATTACCAGCACTAAAATTAAGTCTAAAAACCAGTTAAATGTCCCCACTACTAAGCCTAAACCCGTTGAAGCGATCGCTTCTGCCTGGGCTTGGACTCTTGCCAGCAGTTGATTTCCCAAAATTCGCACGTCAAAGGGCAGCTTGTGTTCGACGCTCCAAGTTTGGAAGCTCGTCAGTTGCTGTTGACCTTGTTCGACCAACTCCGGGAACCTGACTATCAACTGCCGCCCTTGGTTGAGTACAGGCGGTGCTAGGGTCAATGCCAGAAATACTACCGCGAAGGCAGCCGTTAAATAGACAAGGATTGCGGCTATTGTCCGAGGCAAGAACGGTCGCAATGCAGCGACGGCATAGTTAAGCAAAAAGGCAATCAGTGCTGCCGTGAGCAGAATACTGATGAGTTCACCCACGTAACTCAGCGCACTCAGTGTTACCCAACCCGTTACTAAAATCAGCAGCCACGTAATTAGGAACTGTTGGAACGGTGAAAATATAGACTTCATTGTAGTTCTTTGATTTGGCAGTTCCCTGCTTGCACAGCAATTGCTCCTATAATTCAGTCGTTTCACTTTACGAGTGAATCAATTCAGAAGACTTCAAGTTCAGGGTAGCAGGTTAGAGCTGACAACTCAGAATTTCTCGATATTTTACCAAATAACTAGTACAAACAACTATTTAAACGTCTAAGTTATTATTTAAGTAAATAGGCGATCGCTATATTTTTGGAGCAAACTAAAGTAACATTTATGAATACATTCAGAGGTAAAAAGCTTGGCAAAAGTCTTGAACCAAAAATACCAGAAAGTGAAGACAACAACACAAATACAGTAATGTCCTACACCCATGTAGGCAGTCAGGCTGTATAGCTTGGCAGCTTGGCGGCAGATCTGAGTCTACTTACCCTGGGCGATACACCCAAGGGATAGGTTACACTCGCTAGAGAATGTAGAAATTCTCTCACTATTATCCCAAATACTACCCATCTTTACCTTGTACCTTGTGGTTTTTGGACAGAGGCAAATGTCGTAAAGACGTTCCGGTGGAACGTCTCCCTCGCCAGGGAATCCCGCGAACTTGTTGAAGTAGGGGAGCTGGGGACCTGGGGAGCTGGGGAGCAAGTAAAACTCTTGAAAAACCTTGACCGAAACTGAGTTCCGGGTAACTTCCCCATCTTCCCCACTTCCTACTCCCTATTGAAGCTGGAGTTGAGGTTCTGAAACGGGCCAATCGCTACGTGGGGGAAAGGTTTGCTGGGTGTGTAAGATTGTCGATCCCGGATCATTCGGTCGGTTGAGCCGCAGGGCAAAGCCAAAGCCTATTCCAGCAGATGCTGCGACAGCTCCCGTCATTAGCAGCGCTTGGAAGGGCAATAGGATTTTAGTTTTAGCAGTTGTGGCTTTTGAGCGTTTACTTGGCTGAGGAAACTCTTTTGCAACACGAGCAAAAGCCGGATTGTAAGATTGGAGCTTTGTTTCTGAGGGTTGTATGAAAGTACGAACTGGGCGACTTCCTATGTATATATTGTCGTGCTGTCCTGGAAGTGAGGATTTGTGGCTGGGGATGGGAGCTTGAGGGTGGGTTGGTCGATTGTCGAGCAGACGCTGTTGAGAGGGTTGTTTTTCGGCTCTAGATAAAGGTTCCTGTTTTTTCTGGTGTTTAGTGACGTTTTGCCCTGGGGTGAGGGCTTTTGTTGAACCTGGAAGCTGGGACAGCCAAGGTGCTAAAGTTTGGGGGCGTTTTTGAGGGATTAGTTCCAAACCCGATTCCAGTACTCGTTTAATCCCTGGACTGATTTTATGCTGGTAGTTGTGCCAGTCTGAGGAAAAAAGATTGTTGTCTGTGTGGGATTGCAACGCCTCTCGCACGGGTGCTGGTAAGGGTGGACGTCCTGTCAGTAAGCAGTAGAACGTTGCTGCCAGAGCATAGAGGTCTGTTGCCGGGGTGCGCTTACCCTGCAATGTATGCTGTTCTATGGGGGTATATCCTGCCGAAAGGAGATTGGCATGGGTTTGCATCACGCCTGGTGTAAACTCACAGGTAATCCCAAACTCACACAGTACTAAGCGATCGCTCTCTGGACGCCGAATAATCGTTTCAGGCTTGATATCTAGGTGCAGTAAACCCGCTTGGTGCAAAACGTTCAGAGCGCTACCAATTTGGCGGATATACTGAATCGCTTTAGCTGGGGACAATCCATTGGCTCGAATAAGTTCAGCGAGAGTCTGCCCCGGAATATCTTCCATTACCAGATAGGGGTATCCGCCCTCTTCAAACCAGTCCAGTACCCGAACTAGACTGGGGTGTTGGCATCGGCTCACTCGTTCGGCAAAGTCTAGAAATTGCTGCTTGAACTGCTCAACATCCGGGTGCTGGCGCAGAGATTCGCCAAGGGTTTTGATGATGACAGTTTCACCCGACTCGCTCTGAGTGGCTCGGTAAGTGAGATGGAAGACACCCCTACCTAGTCGATTGCCGAGGATGTATTTGCCTTGGTGCAGAGCTGGTTTTGACGTTACGTTCATAAAAGTTCACTCCCCACATTTCCACTTAATGCTATAGCTTAGCTGGAATTTATGAAAGTTCGGTCAATCAAAAAGTTTAAGTTCTGTAGACAAAAGCCGAGCGAACTTGTAATTGCGATCGCCCTTAGCGTGAGAAGGGGTTTGGGTAAGGTGTCATATCCATCATTACCTTGACCTTGACCAAGAGGATCAAATGATAGCTGGCTTGCGTAAGCTTACTCAAGACCTATGATAGTATAATTTTTAGCTTTAGACTTACAAAACTTAAATTCCACCAAGCTGCATCGTGATAAAGTGCTGACAATTTAGACGTTCTTAATAGTTCAATCAACCAGTTAGTCGGTTTTTAGCTCAAGACAAATTCGTTCAAAAAACAACCATTCATTATTGCGTTCAGGGGATGTCTAGCAATGAAGTCTGCATGGTTTTCCTTTCGTTGGTTGTCTGTCCGTTTATCCCTAGTCCAATCTCTTCTCTATGGGATAGGGATAATTTTTTCTGCTTTGCCCACACTCGCTCAATCCATTACTCCAGCAGCAGATGGCACGGGTACGGTTCTTACTCCTGATGGTAATCGTTTTGATATCAACGGTGGCAGTCTTTCGGGAGATGAGGCGAATCTATTTCACAGTTTTGAACAGTTTGGGTTAGATGCGGGACAGATTGCTAACTTTTTAGCAAATCCTAACCTGGAAAATATCTTGGGACGGGTAGTAGGAGGCAACCCTTCTATTATTAATGGTCTGATTCAGGTCACGGGAGGTAATCCTAACTTATTTCTCATGAATCCGGCTGGACTTGTTTTTGGTGCAAATGCCAGTTTAAATGTCCCGGCTGACTTTACGGCAACAACTGCCACAGGTATTGGTTTTGGTGATAATAAGTGGTTTAATAATTCTGGTATAAATGACTACCAATTATTAAACGACAACCCCAGTCAGTTTGCCTTTGATGTATCACAAACAGGCAATATTATCAATGCTGGTAATTTAGCGGTTGCAGAGGGTCAGACTTTAACTTTACTTAGCGGTAATGTTATCAATACAGGGCAATTAACCGCACCGGGAGGCACGATTACTATAACGGCAGTGCCTGATTCTAATCGAGTCACAATTAGCCAAGATGGGCAATTACTGAGCTTGGAAATTGAGCCACCCAGAGACACTTCTGGGCTAATTTTACCAATTACACCCTTGGACTTAGCCACACTCCTGACAGGTGTACCGGAAAACGTGGAGACAGGAGTTAGTATGTCTCCAGGGGGTAATATTCAACTAACGAGTTTCAATACAACTATTCCCAATGAAACGGGAACTGCCATTGTATCCGGTACAATTGATGCTTCAAATTTAACAGCCGGAAACGTTGGAGGTGAGGTGAATGTATGGGGTAACTCCGTTAGTTTGATTGGCGCAAATGTAGAAGCTTCTGGTGACAACGGTGGCGGTACAGTAAGAATTGGGGGAGATTATCAAGGAAATGGAACTGTACCCAATGCTCTACAGACAACGATTAGCAGTGATTCGATCATTCATGCTGATGCTTTGCTCAATGGCAATGGGGGTAGAGTCATTGCTTGGGCAGATGGAACAGCAGACATTCAAGGACTATTAACAGCAAGGGGAGGAGAAATTTCTGGGAATGGGGGGTTAATTGAAACGTCTGGCGAGCAGCTTCTCCATCTCAATCTCATCAGTACTCCTGATGCTAGCGCCCCTCATGGCATCGGTGGCATTTGGTTAATTGATCCGACTGATATCACGATTGTGAATCGTGGTGGCGGTGGGATTGGTACGAATCAAGTGGATGTTGCTAATATCAACAATGCGCTAAACCTTGGCACTAACGTTACAATTACAACTGATATCGGTGGAACTGACCAAGGCAATATCACCCAGGATGCTGATGCAGCTATTAATAAGACAGCAGGTGGAGACGCTACGCTTACCTTGAATGCCGATAACGATATCACCGTAGATGGGGGAATCAGTTCTAGTAGCAGTAAGCTGAATTTGAACCTGAACGCACAGGGTAGAGTTGTAATTAATAGTGATATTTCGACGTTGGGTGGGGATATCCTTGCCCAAGGGAGTAGTACTGACAGTACTGGTATTGAAGTTCGAGGGGATATCATCTCAGGGGGAGGGGAAATTGCCTTCACCGGAAGTAGCGATGATACAGGCATTAATATCTTCAACCCAATCGACTCCGGGGGTGGGACGATTACCTTCTACGGGACTGGCACCGGCAGCGGGGGTATTAGGGGTAGGGGCATCAACATTCAAGGGACTATCACCTCAGGGGGCGGTGAGATAATCTTCACGGGCAATAGCAGCAATGAAATTGGCATTATTAATTTCAACCCCATCAACTCTGGGGGAGGGAAAATTACCTTCAATGGAACTAGTACCGGAACAGGCAACACTGCTGGCATCTTTGTTGATGGAACTATTACCTCAGGGGGGGGCGAGATCGTTTTTACTGGTAATAGCACTAGCTATGTGGGTATCTTAAGCAGGAGCTTGCTTGACTCTGAAGGTGGAACAATTACCTTCAATGGGACTAGCACTGGAACTGGCACCTCTGCTAGGGGCATCAGCGTTGAAGGGAATATCTTCTCAAGAGGTGGGGAACTTATTTTCATTGGCAATAGCCTCAGCGAGTTTGGCATCTTTAATAACAGCCCAATTGACTCTGGAGGGGGGACAATTACCTTCAACGGGACTAGTACCGGGACTGGCACCGATGCTAGGGGCATCTTTGTTAATGGGACGATTACCTCAGGGGGCGGGGAAGTTATTTTTACCGGTAATAACGGTAATACTGGTATTTATGTTTCAGGTGCAACAATAACATCGGGCAACGGCGACCTTACTCTGACAGCAGACAGAATTATCTTAGATGATGAGAATTCTAATTGTGGGTGTGAATCTGCAAGCGGCACTGGCAATCTGCTGTTACAGCCGTTGAACCCTAACCAGTCCTTAGAAATTGGCGGAACGGGTGACGCGAATATAGCGTTTCTGAATACAGCCGAATTGGGTCAATTAGCGGATGGCTTTGCTTCCATCACTATTGGACGCACGGATAGTAATGGTGCAATTACTTTAGCAGGTGATGTCACATTTAACGATCCAGTAATATTGCGATCGCCCATTGACTCCGGTTCCATTGACACTACAAGTGGCACCCTCACTGGGGCAGACAACGCCACGATTACCTTAGAAGCCAGTCAAACTATTACCACTGGCGATATTATCAATCCTGGTCGAGATATTACCATAACCAGCACCAATGGTGCGATCGCTACAGGCAACCTCAACAGTTCCGGAGCCAGTGGCGGCACTATCTTGCTGGATGCCGCACTAGGCATTACCACGAGTGCAATTAATTCCAATGGGAGTTCTACCGACGGCGGTAATGTCACCCTAAATTCTAGAGGTAATAGTCAAGTGAGTTCCATTAACGCCCAAGGTGGTAGCAGGGGCGGTGAAGTTAATATCACAACAGAGAAATTTTTTCAATCTCTAGATACATTTATTGACCGCAATGGCACCCAAGCCAGTATTTCTACGGCTGACGGGAATGGCGGGGGAGATATTACCATTCGCCAGGGTGGAACCAATGCGACTCCCTTTGAGGTTGGAAATGCTACCACCAATGGCACAACAGGTGCTATTACCAGTGGTGAGTTTACTATTGCCCCCTTTCAATCATTTCCTTTCAGCTACAAGTTAGGCAATATTGAGATTATTCGAGATGACCTTCCCTTCAATATCATAGATAACCCACCTGTAAATCCTGTAGATCTCATCCAACCGAGCGAAGTTGGCAAACAATTACTAGAAGATGTTAGTCAACCCTTAGAATACAATTCTTTCTCCTCTACAACTAGCACCACCGCCCTAACAACTGAGCGTGAAATCATCCAACAAGAAACTAACTTCACCGACGCCTATGAGAATTATCTGGGCATCAGCGATACCCGCATTGTCACGACAGCAGAAATCCAAGCCACTCTCGGTCAAATCGAACAAACCACTAAGATTAAACCCGGTTTAATTTACGTCTTCTTCAAACCCCAAACCCCGTCTCAAGACCAAACGTCAGAAGCAGCAGACACACTTTGGCAGTTCAAGGCTCCAAGTTCCACCAACCCCCAAGAACGAGCAACTGACCAGCTAGAATTAATCGTCGTCACATCTTCTGGAAAAGCGATTCAACGACAAGTCAAGGGAGTCACACGCGAGCAAGTCCTTCAACTGTCAAACCAACTGCGTCGGCTCGTTACCGATATCCGCATTCCCCTTCCCTACCAGGAAGAAGCTCAACAGTTGTATCAGTGGTTAGTGGCTCCCATTGAGGCAGAATTACAAGCTCAACAAATCACTAATTTGACATTTGTCATGGACGAGGGGTTGCGTTCTCTGCCAATTGCTGCACTGCATAATGGTCAGGGATTTATCGTCGAGAAATATAGCGTTGGCTTAATGCCCAGCTTCAGCCTCACCGATACTCGTTACAAAAGTGTGAGGGGCTTGCAAGTTTTGGCAATGGGAGCGTCTCAATTTCAGGAGAAGTACGATTTACCAGCAGTGCCAGTAGAGTTGTCAATTATTGCCAGTCAGTTGTGGCAAGGTCAATCTTTTCTCAATCAAGCGTTTACCCTAAATAATCTCAAGCAAGCACGCGCCTCTCAGCCTTTTGGCATTATTCATTTGGCAACCCATGGCGACTTTATACCAGGAAAACCCGCTAATTCCTATATCCAGTTTTGGAATACCAAGCTGAAACTGAGCCAATTGCCTGAGTTAAAGTTAAATGACCCACCCGTGGAACTGATGGTTTTGAGTGCTTGTCGTTCCGCTTTGGGTGATAAAGAAGCGGAATTGGGATTTACAGGGTTGGCAGTGCAAGCGGGAGTGAAGTCAGCGATGGGGAGTCTGTGGTATATCAGTGATGAAGGCACATTGGGCTTCATCACACAGTTTTACGAGTCTTTGAAAACAGCCCCCATGAAAGCCGAAGCACTGCGGCAGGCACAATTGGCAATGCTTCGGGGTGAAGTGCAACTAAAAAACGGGCAGTTAGTCACTCCACAGGGGACGTTTTCTTTACCGCCAGAGCTAGGGGAGTTGCCAGACGCCGAATTCACCCATCCCTACTACTGGAGTAGTTTCACCCTAGTTGGCAATCCTTGGTAAGGTACACTCGATTTGTATTTCCCACACCCCACACCCGAGCAAAAACCTATAGATGAGGATGGGGCATCTTGGACGCGACACGTTGAAGGTTGGTCTGGTGGGTCGATGTTGCCATTGGCTGGTAGAATACTTCTCCAATCCCCTGCACGCCATCTACCTTAATTCCCAAGTTAAAAAGTATTTCCCAACCGTCTCCTAAAAGATTCAACCCTAGTAAGGTTCCGTCTTCAAAGAAAACTCCTTGCTCTTGAAATCGGCTTACCTCTATTTCTTTTTCATTCCACACCAGAGATTCTAAGGGTGCAGACTCTAAACCATTATTATGCAAATGACTTTCAGAGTAGCGAAAAGACCCACTACCTAAGTCCGGTATCTGAAACCAGACCTGGCTCAATCCGGCTGGCAGAGAATTGTCAGGGGTTGCAACGTTGACTGTCTGGTGATTTGTATTCATGGGAATCTACCTAGTTAAACAGCAAGTGAAGGATAATTGGCGCACCTCGTACAACACCCTGGAAAGGATTGAGTATTTACTTCTTATTTTGTGTACTTTCATTAAGAATAGTAACGTGAAATATTCCAGCTCGTCTAGTGTTTCACAAAAACTTCATCAAAACAACAAAAATTAACTGAGCAATGTAATTATTTACTTCAACAAAAAGGATTGAATTAACGATTTAATTTTTGAAAAAAATAGAGAAGTTTCCATGACTGTGGTCAAAATCAGAGAATTGGTCTAGATTAGATGCGCACGAGAACTCAATCCGGGTTCCCACAAGCTTAGAGATTCTGCCGATAAAAAATTCAATCATGCCCGATGGAAAACGAACTGCACGGGAAACAGTGATACTGGAATCAGGCACTCTGTGGTCAAAGGTTACAGAGCGAACCGAACACGCACTCCGATGCGGCGCACTCCAGCCGATATCGACAGAGTACGAATTTGTAGAGCAAAGCGGTATTCGTTTCCTGGTTCGCATTTTATCTAACCTAGTCCGCAAGGATGAAGCCCACAAAAAACAGGAAAAAGAAGGCAACTCTTCCAAAAAAGAGTTCAACCCGTTCCTTCCTTACGAAGAAGACCTATTTGTTACCGACATTTCCGAGACACATCTGTGTCTTTTAAACAAGTTTAATGTCGTTGACCATCACCTACTCATCGTTACACGAGAATTTGAGGAGCAAGATAACTGGCTTAACATCCGAGATTTTGAAGCGATGTGGGCGTGCCTTGCCGAAATCGACGGCTTGGCATTCTACAACGGTGGAAAAGTAGCGGGTGCCAGTCAGCGACACAAGCACCTACAACTTGTCCCCTTTCCCCTCACACCTGAAGGACTAAAGATACCTATTGAACCCGCCATTACATCTGCCAGGTTTCGGGATGCGGTTGGGACAATACCAGATTTTAAATTTAAACACGCTCTTGTCCAACTAGACTCCCATTCGGCAGAGTCTCCGTTAGACGCTGCGGCAGGAACGCTAAAACTTTACCATACCCTATTGCGTGCAGTGGGTTTGCTAGAGAAAGAAGCGATCGCTCTCCAGCAATCTGCTCCTTATAACCTACTCGCCACACGGCAATGGATGCTCATTGTACCGCGATCGCAAGAGGATTTCGCCTCAATTTCTGTAAACTCCCTAGGATTTGCGGGTGCTCTGCTCGTGCGAAACCAGCAGCAAATGCAGATTCTCAAAGAGCAAAGTCCCATAACCATCCTACAAAACGTTGCCCAATCCCATTAATATTCTTTGTCCTTGGTCATTAGTAAACTAACAGAAAAATTCGTAGGTAACGAGGGATTAAGTTCTCACTACAAGCCTTCAGTCAGCAACATTCGACGGCAGAACAAATGACCAACCTACTAATGGATAGCGGCAGCCGGAGGCAGGACTAATTTAGGGGCAGGAGTTGGCTTGCGACCGTTAGAAATCTCCTCCCCAGGCGCATTCTGGAGTAATGTCTCCCGAATCAGCCGCGCTATCACCCGCTGGGCTAAACCTCCTGCAATTTTTTGCCCCATTTGCTGAGTTTCCGGCTTTGCCAATAGAGGAGGAATAACACTAACTAGCTGTAGCGGGTCAAAACCTGGAGTATCTTGGAGAATTTGCCAAATCCGCTTAATATGCTCCGTATTATGAGATACTTCCACCGTCTTAGCGGGTGTTTTCAGATCTTGCTCCCATCCAACTCGTCGGCGCAGAGAATAGGTAACATTATCAAACGTCCGCCGTCCTACGCTATCGACAGCCTTCACAATTTCCTCAATTAACTGTTCCCGAATGAAAGTCCCACGATCTGAAAACAGAAACTCTAGCGTTTGAGTCAACACTTTGTTCAGGTCGTAATCGTCAGAATTTGCCGCATTGCGCAACAAGTTTTCTAGACGGTTCCAGCGAAAATTGCCATCTTTGATCAGCAAATCTTTCAAAGATGCCCGCAAACGGGGCGAAGGGTCAGTTAATAGGCGCTTCGCCACATAGGGATAGGCTTTACTCAACACCTTGAAATTAGGATCGACATTAATAGCAATTCCTTCTAACGTCACCAAGGAGCGAATAATTAAGGCGTAGTAAGCAGGCACCCGGAAAGGATACTCGTACATCAGCGCCGACAACTGGTCGGTAATGCTCTTGAAGTTAAGTTCTGCCACACTTGCTCCCAATGCATTGTTAAAAACATTTGTCAATGCCGGGATAATTGGAGCCAAATCGGTATCGGGGGTCAGAAACTCCAGCTTCACATAGTCATGAGCCAACCCAGAAAAATCACGGTTTACTAGATGAACGACTGCCTCAATCAAACCGTAGCGCTGATAAGGCTTAACTTCGCTCATCATGCCGAAGTCCAAGTAAGCTAGCTTGCCCTCAGGCGTTGCTAACAAATTTCCTGGATGGGGGTCAGCATGGAAAAACCCATGCTCTAATAACTGCCGTAGAGAACACTGCACCCCAACTTCAATCAAGTACTTGGCATCGATATTTTGCGCCTGAATTGCCTCCATATTCGTCAGCTTTGTACCCCTGATCCATTCCATGGTTAGCACACGCCGCCCTGTGTATTCCCAATAAATTCGAGGCACGTAAATATTTTGAAGGTGTCCGTAGAGCTTCATAAAGCGCTCGGCATTGCGCCCTTCATGGTTGTAGTCCATTTCTTCAAAAATGCGGGTGCCAAATTCGTCCATAATGGCAACCAAATCGCTGCGCACCTGCTTGATGTTCTTTTTCGCCCACTTAGCAATGCGTCGCAGGATGTAGATATCCAAGGCAATGCGCTGTGCCAGCCCCGGTCGCTGCACCTTCACCGCCACGGTTTCCCCAGTCTTCAACTTGCCTTTGTAAACTTGTCCTAAGGATGCCGCTGCGACCGGTTCGGAGGTGAGTTCGGCATAAATTTCATGGGGATGAGCACCCAATTCTTCCTCAATAAATTGGTAAGCTATCTCATTGGGGAAGGCAGGCAACTGGTCTTGTAGCAGAGACAACTCTTCTAGGTAAACGGGCGGAACCAAATCCGGTCGTGTTGAGAGTGCCTGTCCTACCTTGATGTAGGCTGGACCCAAGTTAGTGAGTAGTTTTCGTAACTGAATCGCTCGCTGTCGTTCATTTTTGGGATTTCGACCCCGGACGCCATCCCACCACAGTTGAATCACAAAGTAAATAGACGGTAGGGCAATACCGAGCAACCGCCCTAAAACTTGCAGAGGTGCCTTACGATATTGGGCTTCGATTGCCACAGGGTCGTAGCGCAATGCGGCTGTTTCCAGTACGGGTGGCGTTTCTGATAAAGCTGACTCTAACTCTGATGTCGGGTTCAGTTCGTACTCAACCGCTATCGGCTCGGCTGGCACCTCTACAACTGACTTATCCAGCTCGGCTTTTGAATCTATGGGGTAGGAGGCTGGGGAAACTGTTTTAAGATTCATATTTATAATTCACCGATAGGAGCGACTCTGTAAAGAATTGTAACAAAAATCAGTAGAAACACCACGCCACTTAGTTTATCTTGACTGGGTTTGAGAACGAACGAGAACAGTTGCTTTCGGCTTATTCCTTTACCCTTGAGACTAAACTGCCTTTGGGTCGTAACTTCTGCTATGAGAACCTGACTGTACCGATTATTTGTTGAGTGTTCCTTTTCTTCATTCAGTATCCACGCTTATCGGTCTGTATTGCCTCTTCCTTATCGGTGAAATTTTTCAAACAAGAAAGAGTACTCAGGCAATATAGCTGAACTCCTGTATTCTTCTAAGTCAGTTCATGTCCGTCACTCATTCCCAATTTAATCTTTAAACGCTCTATGCTGCTGTCTTTGCGGATTCAAAACTTTGCTTTAATTGACAAGCTGGAACTGGAATTTGACGCGGGTCTGAATGTATTGACTGGCGAGACGGGTGCAGGTAAGTCAATTATTCTAGATGCTATCGATGTGGCGTTAGGGGGAAAAGTCTCTAGCCGTCTGGTTCGCACGGGTTCCAAACGCGCTTTGGTAGAAGCCAATTTTCGGGTTGATGCTCCCTTGATGGCGTGGTTAAATGAGCAAGAAATAGACTTGCTCGACGAGGCAGATTTGGTTTGCAGTCGAGAAATTACGACCAACCCGAGCAGTTTGCGTTCTCGTTCACGCATTAACGGTATTTTGGTTAACCGACGATTTATGGAGCTGTTGCGCGATCGCATTGTAGAAATTACCGCCCAAGGTCAAACCGTACAGCTCACAGCACCTGCTCGCCAGCGCTTACTCCTCGACCTCTACGGAGGTTATCCCCTCATCCAACAGCGAGACAAAGTTGCCAGCACTTACTTAGCCTATCAAGAAGCTGAAAATGCCCTCCAGAAACGGCGACAGTCTGAGCAAGAACGCTTACAACGACTAGACTGGCTAGACTATCAAATTCAAGAATTGAGTGCTGTCAACTTCGGCGAACCCAACGAACTCGAACAACTTGAACAAGAACACCAGCGGCTCTCTCATGTAGTGGAACTGCAACAGCAGAGCTACCAAGTTTATCAGGCACTTTATCAAAACGACAGCGGTACTCCAGCTTGTGCTGATTTGTTAGGAGAAGCCGAAGCAAGGCTCACAGATATGGTGAACTATGATCTTCAGTTACAATCTGTTTTGGATCTCGTCAGTGGCGCACTCGCCCAGGTGACAGAAGCTAGTCATCAAATCAATACCTACGGTGATGGACTCGAAACCGACCCAGAGCGTCTGGTGGAGGTGGAGGAGCGCATCCAAGCTTTAAAGCAAATTTGCCGCAAATATGGACCGACTTTAGGCGATGCGATCGCTCACTATGAAAAACTCCAACAGGAACTGGCAGAACTCCGTGGCGAAGGTCAATCTCTAGAAGAACTCGAAAAAATCTATACTCGCTGTCAAAGAACGCTGACAGATGCCTGCGATCAACTGACGCAATTGCGCCGCACGGCTGCCGAGAACCTGGAACGCCATTTAGTGGCTCAACTGAAACCACTGGCAATGGACAAGGTACAGTTTCAAGTTGCGATCGCTCCTATTCCCCCCACCACGACAGGTGCTGACCAAGTAATCTTTCAGTTTTCTCCCAACCCCGGAGAACCCTTGCAACCCTTAAGTGCTACCGCATCGGGTGGCGAAATGAGCCGCTTTTTACTAGCGCTGAAAGCTTGTTTCTCAAGTAGCACCGAGCGTTCGGATACCCTAATTTTTGATGAAATTGACGCCGGCGTTTCCGGTCGCGTAGCCCAAGCGATAGCCGAACGACTTCATCAACTCAGCCAACACCATCAAGTCCTCTGTGTTACCCACCAACCCTTAATTGCTGCCATGGCAGACCGACACTTCCGAGTTGAAAAACAGGTGATCGACCAACCCCTTCAACTCAACGAGCAACAATCCGTTTCCAAACGTAACGGTAAAACTCATTCAGAGGTAAATGAACTTGTCCCCGACTCCGAACTTCCCGATCTGCGCACTGTAGTCCGCGTCAGTCTCCTAGATGATCGCACCCACCGCCAGAAGGAAATTGCTCAGTTGGCTGGGGGTGACTCGGGTCAAGAAGCCATGACGTTTGCCGCGTCTCTGTTGAGTCAAGCCCGTCACTGGCGTCAAAATTAGTGCAGGGGAGCGGGGGAGCGGGGGAGCAGAGGAGCAGAGGAGCAGAGGAGCAGAGGAGCAGGGGAGCAGAGGAGCAGGGGAGCAGAGGTGCAGGGGAGCAGAGGAGCAGAGGTGCAGAGGAGCAGAGGAGCGGATTCTCCCACTGAGAGCGATCATCTAGAATTGGCTCATAGGGCAAAGGATATCAACAGTGGTAAATCTTAAACCTATAGAGTACTCTTATTCGTATGCCAGGAACGTTCTCTGACGCTAAAAAGAGATATGCAAGCTCCATCTTCCAATCGGTCTGCGGCTCGCAGTGAAACAACTATTGATGTTTCTCCTACCTACACCGAAGACCAAGTAGTTTATCAGCAACAGCAAGCATCTTCCGGTGCATTAACGACGACGACGGGAACTTTTACGGCTTTTCTCGCTCCCCTCACTCAGGATAGTTTCAAAGAAGTTGTCACGGGGGTAGAAAAGAAACTTGAAGTCGTCAACCAAACCCTGTCAATGCTGCTTGACAGTCAAGGGTTTGAGACGATCCTCCAGGAGATGTTGAATGCCATCACCTTGAAAACAGCGGAGCTATTGGCTGCAGACCGGACAACGATATTTTTACTCGATGAAGACAAGAATCAATTATTTTCGATAGTAGCTGAGGGTGAAGACGGCAAAACCATTGAACTGCGGATTCCAGCGGACAAAGGAATTGCAGGTGAAGCAGCTACTTTAAAGACCGTTGTTAATATTCCTTACGATTTCTATGACGACCCGCGCTCAGTTTTCGCCCAGAAGAAAGATCGCGAAACGGGCTACCGCACTTACACGATGCTGGTTTTGCCCCTGTTGGGTGAGAATGGAAATCTAGTTGCTGTCGTCCAATTACTCAACAAACTCAAAAATCCGTTTGACCCCAGCGCTCCCTTAGAGCAAAAAATCGATCAGAAAGGCTTTACCGAAGTCGATCAAAAACTGTTTGAGGAATTTGCCCCGTCGATTCGCTTGATTCTAGAGTCATCCAAATCCTTCTACGTGGCAACCCAGCAACAACGGGCAGCCAATGCCTTGATGAAGGCAACAGAATCTCTCAGTAAGAGCAGTTTGGATCTCGAAGACACCCTCAAACGGGTGATGAATGAAGCCAAGGAGCTGATGAATGCAGATCGCAGTACCTTATGGCTAATTGACCATGAAGCCAATGACCTGTGGACAAAAATTCCCCAGTCAGACGACTCAATGATGGAACTGCGTGTGCCAATGGGAGTTGGCTTTGCTGGAAAAGTCGCTGAAACGGGAGAAATTTTAAATATCCCCTTTGACCTTTACGAACATCCTGACTCAGATAACGCCCAAAGAACCGATCCCCAAACGGGTTATCGCACCTGTAGCTTGCTGTGTATGCCTGTTTATAATGCTGATAATAAGTTAATTGGCGTTACTCAGCTACTTAATAAGAAAAAGAAAGGTGAGTTTCCCCCCTACAATCCTGAGGATTGGCCCAAGGCACCAGAATGCTGGAAGGCGAGTTTCGACCAAAGTGATATTGCCTTTATGGAGGCGTTTAATATTCAAGCAGGTGTCGCTCTCCAGAATGCTAAGTTGTTTGCGATGGTCAAGCAACAGGAACAACTCCAGCGCGATATCTTGCGCAGCTTGACCAATGGTGTCATTTCCACTGACAAAGGGGGTAAAATTATTGCTGCCAACGAAAGCGCCAAAGAACTGCTGGGCTTTAGCAAGGAAGACAGCATAGAGGGACTATTGGTGCCGGAGTTGATCAAGATTAAAGAGGGGAATTTTTCTAACTGGTTCCGAGAGGCTTTAGATGCCAAAGATGATAAAGCCCGCAATCAGTACTACCCCGACCAAACTTTAAGGACTAAGAATAAGAAAGAAGAACACAGCGTCCACCTGTCAATCAACTCGATTGCTGATGCTAACGATTCGAGTAATGTTTACGGTGCGTTGGTGGTTATGGATGACATCAGCGATGAAAAACGCCTTAAGAGTACCATGTATCGCTACATGACTCAGGAGTTGGCAGAGGAGCTACTTAAACTCGGCGATGCCAAAATGGGAGGCGATCGCAAAGAAGTGTCTATCCTCTTTTCTGATATTCGCAGCTACACCTCTTTGACTGAAAAGCTACAGGCAGAAGAGGTGGTAAGTATGCTCAACGAATATTTTGAGTCGATGGTTGAGGCAATTTTTAAGCACAAAGGCACCCTGGATAAATACATTGGCGATGCGATCATGGCGGTCTTTGGTTCGCCCTTACCCCTGCCGGATCATGCCTGGAAAGCGGTGCAAACGGCTGTCGAAATGCGCCACCGATTAGCAGAATTTAATGCATGTCGCCTTAGCAATAAAAAGGAAGAGATCCGTATTGGGATTGGCATTAACTCCGACTGTGTTATTAGCGGCAATATCGGTTCGAGTAAGCGGATGGAGTTCACCGCCATTGGAGATGGCGTAAATCTGGGTTCTCGCTTGGAAAGTGCTAGCAAGCAGTACGGTAGTGACATCATTATCAGCGAGTACACCTTTGAACCCTGCAAGAATCTGATTTGGCACAGGGAACTAGATTGTATCCGCGTTAAAGGCAAAAATAAACCGGTCAAAATCTATGAAGTTGTCGATCTCATCGAACCCAATCGCTCACTTCCAGAGGAGAAAGAAAAAATCATCGAACTTTACCATAAAGGACGCGAGTATTACCTGAAGCGTATGTTTCGCAAAGCCTGGAATGAGTTTGCCACGATCGTCGAAGAAATTGACCCGGATGATAAGGCAGCAAAGTTACAGATGGAGCGGAGTCAGCATTTTCTGCAAGAATCTCCACCAGATGACTGGGATGGTGCCTGGACAATGACTGAGAAGTAGTTGAGAAAGACTAGGTGCTAGGGGCTAGAGAGAGATTTTCCCAGTCCCTATCTCCTGATCAGAATTATTTTTAAAGTCCGCTCTAGGAAACTCGAAAAGATAGATTATCCCATGGGATAGGCAAGATGCCTGCCTTACAAAAATACTGGGGTATTTTTTTATTTGGAGAGTTTTTAGCAGAGTTTATCGTTGTGTTACAGTTTGCGAAAATTATTGCTAGCGTTGAGGTGTTCGTTATGGGTAGTCAGGTACGTGAAATTGACGAGTGGGGAGTTAACTCAAAATTCAACAGACGAGATATCCCTTCTTGAGACGCCTCAAAAATCGAAACTCTCTAGAGTGGTGTCCCATTTCAAACGCATCAGTAGCTTTGTCGTCAAGCATCCGGCATTGGTGGCAAGTCTGACGGTAACAGGGATGTTGCTAGGAGTACGGCAGCTTGGTTTGTTGGAGCCAATGGAACTGAGTGCTTTTGACCGAATGATGCAGGTGCGTCCAAGCTTACCACCAGACCCGCGCCTTTTGGTGGTGACAGTAACTGAGGAGGATATTCGGTCTCTAGAGCGGTGGCCCATGCCTGATGCGGTGATGAATCAGCTTTTGCAAACCTTAGAGCAATATCAACCCGCAGCAATCGGCTTAGATATCTATCGGGATATTCCAGTGCCACCCGGTAACGCTGAACTATCTGAGCGGCTGCAAAAAAGCGATCGCATTATCCCCATCTGCCAACTCAAAGATGCTGAAAATCCTGGCACTCCACAACCACCAAGAGTGCCAGAATCCCGTGTTGGTTTTTCTGATCTAGCCGTCGATGCGGGTGGCACGGTTCGCCGGGGTCAGTTGTTTCAGTACCTACCTGCCTCCCCTGGTTGCACAACTCCCTATTCTTTGAGCTTTCAGCTAGCACGGCGCTATTTAGAGGAAAAGGGGATTAAGCCAAAAACGATCCGAAAAGACCAGCAGCAAGAGTATCTACAAATAGGTCGAGCTGTCTTCAAACCGCTCTCCTCTACCTCGGGTGGCTACCAGAAAGCAGATACAGGTGGCTACCAGATTTTGCTGAATTACCGCTCTCCCGAAAAGCTAGCCCAGCGCGTTACCTTGACCGAGGTTCTCCAAAACCGCATTGATCCGACTTTGGTCAAAGATCGCATTGTTTTGATTGGGGTTACTGCTCCCAGCCTAAAGGATACCTTTTACACTCCCTACAGTACCGAAGAAGAACGCCTCCGGAAAATGCCAGGAGTTGAGGTACACGGTCAGATTGTCAGCCAAATTCTCAGTACAGTGTTGGATGGACGACGGCTGTTTTGGTTTTGGCCTGAGTGGGGGGAAGTTTTGTGGATTTGGGTCTGGTCGCTGACTGGCGGTCTCCTTGTGCAGGTGACTCGCCATCCTGTCCAACTCGTGTTGATTGAAAGTTTGGCTGTTGGTCTTTTGTTAGGAACATCTGTCGTTCTGTTTTTCGAGTCAGGATGGATACCCGTCGTAGCTCCCGTATTGGGGTTGGTTGCTAGTGGTACTGGGGTTCTTGCTTATAGTGCCTATCAAGCTCAACGAGAAGCAGAAATAGCAGAGGAGATCCGTCAAGAAACCGAGAAAAAAGCTCGGGAACAAGAAAATAACATTGCAATGTTACAAGCTCTTTTGAGGGAGAGAGCGAACAATCCACCGATAACGACTGAAGAAGAAGTACAAACGGAACAAATCCAAGTACCCGAAGATGATTCAACAGCGATTTGGAATGCTCAAGGTGATTCAACGGCGATTTGGAATGCTCAAGGTGATTCAACAGCGATTTGGAATGGTCAAAACGCTGAACAAACTCCTTCAAAAACCCAGAATCAAACAGACAATCCTAACCTGCTGTCTAGACGCTACAAAATTAATCGTGTTCTAGGCTCTGGGGGATTTGGACTAACTTATTTAGCAGAAGATATACTCAGACCTGGTAAACCCAAATGTGTGGTCAAGCATTTGAGACCCGCTCTTCGCGATGAAAAATTCTTAAGTATTGCTAGACGGTTATTCCACACGGAAGCAGAAATTTTGGAAAAGTTGGGTCGGCATTCTCAAATTCCTCAGTTGCTGGCTTACTTTGAAGAAACTCAAGAGTTTTACTTAGTCGAAGAATACATTCAAGGTGATGCCCTGAACGAAGAACTGCCAGTGGATAAGCGACTCCCAGAAGCAGAAGTTGTGGAATTAATCCAGGGAATCTTAGAGGTGCTGATGTTCATTCACGAACACGGCGTTATTCACCGGGATATCAAACCGAGTAATATTATTCGTCGTCACCCCGACGGTAAAATTGTCTTAATCGATTTCGGAGCCGTTAAAGAAATTCAACCCCAAGGGCAGACGGATGAAGAACATCACACCGTCGCTGTTGGGACTCGCGGTTATTCGCCAGCAGAACAGTATGCAGGACATCCGATTTTTAGCAGTGATATTTATGCAGTGGGGATGATTGGGATTCAAGCCCTGACAGGTATTCCTCCCCACCAGTTACCCGTTTTCGAGGAAACAAACAATGTAGACTGGCGTAATTTAGCTAATGTCAGTGAAGAACTTGCCCGAATTTTAGATAAGATGGTTCGCTACCATTTTCCTGAACGATATAAGTCAACTACGGAGGTTCTAGAAGAATTGAATAAGATTGAAGTATAACGATTCAACCCACATTCCGCCCTTTCAACTGTCACAGTCGATAATTTGGACAGGTAGAGCTTAAGCTCTGGCAGCACTTCTTGAAGAAAAAAGAAAGCAACAGTACAGACAATCAGCACAAGATGCGATCGCACCTTTCAACAAAAATTAATAAATCTTGTGTAAACCTTGAGTGTCTTGACCCCATTAAACCTTATATGATAGAGAAATTAGACGACTGACGCACCCACTCTTCAATCGTGAGATATGTAGATTCACAAAATTATAGAAGAGTGGTGTTTCTGCCGAAGTCCCCTATAAACCCCAATTAAGTTAGAGGCGCTGGCGATGTCTTCTCAAAAGCCAATCTGGAAAAAAGCGTCCGTTCAGTCCAATTCGACGCCAGTACCCAATCCCCTCCAGACGCGACCTTTCTCCGCCCCAAAACCGTCCTCAGCTCAACAAGAAACGCCATCCATCCAAGAGCAACTCGAAAGAGCATCCCGTTTTGGTTACAATGCCTCCAATATTCCCATTAATGCCCCAGGTACACCCCCCCCGCCACCACCGATTCAGAGTAAGTTAACCTTTAATGGCTTATCCCATCCGTATCAGCAGCAGGTAACACCAAGAGCCAATGTAATAGAAACTCAGGTCAATTCACCCCAACTTCAGCAAAAACCTATCGAGCGACAAGAACTATCTTCAGAAGAAGCATTCGATGAACCGGAGTCAAATGGTAGCCTTCAGCGTCAGAAAATACCCGATGGTGGAGACGGGATAATACCTAAATCCGAGGCAGATAGCATCCAGAATCAGGGGGGAAAAGGCGAATTACAATCTAAAGCTGCACAAAAAACCCATTTTTATCATAATTTCTTAGAAATCCCCGTCCATTCTCCAAGCACACCACCATCACCAATACAAAGACAGGTCATCTTTGACAGGTTAGACAACCAATATCAGTATCAGCTACAGAGGACACCCGTTGTGACTTCTGTCTGGAATCGGTTGAATCAACTTCAAGTTGAGCAAGTTAGTCAAAATCAGACTCTTGAGCGAAAGGAAATTGCTGAGGAGGAAGAAGTACAAAAGCAGCCGCTAGCGGAAGAAAAGAAAGCAGAAGTTTCACCACAGCCTAAAGAATCCACTGCCGAGCAATTGGCTAAAAATGAGGGTTCTCAGGAGAGCCTCAATACTCATGACGAACAGACTGAGATAGCTGACGAATCGCCGATTCCCAGCAAAGAGGCAACAGCGAAGACAACATCTCCTAGCACTGAGCGTCCTCCTGACAATCCACAGGCACAAGCCGTAGCGAAAAAAAATGCCCTGAAAGCAAAAGCCAAGGCAGTTAAGTCGGATAAGTCTAAGTTGTCCCAGCCTATTGAAACCGTTCCACAACGGGAGCAATCCCCATCGGCTGCTGAAAATGTCCCAGATGGGCAGGCAAAAGATGGGGCTAGTCCCGTAGCCGCCGAGATGGAAGCGGCTGCTCCTAAAGCGATTGAGTTACCCCAAGAGGCAGCCGCCAAATCTGAAGGAGAAAAAGTTCAAGGGGAAGAGGATGCCCAAGGAGCGGGTACAGACAATGGCGCAGCAGTAGAGGGTGTACCAGAAGCGCAAGCTCTTGAACAAAGTGTCGCTAAAGACGAATCGGCAAACCTTAATCCCGAAGGCAGTGGTGAGGCAGCAAGTCCTGAAACAGTAGCTCAGAAGGAAGAAGCCACAGCCCAAGCTTCAGAAGCCAATGCCAAGCTGGAAGCCACCAACGCTGAGGCGGCTCAGTTAGCCTCTACTGGAATCAGCTTCGCCTTGCCGCAACAGGAAGAAACTGCCCATGCCAATGATGGGCTGGTCATTTCCCGCAAAGCCGATAACCCAGGCGGTGATTCAGCCTTTCTCGAACAGCAACGTGCTGCTGCCAGCAGTATGGCAAGTGGATTCCTCGCCGATGGCGCTGGACGTGTACAGACTATCACCGCCCTTGGGCAAACCATTACACCGAGTATCCAGAGTGCAGCCGAGTCAGCCAAAGCCGTTATTATGGCGGGTATTGAACAACAACGGGCTGCGGTGACAACTCAGATTGCTCAGGTGCGTGCTCAGGCTCAAAGCGAGGCACAGGCGACACTCGCCCAGATTGGATCACAGCATCAGGCGGCTGTAGCGGCGATTGGGCAAGCCACGACGACAGCTCGCGGAAAAGTCGGAACAGGATATACGACAGCGCTCACCACGGTGGATGAGCGTGAAAGTAACCAACTCAAGCGCATCGATGAACTCTATGCCCAAGCTGACAAAGCTTACCGCGCCGCTGGTACAAAGGTCGGTGATGAGGCAGTGGAGAGAGGGGAACAAACGGCAAAGGGCTTTGAAAGCCAAGTCAAGGGTGAAGATGACAGCCTGTTAGACGGTCCGGTGACTGATGATAAATTAAAGGCTAGAGCCAAAGCTGCCAGAGATGTAGCCGGACAATATCAGCAAGGTTTAATTGAAGAAGCAAACAAACAGGCAGACGAGGGTCAAAAGGGCAAGTCGAAAGACCTGGAAACCGTCCGCAAAGCGGCTACTGAATCTCGCCAAACCCTCGAATCACAGCAAAAAGCAGCACTGGATAGTCTGAATACTGCCCAAGAGCAAGCGCTTTCCCAGGCTCAACAGGCACAGACAAGCCTGACTGAATCAGCCAACAAGACCCTCGAAAGTACTCTACAATCCCTAGAGCAACAGGAAGCTGCCCAATTGCAACTGCTGGCTGATTATGGTCAGCGGCAGATATTAGCCATTGACCGAGATGCCCAAAAAGCGATCGCATCTTTACAAGATGGGGTTAACCAAGCCGCTTCTAACCTACAAAGCACCTTACAAGGTTTCCAAGGTGAAATGCAAGGGATGGCAGCTCCTGACCCACAGGCTTTGAGTGCTATTCTAGCTGAAACTCTGGGGCAGATTGACGGTGCGATTGCTACTGTACAAGGTCAGCTTGAGCAGGGCATTGCTGGCTCTGTTCAAGGGATCACACAGGGCAATCAGCAGACGCTTCAGGCACTCACCTCAATGGGTCAGAGCGCAATTGAAGAGTCCACAGCCGCAGGTCAAGGCTTAACCGCCACCCTGACTGGTTTAAAGCAGGGTGCTACTAATACTTTCACTCAGCTTCAGCAAACCCATACAACTACAGTTACCAAGAGTGCCGATACAACCGTTGAAGGCTTCGGCAAAGTCACTGACGGCGTTAAAAATCTTTTCGACCAGATCGACAAAAACCTAGAGAACGGATTCAAGGATAGTGCCAAGGGGTTAGAAGATGGGCTGCGTGGTGCTTTAGACAAAATGGATGCCGATATCCAGAAATATGGTGATGAAGCGGCCGCTCAGGTACAACCCCGCTGGAAAGGGATTCTCAAGATTATTCTCGTTATCGCAGTGATTGTCGTTGTCGCTCTGGTCATTGGTCCGGCTGTCATTGGCGCAGTCGGTGCAGCCGCTGGAGCGCTGGGGGCAAGTGCGGCAACTGCCAGTGCGGTTGGGGCTATTGTGGGCGGTGCGATTGTGGGTGCGGCGTCTGGTGCTGTGATCCAGATGGGCAATAATGTCATCGACGGCAAGAATCTCATGGATGGCGTGGGCAAAGCCGCTCTTGTGGGTGCAATTGGGGGTGCCCTTGGCGGTGCAGGTGGTGTGTTAGGTAACGCTCTTGTTAAAGGTGCGGGACTAACTCAATCCCTCCTGAAAGTTGGGATTGATATGGCATTAGATACGGCTGGCAATATTTTGGGCGATTTAGCATCAGGCAATCCTATCACCTGGGAAGGAATTCTAACGGCTGCTGGTATGGGGTTGGCAATGTCGGTGGGTATGGGTCAGCTCGGTAAGATTAAGAGTATTGAGGGAATTCAAGGCAAATCTTCCCAGTTTGGAGAAGGAGTTGGCGGTTACGCGGGAAGTAAAGTTAAGAGTGGTTTTGGCGGTGGCATAGATGTGCCGACGGGTGGTCGTCCGGATGTTGATCTGCCCAGCGTCAAACAACCTGAAGTGGAGGTGAAAACTCCTGAGACAGAAGTGAAAGCTCCTGATACGGAAGTCAAGGCTCCTGAAACAGAAGTCAAAACCCCCGACACTGAGGTGAAGGCTCCTGAGACTGAGGTGAAAGCTCCTGAGACGGATACACCCAGTGGACGCACAACCCATGCAGATGAACCGGAAGTCGAACCTGGAGTGGTTGCCAAAGAGCCAACTGCTGATGGACGCGAGATCAAAGTTACAAAAGAAGGCGAAGTCCTCCGTTGTACGGGTAAATGTGACCTGATAGATAATCCTGAAGTTGACAGTATATCTAACCCGAAGCGAAAAGCTGAAGAGGCAGCAGAGCTTGTTGAGCAAGGAGGGAACAAAAAACCCAGGCTTGACGACGAGGCATCTACAGTTAAATCTGAGGAACCAGTATCAACGACAAACGAGCAAGTCGGTTCTTCGGGTAAGCGTTGGGATGATCCCACGATGACCGAAGCCGAGTTCATTGCCGACTATAAAAGTCGTTATCCCAAATCAACACTATCTGACGCCGAGCTGAAACAATACTATCAGAATGGACAGCGCCTCAACCCTGAGACTGGACGGCTTGCAGCACCCATACGACCCATTGAACCAACTGGTACTAGACAAAATCTGCCCACAGAAGGAGAAGTGTTTGAGGCTTGGCAAGCTTACCTCAAGGGTGACAAATCCAAACCGCCTTGCTTCCCTGCTGGAACTTTAGTCAAGACTCCAGAAGGTGATCAAGCGATCGAAAATCTTGCTCCTGGCAAATTCGTATTTGCCTATGACTTTGATGCAAATTGTGTAGTAGAACGCCCAATTACAGCAGTTCACAAAAACTGGACTCAATTTATAGTAGTTATTGAAACTGAACAAGGAAAACTTTCTTCTACCCGCAGTCACCCCTACTGGGTAGAAAGTGAAAGTAAATGGCTTCGAGCAGTAGACATACAAAAAGGTATGATGCTGAGGTTAATAAATAGTGATTTACTCACAGTCCACTCAGTGGAAACCTATGCTGCTGAAGAAGACACTTACAATTTCGAGGTAGAGCAATTCCACAACTACTTTGTTAACTCGTCAGGTGTTCTTGTTCATAATGGTGATGGTGACGGGAATACATCAGGTTTCGAAAAAACAGATACCTTTGCAACAGATATATACGCAGTTCGAGATTTGAATACTGGTGAGGTCATTTATATAGGTAAATCTATTCAGGGAGTCGATACCAGGTTTGAACATCACCTAAACGATCCAAAGAGTGCCGTTCACGACTATATCAATAATCGAGAGAGCAAGGGTTATATCCCACTGGATGATCCATTGCGTAGAGCACCAGATTTCCCTAAAAATCTCATTGATACTGTTCTTGAGTCAAAGAGTATACGCTCAAGTCCAGACAGCGGCTGGACTCGTTATGAAACTGCTGTTTGGGAACAATATTATATCGACAAACACGGCGGCGTTGGGGTAGGGAAACTGATAAACCGCATCAATGCAATAACACCAGAAAAATTTGTATTATATAGCCAAGGTCATAACCCTTGTATGTAAAATTCAAAATGACAAAGTTCAAAGCTGGCGATATCTTTACCTTCAAACTCCCCACAAGCGAGTATATGTGTGGTCGTATTATGCTGGATGTTAAGCAGCAGTGTATACGTCCGAAGTTAATCAAACCTGAGTCACCATTGGTTTTTTTCAATGGTTCTGTCCTAGTAGAAATCTACAAATCAACTTTTTCTGAACCTACTGCAAATCGTTCAGAGGTTCTAATTCCAGGTGTTTTTATTAGTTCAAATTCCTTAGAGTCAGGTGAATGGAGCATCATCGCTCACGAAACTATCGATCCAAAAGAGGTAGAGTTTCCAGAGTCATTGGTTGCTCGGGGACTACGCGCTCAGTTTATTAGAGGAGAAATTGCTTTAGATATTGATTTAAGAGAGGAAGAACTTGAGCGTATAAATGTATATAGAACCAAAAAGCCATCAGGCATCATAGGTGAAATATGTCTTTACTATTTGGGAAGAGCAGATGAAATCAATAATCCTCGACTGAAAGACATTGAATTGCGAAGTTTAAAGGACTCTGATTTACGCTTTGCAAAGCATAGAAGTGAGATATATCATCTGCTTGGCGAGGATGAGAATCAGTCATATTACGAGATGTCTACTCGTCTAGGTTATGATATCCAGCGATTTTACTCAACCAAGAAATGAGGAATCACCAGTGACGAATATGTCAGGAGAGGGAGAGGTACAGATAATGATTCTTTGTCCCTACTGTCTAAGCCCAGTTGATGAGAATGTCAAATTATGTCCTACCTGTGGTGAAGATACTACTCGTGATGCGCTTGTGGAAATGATCCAAGAACAGTACTTAAACAAGGAACGCAAAAATTGTCGCTTTTGCGGTAAATCTATGTTGAAACTCGCACCTCTTTGTCCCTCTTGCCGAAAGTGGCAAGCTAGATAGTAGAACTTAGCTATAGCGGTTCTCATACTCATGAGGTACAGTAATTTCTCCTTTTAGTCAGCAGTCATGGGTTTGAAATTCAAAGTGTACCTCACAACCGTGAGAAAGGCTATATCTTAATAAAGATACGCAGGGAGGTATAAAACTCGTCCCATGCCTGACAGAGTTGAAATAGTTGTAATTACCAAAAGCTCCCTTCGCAGCAGCCCAGGTCTAGAGCATTTAGTAAATGCTTTTGAAAGTGTCAAAGAGTTTGTCCCTACTCACTGGGGTGTAGATGAACGTGCACGTAATCCATACGACCGTAATGAAGTACTCACTACAGTCAGCGATTTCAAAACCGATTTTTATATGCCTGGTCTGCACCGAGGGCAATCCCCCCGTTACAAAGCTTATTTTTCAGCCAGAAATCAGGGTCTTAATTATGTCAATGTAGAGTTTGGCTCCAGCCTTCGCCAGAAGGACTTGCCTCGCGTCTTTGCACTTGGGGATGCTCTCGCCGCAGAGCTAGAGGCAGAGTTCGGATTAGTTCACCCCGTCTGGCTTGAAGGTAGCCAAGAATACTGTGCATCTGGAAAAATCAACGCTGATGAACTGCAAAAGTATGGATTAAACCCTGTGTGCGCTCGTACCTGGTTTGGTTCGCACTTGGTACAGCTAATTGGTCGCGAACGCTTGTCCAATTCCGGTGCAATAATCCAGGATACACCTTGGGGTGGCATCCAGTTGGATTTAGTGCAGCAGCCGTGGGAATCAGATGTGGAAACGTTAAGCAGCCGTCAACATGAGGTGATGAAGCACCTTCAGCCCTCTGGTGTCTTCGGTGACTATACTACAATCCTCGCATACAAGCCTGGAGCTAACTGGATACCGATTCCGGAAAAGAGTTCCAGCCAAGTAGCATAACGGACAATACACCTCCCTAGAAAGAGCGTAACCTATGAGCAAATCTTCCATATTAGAGCAATTGCACCAAGCTATTGGTCTTAAACAAACCGTCCAGGACGTTGATTTGTCGGGAGTAGATTTGCGTCGGGTGGATTTAACAGAACTCGTCGCAGAGGGTCTACTGGCTCGGGGTACACGGTTCGACTATGCCTTACTGACGCAAGCACAGTTGATCGAAGCTGACTTCAGTGAAGCCAACCTTGATGGTGTCCATCTGGCAAATGCGAACGTGGGATTAGCAACCTTTGACCGGGCATCTATGCGTGAAATCTGCTTAGAGCACGCGATCTTCATTAATGGCTACTGCAAAGATGCCAACTTGGAGGATGCTGACCTAACGGGTGCCGATCTAGAGGGTTCTCTGTTCTTCGGTAGTCGGCTGAACCGGGCAATGCTTCGGAACGTCAAGGCAGACGATACAGGTTTCAACCGCGTTCAGATGGTACAGGCTGATCTGCGGGGCGGAAGCTTTGTAAAAGCCACTTTTAATAAGGCTGATTTGACCCAAGCCAACCTTTCGGGTGGGGATTTCTCTGAGGCTGACTTCCGGGAGGCGAAATTGGAAGGCGTAAACTGGGACGGAGCCAAGCTAACAGATGCGCTGTTCGATTCCGGAGCAGCACCGAGATAGGAACGATAGGACTACAAGCCAGATGGCATCAATCACAAGCAACGAGAGAGTAAAGATTAGGCTGGATATTAGTAGATTCCTATGAGCAGTGATAACAAACATTCTCTTTGGTTGGATTCCACCCGATCGCGTTACTTCCTCATTCCCGACGACCAAGATCTGGTAACTGGAGACTTTATCCTTTGTAATCTCAGTGGGGATGAAAAAAATGTTGATTCTGCTTCCATAGCCTCCTTTGAAATTACAGAATCAGAGGCAAAAGCTTACCTCCAAGCTGAAATGAACCAAGCTTTAGAGGAAGCTAAAAATGCCTTTTCCAACTTCGTGGCATTCTCAACACAGAAATCACAAGCCGCTCCATCAAATCCTACTCCATCATCTGACGATACTCAATCAACTCATAATCTCATCTCCACACTTCTGGGTGTCACTCCTGAAGAACTCCAAAATAATCCTGAAGCTATCCAAACCGCCTTTCTCAATCTTTACACTGAACTAAAGGAATTTGTCAGTGCCTCAACGTCTAAAAACCCTACCGAAGTTGAGGCTGCCCGAGCTCGTTTACACTCCCTACGAAAAACGCTCTCCACCCAGGGAATCAACCTCAGTGAGGACATAGAGGAATTTCCCGACAAGCTGCAAGAGGTGCTTTCTTCCTCAAATATCGAGGGGTATCTCAAAGAAATTGTATCTAAGCTGCGAGATTTGGCAGACAAAATCAACCAGTCACCTGATGCAATTGGGCAGACAATTGATGAAACGATTCAGACGTTGAGCCAAGATTTATTCATTGATGAAGAGAAGCGCTTAGAAGAAAAAAGAAAGCAACAGTACAGACAATCAGCACGGGATGCGATCGCACAATCCTTTAGATCGCGGGGAATTCCCTCATTTTCCGGTGGCGATTTGAAGCCTGATTCCAGTCAGCCGGATGAAAAGACACAGAAATAGCAGATAGATGTTTCGTAAAGGCGAATAGCTTCGCTTCACACTCAAATCGAAAACTACCCCACCCTACAAGAGTTGAGGGTGGGGTATCCTGCCAAAAAAGAAGATAAAGGATGAAATTAAGCATCCAGCATTCTTAGCGTTTGGCTTAATATTTCATACTTCATACTTGTTGAGCTTACGCCCAGAGAACTAAGCCAGGTTCGTAGAGACTTGACAGATTGTCGTGCTTGGGTAGCACGCGCAGGGACAACCCCTGCAAGCCACTGGATTCATACAGGATATCAGCCGTATAAATACTGACATTGTGTTCGTCCGTGCCTTGGTAATCCATAACCACTGGCAAACCGTTTATAATCTGTCCGTCAGCATTGACTTCACCTTGATAGAGTTCAACCTGCACGTCGTTTGCCGTCAATCCTGCTAGATTAAGGCGGGTTTTGACAGCAACGGATTGATTGACGACCAATTCATTGGGTGCGGCAATGTCAATATCTTCAATTTTGATGGTGTACCACTGTTCAAATAGCCCCTGCTTCCACTGGGCTAATTCTTTGGCGGGTTTGTAATTATCCCTAGTCATTGCCGAGTAGCGATCGCTAGCAGGGAAATAGCCACGCATCGCGTAATCCCGCAACATTCTGGCTGTATTAAAGAACGGAGTATTAAGCTTAATGGCATCTTTCATCTTCGCAACCCAGCCGCGAGGAATCCCATCATGGTCGCGATTGTAGAATAGAGGCACAACTTCTTGCTCTAGCAAATCATAAAGAGCATTGGCTTCTACCTTGTCCTCGTAGTCGGGGTCGTCGTATTCTTCCCCATGACCAATGGGCCAGCCCGTGCGGATATAATCGGCTTCATTCCACCAACCATCAAGGATGCTGAAATTGGGCAGACCATTCATTGCCGCCTTCATCCCCGAAGTACCAGACGCTTCCCTCGGACGGCGGGGGGTATTTAACCAAACATCGCAACCCGCAACCATCAGCCGCGCTATGTGGATATCGTAGTTGGGAATGAAAACCACCCGATCGTCAATTCCAGCTTCCCGAACGGTATGGATAATTTCGCGGATTAATTCTTTTCCGGGCATATCCTTGGGATGGGCTTTGCCAGCAATGACAAACTGCACTTGTCGAGCTTTATTGCCCATCATAATTTTCTTAATCCGTTCCATGTCCTGTAGGAACAAATTGGCTCGCTTATAGGTGGCAAACCGACGGGCAAAGCCAATTGTCAAGATGCTGGGGTCTAGGACTTCCTTCGCGTGAGCGAGTTCTGCTGGCATCGCACCGCGATCGCGCAAATGGTTTTGCAACCGTTCTCGCAAAGACACCACCATTTCCGAGCGGCAGCGTTCGTGATTGCGCCACAACTCCTCATCTGGAATTGAGTCAACCCGTTCCCAGAGGGGGTCTTCAGAACCTTTATCCGACCAGCTTGGACCTAGATAGCGATCATACAGTTCCTGAGTAGACTTGGCTACGACACTACGAGCATGGGTGCCATTGGTAATTGCAGTAATCGGGACTTCTATTAATGGCAGCTCAGGCCACAGCCCCTTAAACATTTGCCGCGATACATCTCCATGCAACTGACTCACCCCATTGGTAAAGCTGGATGTCTTGAGTGCCAAGGCTGCCATGCTAAAGGGGGATTGTAAACTACCCGTATCTTCCCGCCCCAGCGCCAGAAATTCCTCTCGTGATAAGCCGAAGATGTCGGCGTAATGTCCGATGTAGTACATCGCTTTATCCGGGGGGAATAAGTCAAATCCAGCGGATACAGGCGTGTGGGTAGTGAAAGCTTGGGTAGACTGAGCGACCTGTTTGGCTTCATCAAAGCTCAAACCATCTTCCTGCATGAGCTGACGAATGCGCTCCAGAATCAAAAAGGCAGAGTGACCTTCATTGAGATGATAGACTGTGGGCTTGATGCCTAATGCTTTTAACGCCTGAACCCCGCCAATTCCCAACATGATTTCTTGGTGAATTCGCAAGTCTTGGTCACCACCGTACAACTCATCGGTAATGTCGTGGTCGTAGGGATTGTTAGGTTCAATATTGGTATCGAGCAAGTAAAGGGGTACGGTTCCGACTTGTACCCGCCAGACTCGAGCATAGACAGTGCGACCTGGATAGTCTACTGCAATCCGCAGCTCTGAGCCATCAGGGTTACGCTCTAGATGCAGTGGCATATTGTAGAAGTCGTTGATCGGGTAGCGCTCTTGCTGCCAACCATCAGCATTCAGATACTGGGCAAAATAGCCTTCCTGATAGAGTAAGCCAACGGCAACAAGAGGCAAACCCAAGTCAGAGGCTGATTTGAGATGATCACCCGCCAAGACTCCCAAACCGCCGGAGTAAATGGGTAAGCAATCGACTAAACCGTACTCAGCACAGAAGTAGGCATAGCATTCATCGACCTCACTTTTGCCGCGATGCTTGCGATACCACGTCCGCTCTGTCAGGTAACTATCCAACTGTTGGGATGCCCGTTCCATTTGCGCCAAAAAACCTTCGTCTTCGGCAACTTCAGTGAGCCGCGCTTGGCTGATGGTGCCCAGCATCAATACTGGATTGTGGCGGCTTGACTCCCACAAGTCACGGTCTAGCCGTCGGAATAAATCTTTGGTCTCGACATTCCAATCCCAGTGCAAGTTATACGCTAGCTTCCGCAAGGGTTCAAGCGCCTTAGGCAGGGAAGGGGAGACATTAAATGTACGAATGGGCTGCATAGAGCGAGAAATTTCTATGTTTTACACGGATAACATTGTGTACCTACTTCTGTACAAAGGAAGAGACTTTTAATACTGTTTTTAATGACACTCTCTACTGGAGAATTGGAACGTCAGACAATTGTACTTCGTCAGGGTTGACCAACAGCCGAGCTAGCGAGGATGATCGATATCTTGAGGAACTTAAGCTTTGATTCGCCTTCCCAGCCCAAAAGGACACCACCTTTGGGTATGATTATGTAAAGTTGTTGCATTTCGCAACACAAATTTTCATTCAGCCATTCGCAACCCTGGGAGATATCAAAATGCTTACCCTCAAAATTGTGGTCTATATCGTTGTTAGTATTTTCGTTGGCTTATTTGTGTTTGGCTTTTTGTCAAACGATCCGGCTCGCAACCCCAAGCAACGGGATTTGGAGTAAATAGTTACGCTTCATCCCTGAGTTTGTCAAAGGGGCGAGGCGTGCCTCGCCCCTCTACTTAGTGTTATGTGCGGCGAACGGTCACGCTTCGGAGCTGTCCCTTCGACTGTTAGTGTTAAAAAATGCCCCAACCCGTTCAGCCGCCTGAAACACCTGCCATTATTCAATCCGTTACCTTAGAGGATGGCGCTAACCAAAACCCATCCTCTGAGGTGATAGTGGTATCGCCCAAGACTCAAACCCAGCCTACGGGGTTAATCGCCACACCCAGCCCACCAGAAACTCTACCACCAGAGTCTTCATCCTTGATGGCTCCCCGTAGTGCGGCGTTGCTCGGTCCGCCGATTTGTGTCAGTCATTCCCAACCCAAAATACCAGTGGCGACACCAGTATTGCCCGTAGCTCAGGTCAATGTCGAAGGTGCCAACCTCCCTAACCCTAGTCCCGAAACTGAGGTTGATGCTCCCTCAACAGAAACCGTTGTGGAGAATGACAATATCGACAGAGAAATTCCTTCAACGTCAAAAAATCCGCAATTAACGTTTGGAGTAGTCAGGGAAGTATCGGTTAAGACGGACTTGCACCCAGCTCGACAGGATGCTACTCCCGCCTCCCCGTCTCCTCATCTCCCCCTCACTAACCCACCAATTAGTTCTGCAAACCCAACTCAGACTAAAAACTCATCCCCTTCAATCCCAAATCTTGCCTCGAATACCACACCAGTGACTCTCGATTTGTCTAATGTCGAGCGTCTGGTGACTCAAGAGCGCTCTGGGGAGGTGAGAGAGTTTGAATTTACCGTGCCTGCACCTGAGACTCAATCAACGCCCGAGGAGGAAGTACCCAATGAGGAAGTCACACCGACATCCCCATCCCCTGGCACTCCAGAGTCTGAAACAACTGAACCTGCCAATCCTGCTGGCATCAGTGGCGTGATCGAACTGACCGCCGACCGACAGGAGTATGATCAAGAACGGCAAGTTATTACGGCAGAAGGAAACGTTGAGCTGCTATTTCGCGGAGCGTTACTGAATGCTGACCGCGTGCAAGTGAACTTGCCCAATCGTATTCTCGTGGCTGAGGGCAATGTGGCGCTGACTCGAGGCGATCAAGTGCTGCGCGGGGAACGGTTTGAGTATTATTTTGTCCAGGATAGTGGTGTCGTTTTAAATGCGAATGGCGAACTGTACGTGCCGACAGCAGGACGCGATTTGACAATCTTGCCCTCTCCGACTGACCCTAATGCTCCAGAGGAACAGCGACCGATTAGCGATCGCATTACCACTAACCAACCTCTACAAGGAATAACTAATCCCGGCTTTTATTCCTTCTTTCTTGGGGGATCTTTTGCTCTAGACAATCAGAATGTCCCTGCATCTGGGGGAGTGATTAACCGATTTCGTTATGAAGCCGACCGAATTGACTTTGAGGGATCAGAAACTGTTGCCACAAATGTGCGACTAACGAATGACCCTTTTTCACCCCCAGAGCTGGAATTACGAGCCGATACTGCCCGATTTCGTCGGATTTCACCTTTAGTGGATGAAATCGTTGCCACCCGCCCCCGCTTGGTTTTTGATCAAGGATTGTCAGTGCCAACATTCCGTAATCGCGTTGTGATTGATCGCCGTCCGCGATCGCCTGGTTTGGTAAACTTTGGCTTTGATGATGATGATCGCGGCGGTTTGTTTGCCGAGCGTACCTTTGAGGTAGTGAATACTCCCGCCGTGCGATTTAGACTCACGCCCCAGTATTTTATCCAAAAGGCGATCTTGGGGGATGATAACCCGAATACGCCGGGAATGGATGAGGGGGGTATTTTAGACCCGTCGTCCTTTGGGCTCAAGGCTCAACTTGATGCCGTACTGACGCCGCGCACAACCTTGGTAGGGTCGGCAGTATTCACCAGCTTCGATCCCGATGAAATAGAAGACGAACTACGAGCCAGCGTTCGACTTCGGCAGGTAATCGGCACGGGTTTACCTCACAATCTCAATCTAGAATACAGCTACCGCGATCGCCTATTTAACGGTTCTCTTGGCTTTCAAACCGTGCAGAGTAGTTTGGGAGCGGTCATCACTTCACCTGTGATTCCGTTAGGGAATACTGGCATTAACCTTACCTACCAGGGAGGTGTTCAGAATATCAACTCCGAGACAGACCGACAAGACTTGCTCCCACCACCTCCTCGAGATAACAATCGGATTAACTTGACGCGCTATCAAGCTAGTGCTAACTTGAGCCGAGGTTTTTTACTCTGGCAAGGTGAAGCTCTGCCACCCACTCTCACCGAAGGACTACGATACACACCAAGACCCGTGGTTCCTTATTTGTCACTCAATGGAGTTGTAACAGGTGTGGGTAGTTTCTATAGTAGTGGCGATACTCAGGGTTCTCTGAGCGCCACCGTCGGGCTATCAGGACAAGTCGGGCATTTTTCCCGCCCGTACCTCGACTACACTGGGTTTAACATCAGCTATACCCAGGTAGCCCTCGGTGACTTATCTCCATTCCTTTTTGACCGAGTTGCAGATAATCAAGTGCTTTCCTTGGGCATCACTCAACAAATCTACGGTCCCTTTCGATTGGGGTTTCAGACTTCATACAACATAGATACGGGTGAGCAAATCAGCACGGATTTCTTCTTGGAATACAGCCGTCGCACTTACAATATCCTGCTGCGTTACAACCCAGTTCAGGAATTGGGTTCTATCAGCCTCCGGATTAACGATTTTAACTGGGCAGGTAATCCGGGATTGTTTGATGGTTCCGAAATTCGTCCGGTGGTACAGGGGGTGACTCGGTGATTGGGGACTGAGGACAAGGGGTAATAGTAAAAAATAACTCAGCCTTGTTCTTTCAATCCAGGAACGGTATTGAGGGGATGTTCAGAAGGGTTTTGTCAGATTTTACCAGATTTCCTTGTCTCTGAACCACTCTCAACACCGCTCAAAATATTGGTAGTTAAGGATTTCTGTTTTTTGCAGCCAGCCCTAAATATTTCCCTTCTCCCCGACTCCCCTAGTGAGGTGTTAGTCCATTTCCATTTTGAGGGTTTTGCCGCTCTTCGATTGAAATGTAAGGGGCATCGTGGAAACCCGTATAGATTTGAGTAGGGCGGTAAATCCGGTTGACGTTTAGCTGTTCCTTCCAGTGCGCTAGCCAACCTGCCACCCGAGCGATCGCAAATATAGGTGTAAACAAGTCTGTGGGAATGCCCAGTTTCCGGTAAACCAGACCTGAATAGAAATCAACGTTTGCGTAAATCCCTTTATACGCCAGTTTTTCTTCAACAGCTCGTTCTAGCTCCACGGCAATCTCATAATATTTGTCGTGTCCGAACTTCTCAAACAGTTGTTCGGCTAAGTTTTGCAGAATCGTAGCTCGTGGGTCTTTTACTTTATAAACCCGATGACCAAACCCCATAATCTTTCCCTTACGCTGCAAGCGATCTTCGAGATAGGGGCGGACGTTCTCTACCGAGCCAATGTCTTCGAGCATCTGTATCACTTCTTCATTCGCTCCTCCATGCAAAGGTCCAGCGAGAGTTCCCACGGCTGAAGCTATCACAGCATAGGGATCAGTCAGGGTTGAAGCCGTTACCCTTGCTGAGAATGTGGAGGCATTCATAGTATGTTCGGCATGAAGCGTCAAGCATACGTCAAAAATTCGGGCAGCTAGCGGATCAGGTTTCCGCTCGTTCAGCATATACAAAAAGTTGGCGGAGTAGTCTAACTCATCATTAGGCTGAACAGGATCATTGCCTTTCCGCATCAGCTTGAACGCTGCCACCATTGTTGGAATTTTCGCTAACAGACGCACCACGGCTTCCCGAATGTATTCCGGGTTATCTAAGGCGCGTTTGGAATAAAAAAGACCTAAGGCTGCTGCTGAGGCTTGCAGGGCGTCCATCGGATGACCCGTTTCGGGAAAGCATTTCATCATATCCCGAATCCGGTACTTGATGCGTCGATGGTAGCGAATTTCAGTCTCAAACTTTTTGAGTTCTTCCTTAGTCGGTAATTCGCCCCAAATCAGGAGATAAGAGGTTTCTAAGAACGTACTTTTGGTTGCGAGTTCTTCAATGCGAATACCACGATACTCCAGTATTCCCTTTTGCCCATCAACGTGGCTAATACTGGATTTAGCAGCAGGGATTCCTTCTAGACCTGGCTTATACTCGCAGACAGTCATAGGTACTACCGAACTAGTTTGAAACTTACTCAGGCTACATTACCAGAAACAAGCAGATTAGTAACAAGCATTACAAAATTTATTAATTTTTTATTTAGAGTAACCATTTGGGAGCAGCCAGCAAAAACAGATCGCTTTGTCCTACAGGGTTTCCAGAAGCTGGTACCTTTACCCCAATAACTCCTGCTTTTTTGAGGACAAGTTTCTCTTTAGCCTCGCCCCAAACTAAGGTTTCCGCCCAATTTCCCAAATTCGGTTGATGACCCACCAGTGCCACACATCCCTCACCTGTGGCGTTTTGCCGTCGTACCTCTAACCAATGAACCCAGCCATAGATATCCCCATCTGGTGCCAGAGCGGGAAACTCTTCAACCTCTGAACCCAGACCGACTTCTTGCAAGATGATAGCCGTTTCCCGCGCCCTTACCAGAGGACTGGTCAAAATCCGGTCAAAATGCAATCTGCGATCGCGCAGTTGCTTGGCAACCTTGGTGGTTTTCTGACGCCCTTTGCCAGTCAGGGGACGTTCCTCATCGTTGGCGTAATCTTCGCCCTCGGCGGCAATGCCGTGGCGAATCAAGTATAGTTCCATCGTTAGGAGTCAGAAGTCATTGAATCTTGCCCAGGTAGAGTTTGGATGATAAATTATACCACAGATTAGCTAGTATGAATCAAATTATCCTTCGGATTGACCAACCGCCAGAGCTTTTGCTTAATTTGAATATCAAACACTTCCCACTTCAGCTTGGCGTATTCCCCATTGTCATTAAATCCGCCCAAAAATCCAATCGGAATTTCAAAACCGCCTGCCATCATCCGTCCACCACCGAAGAAGCGTCCTTGATTGTCTTGACCGAAAGCTTCTTTAATAAACTCATCAGGATCGAGGGTTAATTTGCTCGTTCTCAATGAGCCAATCACGACTTCTAATTCTTCGTCTTCGTCGTGAACAATCCCGTAAACCACGGCGGTATGAACGTTTTCTTCTGTTACCAAAAAATCTGCCGCTTGGGGAATAGCATCTCGATCATCGTAGCGCAGGTAGCCAACGCCAGCGATGGAGAAATTATTCTGGACAATACGATTTTTGAGCGATCGCTCGATCACATCCATTACCCGTCGAGATCGCGCTGTTTGCAGTACCGCATTCAACAACTGAGCATCATAGAAACGGCTGAGATAGCCAGCCGCCAGAAAATCTTCTTCGGTTGCTCGCATTAAGCGATCGGTATCTGATCGCAAACCGTGCATCAGTGCCGTTGCACACTTGACGTGAGCGCTGATGCTGCTGTCGAGCTTGAGCAATCCTGCCTGAAGGTACTGAGTTAAAATAGTGGCAGTGGCTCGTGTTTGCGGTCGCACGTCGGTAAATTCTGCCTTAAGATCTTCCTGAGTACTGTGATGATCAATCAGCACAGCCATTGGAATACCTGCCTGTTTCACAAAAGACATTAGCTGTGTTGTCGTTCCCTGATTGTCAATCAGAACACAACCCTGATATACTGAGAAGTCGCGTTCCTTGAGGCTCTGAACACCCCAGCGTTTAGCGGGCAAGTTGGTCAGTTTCACCAAAGCGATATTTTCTTGGTGAGAGAGAGTTCCAGCGTAGACGATATCACACTGGATATTGTACTGTTCAGCGATTAGCTGATAAGCCCAGGCACTCGAAAGAGCATCGGGGTCGGGAAAATCTTGAATAACAACAAGTTGGCGCTCGGATTTGTGACCTTCCAAAGCCTGTTGCAGTTCGGCTACTTTTGTTTCTAGCAAGTCTATTCGTGACCGATGATCGTGGGAACTTCCGTTTTGGCTAAGGGAGTTTTTATCAGAGGATTCCTGCTGTTGAGAGATACCCGTGAGGGAATCGGCACTAGAGGCAGACTCTGAAAAGGAATCATTAAGAGGTGTGAATGTGGAGTTGGATGTCATGTCAGTGAGTAGTCAACGTGTTCGGCTCACATCAGCACTGTATTGAATTCAGTGCTAGAGCAGGTTGTGATTGAGTGGATATTAACCCTCTTCACATTTTTGCAAACTAACTCATCACCTATAGACTACCTGTTGGCTGAGATTTGTGACATTCATCCACCAGCTTGTTAGCTCAATACCCTGTTTACTTCCTCCTTTGCTCGACAAAACCCAATGTCAAATTCCGATTACATACTTTCGCCACTCCTGATGCAAACCCCCTTTGATGTGTTTGGCAACTTCAAAATAAAGGCTGCTGTAAGGTTTTCGGGGTTGATGTCGCAACATCATGTTGGCTTCTTTTGGGGTACGATTGCCTTTTTTGACATTGCAGCGCACGCAGGCGGTAACAATGTTTTCCCAGGAATCTCCCCCATGTCGAGAACGGGGAACAACGTGATCGAGTGTTAAGTCGTCACCGATGTAACCGCAGTATTGACACGAATGACCATCACGGTGGAGGATATTACGGCGCGTCAGAGGAATTTCTTTATAAGGAACCCGAACGTAATGACGCAACCGGATAACTGTGGGGAGTGGTAACTCTGGATAGACATACTTGCCGTTATGTTCAACCTGCTCCGCTTTCCCTTTAAGCAACAAGACAACCGCCCGTCGCCAATTGGTGATGTTGAGCGGTTCGTAGGAGGCGTTTAACACCAGAACCTTGCCCATGTGCAATTGAGAATTAGAGGATTGTTTCCCAGAATATTAACACAGGTCTGTTTGGCTTGGTTATGGGAAGCAGCCTTGTCAAGGTGGTAGGTATATGGAGAGGCAGAATAATTCGGTATATAGCACTACAAGTTTAGGTTAGGACATCCCTACATACTGAAACCCATTCACAGCTTACTGTTCCCTGTTCCCTGTTCCCCGTTCCCTAGCGCGTAGCGCTATAACACCCCAATTTTACTGCTTATACAGATTATTTCTGCATAATACGCCGCTCAAGCTGAATAGCCAGAATCTTTCCACATATTTTCAGATTCCTGGCGGAGGTTAGCAGATGTACTATCGGATACGACGTGAAGACATTACAACCAGCTCGAAGCCAGCGATCATATCCTGACTACCTGAAACCTTGACAGGGCTAGAACACATTAGCTATCCGATGCCACTTTTGCGCCTTCGAGCCAGTAGGTGATCATCTCTCCCTTCCCTTTAATCTGAATAGATCCTCGCCTTTGGAACCGAAACCGATCGCGCAAGAGCTCGTAGGTAACATCTGTCACCTGAATGTAACCCGGCAACCCGTGGGATTCCATTCGGCTAGCAGTATTCACCGTGTCTCCCCACAAGTCGTAGCTAAATTTTTTGATACCGATGACGCCTGCAACCACAGGTCCACTATTAATGCCGATTCTGAGCTTGAAGTTGCGACCCGTCTCAGCGTTGAACTGGTTAATCGCCGCTTGCATATCCAAAGCCATTTGAGCGATCGCCTCTGCATGATCTAGGCGGGATTTCGGCAAACCCGCCACAACCATATAGGCATCACCAATCGTTTTTATTTTCTCAATCCCGTGTTCTTCAGCCAAGCGGTCAAACTTCGAGAAAATTTGATTGAGGATACCCACTAGTTCTGTCGGAGAGGTTTGGGTCGAGAATTTGGTAAAGTCAACCAAATCACCAAACAGAATTGTTACTGCCTCAAAACTTTCGGCAATCGTCTGTTGACCCCGTTTCAAAAGCTCGGCAACCGGTTGAGGCAAAATATTGAGTAGCAAAAGTTCGGCTCTCTTGCGAGCCAGGGTCAAGTCCGTTTCTGTTTTTTTGCGGTGGGTAATGTCGGCAACCGTACCTTCGTAGTAGAGAAGGTTGCCTTTCTCATCTTTAACTATGTCTATATTCTCGGCAATCCAAATAACACTGCCATCTTTGCGATACACCTGAGACTGAACATCCGACACTTTGTCATACCGCTTCATGAGCGCCGCTAACTCTTCTGAACGCTGGGGTTTGACGTAAAGTTGCTGTCCGATATTCGCAATTTGAGCCATGAGTTCTTCTGGGGAGTCATAGCCTAAAATGCGAGCCAGTGCAGGATTAGCGGTGATGTACTGCCCCTCAAGGGTGGCTTGAAAAATACCCTCGGTGGCGTTTTCAAAGATGCTGCGATATTTTTCTTCGGCTTGCCGCAAGGACTTTTCTATTCGGTTTCGTTCCTGAATTTCTCCTTGTAACTGTAGGTTTTGCGCTTCCAGTCGTTTTTGTAGGTTCCGAAGAGTTAGGTGAGTGATGACTCTCGCTTTCACTTCTTCCTGCTGTACCGGTTTAGTGATAAAGTCTACCGCTCCCAGCTCAAATCCTTTGACCTTATCCACTGTTTCAGAAAGGGCTGACAGAAAAATAATGGGAATATCTTGAGTGGATGGGTTAGCCTTCAATCGCCGACAGGTTTCAAACCCATCAATACCAGGCATCATCACATCCAGCAGGATGAGGTCAGGCTTGGCATATTCGACTTTCTGGATAGCACTTTCACCATCCTGAGCCACTAAAACTTTAAAGCCAGAATCAGTCAAAAAGTCAAAGAGTACTCCTAAATTGTGAGGAGTATCATCAACAATAACAATGACGCCTTGATAGGAATTTTCATCACTCATGAGGTTAGGCTTACTGCCTTAAATTTAGTATACGGAGGTTGTTGGTTGGCATCAGGATAAAGCCATAGCGGGGGAGTTGGGGAGCGGGGGAG